>NZ_JAGPXW010000028.1:0-100683 GCF_018070365.1 Micromonospora sp. D93 | reverse complement strand
GTCGTGTCCGGTTCCCGTGGTGACGGGGGCTCGGGCTCGCCGGGCGGGGGGTCGGTGGGCGACGGTGGGAGTCCCGTGGCCTGTGCCGACTTGGCGCTCGGGTGGCGGGCTCGCCAGGCCGCCCAGCCGCGCTCGGCCAGACCGACCACCAGGAAGGTCAGCCCCACGTACGCCCAGCCGACCAGCACGTCGATCACGTAGTGCTCACCGGAGTAGACCAGGGTGAAGGTCATCGCCAGCGGGTACGCGAGCAGCAGTGGCCACCAGCGACGACGGGTCGCGGTCAGGAAGAACAGCACCACGAACAGCGCCCACGCGGTGTGCAGCGACGGCATCGCGGCGACCGGGTTGGAGGCGATCTGGCCGGCGTTGAGGACGTTGCCGGCGCCGTGCATGCCGAACGCCTTCCAACCCCGGGTGGAGATCCGGGCGACCTCGGTGAGCAGGCCGTTCTGCGCCGCCCACCAGGGCGGGGCGGCCGGGTAGATGAAGTAGGTGACCAGACCGGCCGCGCAGAGGAAACCCCAGCGCCGCATGTACGCGGCCCAGCGGTGCCGGTCGCGCAGCCAGAGCACCGCGGCGGCGGTCAGCGCCACCACGAAGTGCGAGAAGTACACCCAGCTCGCCGCGACGTCCCACCAGTGCACCTGCGGGCGGTAGAGGTGCTGCTGCAACCAGACGGTGGGCACCTCACCGCCGGTGGCCCAGCCGAACATGAACCGGTCGGCGACGATCAGCTCCATGGCGTGCGGCGTGGCCCCGTTGTCGGCGAACCCGCGCGAGAGGTTGTACACCACGAAGAGCAGCACCACCGGCACCCAGTCCCGGGCGAAGCGCAGGTGACTGCGCCAGGGCCGTTCGCTGTTCCAGGCGATGGTCGCGAGCCAGATCCAGACGAAGGCGTACGCGGGATCGGTGGGAAGCCCGATGCCCAGCCACGCGCCGACGAAGGCGACCGCCCAGACGGTCATGGCGACGATGCGCCGACGACCCCCGTCCGGGGACGCGGGCGGGTCGGTCCGGGCGGGGGGCTGGGGGTCAGTCACGACGGCCATCGGGGTCAAGGTTAACGACGGGGACGGCATCGACCGACGGGGACCACCCGTTGGCCGTCGGGGCCGGGTGCGCCCGGATCGTCGGGCGGGTGCTCGACGCGTCCAGCGAGCCCCTAGGCTGACGACCATGCAGGAGCAGCCCGAGCCGGCCTTCGCGCCGGGTCTGACCGCCCAGGTCGAGTTGACGGTCACCGACGCGGACACCGCTCAGGCGGTCGGTTCCGGGGACGTACCGGTGCTGGGCACTCCCCGGGTGCTGGCGCTGGCCGAGGCGGCCACCGTCGCGGCGACGGCGACCGGGATGCCGCCCGGTTCGACGACAGTGGGCACCCGGGTCGAGTTGGAGCACCTGGCGCCGACAGTGGTCGGCCGGACGGTCCGCGCGCAGGCGCTGCTGGCGACGGTCGACGGTCGCCGGCTGTCGTTCGAGGTCACGGTCAGCGACGGCGACCAGACGGTGGCCCGGGGCCGGGTGGACCGGATCCTGGTCGACCGGGGACGCTTCGTCGAGCGGGCCGGGCGGGTGTCGTGAACGCCGGTTTCGTCGAGGTCGCCGACCGGGTGCACGTGCTGGCCGAGCCGCTGCTGCGGGTCAACGTCACACTTGTCGTCGGCGACGACGAGGCGCTACTGGTGGACACTCTCTCGTCGGCCGACCAGGCCACCGAGCTGGCCGCGGCCGTCCGGGCGGTCACCGACCGTCCGTTGACGCTCGTGAACACCCACCACCACTACGACCACTGCTTCGGCAACGCCGTCCTGGCCGGCGACCCACCCCGTCCGGTGTACGCGCACGAGCTGGCCGCCGCCGCCCTGCGCGAGGAGCCGGAGCGGCTGCGCCGGGAGGCGTACGAGGAGTTGCGCACGGAGCACCCGGCGCTCGCCGCCGAGCTGGCCGACACCCCGCTGCTCGCCCCGACGCACATCGTGCACGTCGAAACGGTCCTCGACCTGGGCGGTCGACGGGTGCTGCTGCGCCACCCCGGGCGGGGGCACACCGAGGCCGACCTGGTGGTGCACGTGCCGGACGCCGACGTGTTGGTCGCCGGGGACCTGGTGGAGCAGAGCGGCCCGCCCGCCTTCGAGGACTCGTACCCCTTGCAGTGGCCGGACGCGGTCGCGGACCTGCTGCGGCTGACCACCGCGCGCACGGTGGTCATCCCGGGCCACGGTGACCCGGTGGACGTCGACTTCGTCCGGGCCCAGCACGCGGAGCTGGCGAAGCTGGCCTGGCTGATCCGGGCCGGGCACACCGGCAGCGCCCCGCCGGAGCGGGTGGCCGCCGAGGCGCCCTTCGGCGCCCGTCCCGCCCTGGTCGCCGCCCACCGCGCCTACGACCAACTGAACGGCGACCTCTAGCCCCACCCACCACCGGCGCGGCTACGCCTGGGTGCGCCGCCACTGCTGGTGGGTGCCGGTGCCACACGTCCACTGGGCGAGGCGGGCACCATCGGTGGTGGCGGCGTTGAGCACCTCAAGGCACTTGCCGCTGTGCCGGGCGACGAGCTGCACGTACCCGGTGCCGAGGTCCTGTACGCGCCACTGCTGGTTGGTGCCGCCGTTGCAGCTCCACTGGATCACGCGGGCACCGTCGGCGGTCGCGCTCGCGCCGCCGCTGACGTCGAGGCACTTGCCGCTGTGCACGCTGACCACAGTCTGGTAACCCCCACCCGCGTCCTGGAACCGCCAGCGCTGGTTGGGCTGACCGTTCGCGGCCCACTGCACCATCTCGGCGCCGTCGCTGGTGGCGTTGTTGTACACGTCCAGCAGCTTGCCGCTGTGCCGCGCGGCGACTGTGTACGTGGTCGGCACCGGCACTGTGGTGTCCGGGGCCAGCCGGTACAGCCCGGATCCGTGGGCGGGGAGCGACCGGGTGAGGGTGCCGGTCACCGTGCCGAGGACCGCGCCGGACCAGAGGTCGGTCACGGCCGCCGCCCCGATCCCGAGGTCGGCGAGGTTCACCGACACCTGCGCCGCGCTGCTGGTGCGGTTGAACAGTGCGACGTACCGATCGGTGCTGCCCGGCACGTCGGCGGTCCACACCTGCTGGTTGCCGCCGTAGAGCTGACGGTTGTTCGCGCTGTTCTGGTTGACCCCGATGACGGCGGCGTTGGTCATCAACGCCAGCTCCGCGGCGCGGTTCTCGACCAGGTTGCCGCCCCACATCAGCGGCGCCCGGTTGATCGCCCAGAGTGACATCAGGGTCCGCTGCTCGTCGGAGGTCAGGTTGGAGTAGCGCGGCGACCCGACCGGCCCGTACCTGGAGAGCCGGCCGATCGGGATCATGTCGGCGTCGGGCCAGGCGCCGGTGGTGCGGTACGGGGTCCAGTTGCGCAGTTGGTCGAAGAGCGCGTCCACGGACGACCAGTTGTCCCACAGGTCGTTGACGATCCGCCACATGTGCGCGTTGGCCTGGACGTGTGCGCCGTTGGCCACCGAGGTCGGGCCGGGTGACAGGCTCAGCACCATCGGACGGCCGCTGCGCTGGATGGCCAGTCGGTATCCCTCGATCTCCGACTGCCGGTACGTCGGGGCGGCGATGTCGTCCACCTTCACGTAGTCGACCCCCCAGGAGGCCAGCAGCTGGAACATCGAGTCCAGGTAGGTCTGCGCGCAGGGGTTGGACATGTTCAGGCCCCACATCAGGTTGAGCCAGTTCGCGGTGGTGGTGTTGTTGATCTGGTTGGCGCGGCAGGTGGTGCCGAGGATCGGGACGTTGTCGGCGACCGCCTGGCGGGGAATGCCACGCATCAGGTGGACGCCGAACTTCAGCCCCTGCCCGTGGACGTAGTCGGCGAGGGGTTTGAACCCGTTGTCACCGGCGGCGGACGGGAACCGGGTGGTGTCCGGCAGCAGCCGCCCGTTGGCGTCCATCCGGAGCCGGGGTTGCAGGCTCCCGTCCTGGTTGGGGCTGTTGTTGTGCCGACCGGGGTAGTACCAGGCCCAGTCGATCACCACGTACTCCCAGCCGAACTGCCGCAGGTTCGTGCCCATGTAGTCGGCGTTGGCCCGGACGTCGGCCTCGGTGACGCTCCAGTTGAACGAGTCGTAGCTGTTCCACCCCATCGGTGGCGTGTCGGCCACCCCGTTGTCCCACGCGAGCGCCCGCTCCGGCGGGTCGGCGACGACCATCCCGGCAGCCACGAGAAGCATCACCAGCAGGGCCGCGACGCGGCGAAACGCCAGAGGTACCAGAGCCACACGCACAAGAGCCTCCCCGACAACGCCCACATTTCCATCGTGCGTCGTCAATGTTAACGCTCACAAAACCTCGGGGTCAACCCCTCCCCCCTGCCGCGATCTTGCACTTTCTGCGGGGTCGAATATGAGCAAAGTGGACCAATCGACGACCGAAAGTGCAAGATCGGCGCCGGGGGGCGGGGCGGGGCGGGTCGGCCGGCTCAGGTGTTGAAGCGGTTTTGCACGGCGGCGCGGGTGGGCATGGCCGTGGCGCCGCCCGGGGATTCGCAGACCAGGCCGGCCACCCGCAGGGCGAAGGCCACGCGGTCGGCCCAGCCCGTCGGGTCCTCCGGCTCGCCGTCGAGGAGCAGGTCGGCGATCAACGCCGCCATCACCGAGTCACCCGCGCCGGTGGCGTCGATCGCGTTGACCTTGGGCGCCGGCACCCGGACCGGGTCGGCCTCGGCGGCGGCCAGCACCGCACCGGCCGCGCCGATCGTCACCACCACAGTGCCTGCCCCCAGCTCACGCAGGTACGCCGCCACCCCCTCGACCGGCTCACCGGGATAGAGCAGCACCGCGTCGGCGGCGCTCAGCTTGACCAGGTTGGCGCTGGCGGCGAACTCGGCCACCACCTCGCGCAGCCCTTCCAGCGCGGCCGGTCCGTTCAGCAGCCGGGCGCGCACGTTCGGGTCGAAGACCCGCAGGCCGGCGGCGAGCGACCAGGCACGTCGGGCGGCGGCCAGCGTGTCGGGTTGGAGCAGCACTATCGAGCCGCAGTAGAGCACGTCGGCGCCCTCCAGCAGCGCCAGGTCCAGATCGTCGGGGCCGAGCAGTCCGTAGGAGGGCGGCTCGCCGTAGAAACGGAAGTCCGGCTCCGGCCCGGTGTACGTGACCACCGCGAGCGTGGTCGGCGCCGGCGCCGTGATCGCACCGGCCACCCCGACGTCGGCAGCGGTGAGGAACGCGCGGATCCGGCCGCCCAGCGCGTCGTCACCGAGCGAGCCGACGAACTGCGCCGCGCCGCCGAGTCGGGCCACCCCGACGGCGACGTTGAGCGGCCCGCCGCCGATGGCCTGCCGATAGACCCGCTCCCCGTCGAGCTCGCCGTCGAGCAGGTCGACGAGCGCTTCGCCGAGCACCACCGCGTATCCCATGCCGATCCTCTCGTCGTCGCCACCGACCGCTGCTCGCCGAGCCGGTCGCCGTGGCACCAGGCTGGCACAACGCGCGGCCCGATGGACGCCGAAGGCCACGCACGGCCGCGCGCGCTACCCCGGTCGGTGGATCGGCCCGTCGAGCGCCGCGAGGGGGCCGCCGGTGCCACCCCACCGGGCCGCGACGATCTGCGCGGCCACACTCACGGCGGTCTCCTCCGGGGTACGACCACCGAGGTCCAACCCGATCGGAGAGGCGAGCCGGGCGAGCTGGTCCGGGCTGAGCCCCGCCTCGCTCAGCAGCTTGTGTCGCTCGTCATGGGTGCGCCGTGAGCCCATCGCGCCGACGAACGCCAACCGGTGGCGCAGCGCCAGCTCCAGCAACGGCACGTCGAACTTCGGATCGTGGGTGAGCACGCACACCACCGTCCGCTCGTCGAGCCGACCCGCCGCCAACTCCGTACGCAGGTAGTGGTGCGGCCACTGCGCCACCACCTCGTCCGCCTCGGGAAAGCGCCGCGCGGTGGCGAAGACCGGCCGGGCGTCGCAGACGGTGACCCGGTAGCCGAGGAACGCGCCGATCCGGGCCACCGCGGCGGCGAAGTCGATAGCCCCGAAGACGATCATCCGGGGTGGGGTTGCGTATACGGTCACGAAGAGGCTGAGGCCGCCACCCCGGCGCTGCCCGTGGTACCCGTACCGGAGCATCCCGCTGCGCCCGGCGGCGAGCAGCCCGAGGGCGTCGGCGCTGGCGGCGTCGTCGAGCCGGTCGTCGCCGAGCGAACCGATGGACCGCTCACCGCTCAGCACCAGCCGCCGGCCAAGCCGCCGAGCCGGGTCGCTCGGCCCGGCACCCGGCGGAACACCGGCGCCGGCGGTTGGGTCGCGGGCGTCGGCGGGTGGATCGTTGGCGTCGGCGGATACGCAGGTGACGATTGCCGCCGGGTGGCCGCCGCGGCGGGCGGCGGCGACCGCGTCCAGTGCCGGCAGGGCGCTAGCGTCGACGCGCTCCACGAACACGTCGAGGACACCGCCGCACGTCAGGCCCACTGTGTACGCGTCGTCGTCGCTGATCCCGTAGCGGCGCAGCTCGGGTTGGCCGGTGTCGAGCACACCACGGGCCCGTTCGTAGAGATCCGCCTCGACGCAGCCGCCGGAGACGCTGCCGATGATCGTGCCGTCGGTCGCGACCACCATGGCGGCGCCGGGCGGCTGCGGGGCGGAGTGCCAGGTCGCCACGACTGTGGCCAGCGCGACCGACTCGCCGTCGCGGCAGCGGCGGTGCACCTCGTCGAACACGTCCGGCACCGGCTGCCGCCTCTCCGTTCCCGCTCCCCGTACGCAGGATATGGCGTTCACCGAAGACCGGCGGGTCTTCTCGTGCATCGAGGAAGACCTATTGCGTTCGGCCCCTGGGGCGTGGTGGGATGACGCTTACCGGGCGGTGCGAGGGCTGCGGCGCCGCCGGTTGCCGGGTTGGTTAGACGCGAGGGCACCGGTCCAGGACTGGACCGTCGACGGCGCACGTCCACTGGCTGTTTCCGCCGGGGCACGTCGCCGTGATCGTCGCACCGCTCACGACAGCGGGGCGATCACGCCACATCCCACCCGATTGCGGCGGGGCGGCTCAGCCAGCGCCCCTCGCGAGTCAGGAGAACCCGTGAACCGTTCCCGTATGGCCACATTGCTCACTGCGGCCGTGACCCTCGCGCTTGGCGCTGTCGCCCTGGCGGCCAATCCGCAGCCGGCCGCCGCGCACGGCGCGGCGATGACGCCAGGCAGCCGCACCTACCTGTGCTGGCAGGACGGCCGCAGCCAGACCGGTGAGATCAAGCCGAACAACCCCGCGTGTTCCGCCGCCGTGGCGCAGAGCGGGGCGAACTCGCTGTACAACTGGTTCAGCGTGCTGCGTTCCGACGCTGGCGGCCGGACCACCGGCTTCATCCCGGACGGGCAACTGTGCAGCGGCGGCGCAACCGGTTTCCGCGGCTACGACCTGCCGCGTACCGACTGGCCGTTGACCCACCTGACCGCCGGGGCGAGGTTGGACTTCAAGTACAGCAACTGGGCGCATCACCCGGGCACGTTCTACTTCTACGTGACGAAGAACAGCTGGAGCCCGACCCGGGCCCTGGCCTGGAGTGACCTGGAGGAGCCGTTCCTCACGGTGACCAACCCGCCGCAGCGCGGGTCGGTCGGCAGCAACGACGGCCACTACTACTTCAGCGGCAACCTGCCGTCGGGCAAGAGTGGCCGGCACATCATCTACTCCCGCTGGGTCCGCTCGGACTCGCAGGAGAACTTCTTCGGCTGCTCCGACGTGACCTTCGACGGCGGCAGCGGTCAGGTCACCGGCGTGGGTCCGGGCGGTACGCCGACCGACCCGCCGACCGACCCGCCGACGGACCCGACCGATCCGCCGACCGATCCGACCGATCCGCCGACGACCACCCCGCCGCCGTCCGGCGGTGACTGCATGGCCACCTACAAGGTGTCCAGCACCTGGCAGGGCGGCTTCCAGGGCGAGGTCACGATCATGAACCACGGCAGTTCGCCGTTCTCCGGTTGGACCGCGAGCTGGACCTGGCCCAACGGGCAGGCGATCAGTCAGATCTGGGGTGCCACCCAGTC
Organism: Micromonospora sp. D93; assembly: GCF_018070365.1. Classification (NCBI taxonomy): domain Bacteria; kingdom Bacillati; phylum Actinomycetota; class Actinomycetes; order Micromonosporales; family Micromonosporaceae; genus Micromonospora; species Micromonospora sp. D93. Next base: position 92,660 of record NZ_JAGPXW010000028.1, on the reverse strand, counting down.
GTCGTCCGGCTCGACGGTGACGGCGACGAACGTCGGTTACAACGGCACTGTCGCACCGAATGGCACCACGACGTTCGGCTTCCTGGCGAGTTCCACAGGAACCAACGGGCTCCCCACGGTCACCTGCGCCCGCCGCTAAACCCCACCACCACCACCACACCACACCACACCACAGTGAAATGATCAAGAGGTTTGCGTCATCCGGAACCGCTCCGGTGACGCAAACCTCTTGATCAACAGGGTTGGGGCAGGGTCAGCGGACCATGGAGCCGACCACCGGCTTGGTGAGCAGTGCGGACTGGTTGCGCTGGATACCCGGGTCGAGGGTCTTGGCCACGAAGATCGCGTGCCAGATGCAGAAGATCAGCACCGTCCACACCTTGCGGGAGTGGTCGGCCTCCTCCCGCTTGTGCTCGTCGAGCAGCCGCAGCGCGTACGACAGGTCGAGCAGGTCGCCCGCACCCGAGGTGCTGAGCACGTGCCGGGCCCACTCGTACATCTCGCCGCGCAGCCAGACCCGGGTGGGGGTCGGGAAGCCCAGCTTCTTGCGGTTGACGATGGCCGGCGGCACGACACCCTGCAACGCCTGACGCATCGCGTACTTGGTGGCGTCGGAGCGCGGCGGCAGCTTCAGGTCGACCGGGATCTTCGCCGCGACGTCGAAGACCTCACGGTCGAGGAACGGCACCCGCACCTCCAGCGAGTGCGACATCGAGATCCGGTCGGCCTTGACCAGGATGTCGCCGCGCAGCCAGGTGTAGAGGTCGACGTACTGCATCTTGGTGACGTCGTCGAGCTCCGTGCACTCGGCGTAGATCGGGGCGGTGACGTCCGTGTAGCGCACCGAGGGGTCGTAGCGGCGCATCAGGTGCTGCTTCTCCTCCTCGGTGAACATCCGGGCGTTGCCGTAGTAACGCTCCTCGATCGGGGTGGTGCCGCGCTCCAGGAAGCTCTTGCCCTTGACCCCCTGCGGGATCGCCTTGGAGACCGCGCGCAGCCCCTTCTGCACACCGCCGGGCAGGCCGTTGACGGTGCCCAGCGACAGCGGCTCCCGGTAGATCGTGTAACCGCCGAAGAACTCGTCAGCGCCCTCACCGGAGAGCACCACGGTGACGTGCTCGGCGGCCTTCTTGGCCACGAAGTAGAGCGGCACCAGCGCCGGGTCGGCCACCGGGTCGTCCAGGTGCCAGACGATCTTCGGCAGCGCGTCGATCATGTCCTGCGGACCGATCTTGGTCGGGATCGTCGTGACGTCGAGGTGCCGGGCCGACTCCTGGGCGACGTCGATCTCCGAGTAACCCGGCACGTCGTAACCGACGGTGAAGGTGAGGATGTTCGGGTTGAACTCCCGCGCCAACGCCACCACCGCTGTGGAGTCGATGCCACTGGACAGGAACGAGCCGACCGGCACGTCGGAGCGCATGTGCATGCGCACGCTCTCCCGCAGCGTCTCGCGGATCTCGTGGTAGAGCTTCTGCTCGTCGTCGACAGGCGCCGGCCGGAACACCGGCCGGTACCACCGGCGTACGTCGATCCGGCCGCCCGGCGTCCAGTTCAGGTACTCCCCCGAGCCGATCCGGCTGATGCCCTTGTGCAGGGTGCCGGGCTCGGGAACGTACTGCAGGGTCAGGTAGTGACTCAGGTTGGCCGTGTCGACGCCCGCGTCGCCCTGGTAGTTGCTGTGCGCGAACGGCAGCAGCGCCTTCTTCTCCGAGGCCAGGTAGAGGCCGTCGGCGGTCTCCAGGTAGTGCATCGGCTTGATGCCGAAGTAGTCGCGGGCACCGAACGCCCGGCGCTCCTGCCGGTCCCAGATGACGAAGGCGAACATGCCCCGCAGCCGGGTGAGCACCTGCTCACCCCAGAAGTGGTAGCCGGCGACGATCACCTCACCGTCACCGGCGGTGGCGAACTGGGCGCCGAAGTTCCTGATCAACTCCTCGCGCAGCTCGATGTAGTTGTAGATCTCGCCGTTGAAGGTCAGCAGGTAACGGCCGTTCGCGTAGGGCAGTGGCTCGTGGCTCGACGCGACGTCGATGATGGCCAGCCGCTTGTGGGCGAACACGCCGTCCGCGTACCGGCCGGAGGCGTCGCCGACCACCTCGACCCCGGTCTCGTCGGGGCCGCGGTGGTGCAGGCATTCCAACGCTCCGGCGATGTGGTCGCGATGGGCGGCGGCGTTGCCGTTCGCGCTGAAGAAGGCCAGAAGTCCGCACATGGTGGCCATCTTTCCACGCGCCCTGTCGGCCCTTGCAGCCGTCCGTCGATCCGCCCGACTCCCAGGGGGCGTTACCGCCAACCGGGCGCGCGGTACCGTCGGGACCAGCAACGAAGCGAAGGGAGCGGCGCAATGACCGAGGGACGCACCGACGGTACGCCGACGGACGGTACGGAATCGCACGATCCGGACTTCCCGGAGGCGTTCCTGTCCTTCATGCGGCAGGGCTGGCGCGACACTGCGCTCCCCGTGACGCCCCGCCCGGAGACGCCCAACTACGCCAAGCGACGGGCCGCCCTCTCGGCGGCCTTCCCCGGCGAGACGCTGGTGATCCCCACCGGCACCGAGAAGGTCCGGGCCAACGACACCGACTACCCGTTCCGGCCGGGCAGCGACTTCGCCTACCTGACCGGCGACCACGACGCCGACAGCGTGCTGGTGCTGCGCCCGAACGGCTCGGGGCACGACGCGATGCTGTACATGCGGCCCCGGTCCTCCCGGGAGACCGACGAGTTCTTCCGCAGCCGCAACGGCGAGCTGTGGGTGGGCCGGCGGCACACCCTCGGCGAGAAGTCGACCGAGCTGGGCCTGCCCACCGCCGACCTGACCGGCCTGGAGGCGACGCTCGCCGACCTGGCTCCGGGGCGTACCCGGGTGTTGCGCGGTTTCGACGCCCAGGTGGACGCGGTCGTCCGCCCCTACGACGGGCCGCGCGCCGAGGGCCAGCCCGCTCGGGACCGGGAGTTGGCGATCGCCATCTCGGAGATGAAGCTGGTCAAGGACGAGTGGGAGATCGGCCAACTCCAGGACGCGATCGACGCCACAGTACGCGGCTTCGAGGACGTGGCCCGGATCCTGCCGGCCGACCGGGCGGTCTCCGAGCGGCTCCTGGAGGGCGTCTTCGCGCTGCGGGCCCGCCACGACGGCAACGACGTCGGGTACAGCTCGATCGTCGGGGCCGGCGAACACGCCACGATCCTGCACTGGGTGCACAACCACGGCGCCACCCGATCGGGTGACCTGCTGCTGATGGACATGGGTGTCGAGGGCCACAACCTCTACACCGCCGACGTCACCCGGGTCCTGCCGGTGAGCGGCCGGTTCACCGCGCTGCAGCGCCAGGTCTACGACATCGTGTACGCCTCGCAGCAGGCCGGCATCGAGGCCATCCGCCCCGGTGTGAAGTTCAAGGACGTCCACCTGACCTGCATGCGGGTGCTTGCCGAGGGCCTGTCCGAGCTGGGTCTGCTGCCGGTGAGCGTGGACGAGGCGATGGACGAGAAGTCGACGGTCTACCGGCGGTGGACGCTGCACGGCTTCGGGCACATGCTCGGCATCGACGTGCACGACTGCTCCAACGCTCGCAAGGAGACGTACCGCGACGGCGCCCTGGGCGAAGGCTACGTACTCACCGTCGAGCCCGGCCTGTACTTCCAGCCGGAGGACGAACTGGTCCCCGCCGAGCTGCGCGGTGTGGGCATCCGGATCGAGGACGACGTGCTGGTCACCGCTACCGGCGCGGTGAACCTGTCGGCCGGCCTGCCCCGCACCTCCGACGAGGTGGAGACCTGGCTGGCCGCGCAGCGCGAAGCCGGCCCCCGCCTGCCCGGCTGACCCGGTGTTCTGCCGGGGCTGACGGATCAAGCCCCGATCCCTGGCCCGCCCACCCCTGGCCGCCCGCCCCTTCTTGAGGGCTGGCGACCAGGGGTTTCTGTCGTGCAACGTTCGGTGTTCGTGCTGCTCGGGGCTTTTCTATTGCCCGGACCGGTTGGCCGCCTTCACCTGACCTGCGCCAAATGCGTGGTTATTTCGGATACGTCCGCATCGCGAAGATCGTTCTCATACGGTGGGGATCAGAGGCTACAACCCATTTGTAGCTGGTCGTGGCGCCTCGGGCGGTGCGATCCCGTCTGGTAGCAGGAAAGGGCGGAAGGCTCTGATGTCCAACGACGTAACGAGTACCGACGGCGGGGCCTCGGCAGCTCCGCCGACACGGCGAAGGCGGGCGCTCTGGGTCGCCGGCGTGGCCGGGCTGACCGGCGTGGTCGGCCTGGCGGCCCTCGGCGGCGTCGCCGCTCGGGACGACAAGCCGAAGTCCGACCAGGTGTCCGACGCGCAGCCGTCGACCGACCGGCAGAAAGTCAGCGATGACGGCGGCGCGAACCTGGGCGGCGCCAAGGACGATGGTGGTCAGGACGACGAGTGGAGCGGCGACGACTGGAGCGGCTTCGACGACCGGTCCGGCAAGAATGACAAGGACCGCGAGGACGGCAAGGACGGCAAGGACGACGAGAAGGACCGTACCAAGCAGGTCCCGTGCGACTCCGACAAGCTGATCCAGGCGATCACGTTCGCCAACAACGAGGACGGTGGCGTGCTGGAGCTGGCCAGGGGCTGCACCTACACCCTGACTCGCAACCAGGACGGCAACGGCCTGCCGGTGATCACCGAGCGCATCACCCTCAAGGGTGAGCACACCACCATCGGCCGCGAGGCCACTGCCGACTACTTCCGCATCCTCAACGTCGGCGCCGGCGGGCACCTCACTCTCAAGGGCCTGAGCATCAGGGGTGGGCAGACCCTTCAGTCCCCGATGACCGCCGACCCGGCGACGGTCTGGGCGCCGTACTCGGCCCAGGTCCGCTCGACCGTGGCCCAGCCGCCCGCCGCGAAGTCGGCGACCGCTGCCGCGCCCAGCGCCAAGCCGGCAGCGGCAGCGGCAGCAAAGCCGGCAGCGAAGGCAGCGCCTGTCAAGGCCACCGCCAAGGCAGCGCCAGCCAAGGCTGCCGCCAAGCCGGCTGCGAAAGCAGCGCCGGCCAAGCCCGCAACGGCAGCAACCAAGGCCACCACTGCCAAGCCGGTAGCCGCGGCGGCGAAGCCGGTGGGTGCCGGTACGGCGGTAGTGCCGCTGGTCGAGCAGCCTGGCTTCACCGACGGCGCCGGGGTGCTGGTGCAGCCCGGTGGTCGCGCGGAGATCCTGGACAGCGAGTTGCTCTACAACCAGTCCGGCGGCAACGGTGGCGGGCTGGCCAACTTTGGCAGCACCAGGCTCAGCAAGACGACCGTCGCGCACAACACCGCCTTCTTCTTCGGCGGCGGCGTCTTCAACGCCGGCGTACTCCAGGTCGACGAGTCGAAGATCAAGGACAACACCGGGATCATCGGCGGCGGCGGCATCTCCAACGGCGCTGCCGACATCTTCACCGAGGACGTCGACGGCGGCTCGGTCTGGGTCTACAAGAGCGAGATCACCGACAACGAGACGCTCGGCTTCGGCGGCGGCGTCCTGGATGTCGAGGGCACCACGACGCTGCACCAGACGACGGTCAGTGACAACACCGCGCTCCTCGCCGGTGGTGGCATCGCGGTGGCCGACAGCCAGCTCACCCTCAAGGACGCCACGGTGGTCAAGAACAGCACCGCTGGCGTGGGTGGCGGCGTGGCCGTGACCTCCGACAGCGTCGCGACGATCGAGAACAGCAGGATCACTGACAACACCGCAGGCTTCTTCGGTGCCGGCCTCTACAACGAGGACAGCGTCACCACGCTGCGCGAGAGCGAGGTGACGGGCAACCGGGCCGTCGGCCCGTTCGGCAGCGGCGGTGGCATCTACAACACCGATGGTGGCGAGATCAGCCTCCACCGGACGAAGGTGACGCACAACTTCGCCACGTTGCCGCCCGGCGGGATCTCCAACGGCCTCTTCAGCTTCGTCCGGCTGGACGACGAGTCCGTGGTGTCCGCCAACCGCCCCACCAACTGCCTGAACGTTCCCGGGTGCTTCTGACCGGAACGGGTGGCTGAACCACATAGAGGGTGCGCCCCTTCGAGCCGCGAGCGGCTCGGAGGGGCGTACCCATTTGGGCAGGTCAGGTGCGTGCAGGCCGGCTTGGGTGGTCGTGTGTCGGTCCAGGCCCTGGTGTGGGCAACATGAACCGAATGTGGGCTTCTCTCGGATAAGCCCGCGAGGCGAGGAACCTTCTCATACGGTGGTTTTGGGAGCTACAACCGATTTGTAGCAGGGGACACCCGTCTGACGGCGGCGACCCTGTCTGGTACGAGGAGAGGGCAGAGAGCTCCGATGTCCAACTACCTAACGAACAACGAAGCCTCCGGGCGAGCGACGGCCAAGAGCCGCCGCAAGCTCTGGCTCGCCAGTGGCGTGGCCGGTTTGACGGGCGTGATCAGTCTCGCGGCGGTTGGCGTCGCGGGCAGCGCCGGTGCGGTCGGCTTGAACTGGAACACCGCGCAGGTCAGCAAGGACGGTGACCAGCGGGGTGACGAGGCGCGCGACTGGGACAAGGACGAGGACAAGAACAAGGACCGGGACAAGGACAAGGACAAGGACAAGGACCACGAGCGTGGGAAGGAGGTGCCCTGCGACACCGACAAGCTGATTCAGGCGATCGTGTTCGCCAACAACAAGCACGGCGGTGTGCTGGAGCTGGCCAAGGGCTGCACCTACAACCTGACCCGCAACGACTACCAGGGCAACGGCCTGCCGATCATCACCGAGCGGATCACGCTCAAGGGCGAGCACACCACGATCTCTCGGGAAGCCACGGCGGACTACTTCCGCATCCTCAACGTCGGCGCCGGTGGTCACCTCACCATCAAGGGCCTGACCATCAAGGGCGGCCAGACCCTCGAACTGGAGAACGGCGTCGAGCCGGCCGCTGTCTGGGCGGCCTACTCGGACTCCGAGGCGCTCGCCGCGCAGGTGAAGGCGGGCACCCCGTTGGCCCAGGCGCTCACCGCGCGGCAGGCCAACCCGAAGGCGGGCCTGAAGGCCGCGCCGAAGGTCACCCCGAAGGCCACGCCGGGCGTCGTCACGCCGCTCGTCGAGCAGCCGGAGGAGAACGACGGCGCCGGAATCCTGGTCCAGCCGGGTGGCACCGCCGAGATCCTGGAGTCCGAGGTCGTCCTGAACCAGTCGGGCGGCAACGGTGGTGGTGTGGCCAACTTCGGCACCACGAAGATCTGGCACAGCACCGTCACCCGTAACACCGCCTTCTTCTTCGGCGGTGGCGTCTTCAACGCCGGGCTGCTCAAGGTCGAGGAGTCGAAGATCAAGGACAACACCGCCGTCATCGGTGGTGGCGGTATCTCCAACGGTGCCGCGGAGATCTTCACCGAGGACGTCGACGGCGGAACGGTCGAGCTGAAGAAGACCGAGATCACCGACAACGAGACGCTCGGCTTCGGTGGCGGCTACCTCGACATCGAGGGCAACACCACGGCGTACGAGACCAAGTTCGTCTCGAACACCGCGGTTCTCGCCGGTGGCGGTCTCGCTGCCGCCGACAGCCAGCTGAACCTGCACAACGTCACTGTCGAGAAGAACAGCACCGCCGGTGTCGGTGGCGGTGTGGCCATCGCCTTCGACAGCGTGGCCACGTTCGAGAAGAGCAGCATCAAGGACAACACCGCCGGCTTCTTCGGCGGCGGGCTCTTCAACGCCGGCAGCGTCACCACGCTGCGCGACAGCGAGGTTGTCGGCAACCGGGCCGTGGGCCCGATCGGAGTCGGCGGCGGCATCTTCAACATCTTCGGCGAGGTCAACCTGTCGAAGACGAAGGTCGCCCACAACTTCTCCACCTTCGAGCCGGGCGGTGTCTTCAGCTTCTTCGGAGACGTGAACGTGGACGACAAGTCCGCGATCACCGCGAACCGTCCGACCAACTGCCTGGCCATCCCAGGCGGCACCATCGAGAACTGCTTCGCCTGATCACCAACGGACCGGCCCCCTTCCGCGCGACGCGGAAGGGGGCCGGTTCACGTCATCGCTGGACGAAGACCGCCACGCTGCGCGCCGGTACGGTGAACGTGCCGGCCGCCCTGTCGAACGAGGCGGTACGCAGCGCCGGGTCGGCCGAGTCGACAAGCACCGGGTGCAGTGCCACGTCCACTCCGCGCAGTCCGGTCAGCGTCTGCTCGGCCGCCGACGGGGTGCCGTTGAAGACGACGGTCAGCGACTTCCACGGCCCGCCCAGCCCACTGCCGTCCAGGGTCATGGTCAGCACCCCGGGCGTCTCCTGCGCTCCGGACAGCGGGAACGCGACCCGCTGTTGCACCTGTTCGGCGGTGGCCAGCCCGAACACCGGCGACGACGCCCGGATGCGCAGCAACTCGGCGTACCGGGCGTCGGTGGTGTTGATCGCCGCGCAGTCCGGCACCAGCGCCGGGTCGGCCAGCAGTGGCTTCGCGTACGACCACTTGTCCTCGTTGTCGGGCGCGGGCGGCAGACCGGCGCCGAACCCGTTGCCCCGTTCACAGCCCCAGCGGATCTGGTTGAACCAGTCACCGGAGTTGTACGAGTTGCGGTCCAGCGACTTCGACCGCAGCCGTTCGGTGCCGGCGGTGACGAATCCGGTGCCCTGGCCCAGCACCACAGTGCCCAGCGCCAGCACCTGCATCCGGGAGCGGTCGGCCGCCGTGGTGGCCTGCGGCAGTTTGTACGCCAACGCGTCGTACAGGATCTCGTTGTCGTGCGCGTCGGCGTAGGTGACGGCCTCCCCCGGCGCGGCGGTGTAGCCGGCCGGGGAGCCGTTGTAGTCCACCTGCGCCCCGGTGACCGCACGCCCGGTGGTGTCGGTGAACCGGTACCCGCGCAGGTTGCCGGTGAGCCCCACCTTGATCAGGTCGTGGGCGTGCAGCAGTCGGGCCTTCTGCTCGGCCGGTGACCCGTTGACGTCGTCGCCGTTCGGGTCGGTGTAGAGCCCGGAGGCGAAACCCTGCACCCGCGGGTTGGCGTCGAACGGGCCGCCGCCGCGCACCGCGTCGCGCAGCCGGTCGTTGAAGGTGCCGATGCCGGTGCCGGCCATGTTGGCCTGGGTGGCCTGGACGAAACGGGCGTCGTTGGCGACCTCACCGAAGTTCCAGCCCTCGCCGTAGAGCAGGATCGACCGGCCGTCCACGCCGTCGCGGGCGACTGTCAACCGGTCCAGTGCCGCGCGGACGGCCAGGATGTTCGCCTTCGGGTGGTGACCCATCAGGTCGAACCGGAAGCCGTCCACCTTGTACTGCCGCGCCCAGGTGACCAGCGAGTCGACCACCAGCTTGCCCATCATGGCGTGCTCGGGAGCGGTGTTGGCGCAGCAGGTGGAGTCGGCCACAGTGCCGTCCTCCAGCAGCCGGTGGTAGTAGCCGGGCACGATCTGGTCGAGCACCGACTTCGGGTCGGTGCCGGCCGCCGACGTGTGGTTGTAGACCACGTCCATGACCACCCGCAGCCCGGCGTCGTTCACCCCGGCGACCATCCGCCGGAACTCGGTGGTCCGCGCCGCGCCGACCGGATCGACGGCGTAGCCGCCCTCCGGCACTGTGTAGTGCAGCGGGTCGTACCCCCAGTTGTAGCCGTCGGTTTCGGCGACCGCCGCCACGCACTTCTGCTGCTCGGCCGAGTCCGGCGGCAGCGCCGCCAGGTCGCAGGCCGGCTGGCGCTGGTCGGCCCGCTTCTCGGGGATCGTCGCGAAGTCGAACGCCGGTAACAGGTGCAGGTGGGTGACCCCGGCGTCGCCGAGCGCCCGCAGGTGGGTCATACCGGCGGTTCCCGGATCGGTGAACGCGAGGAACGTCCCCCGCCGCTCGGCCGGCACGGTGTCGTCGGCGATGGAGAAGTCCCGAACGGACAGCTCGGTGATCTGCGCCTTCGCGGGCGGCACCGGTGCCGGTTTGCGCAGCGTGCGCCAGCCCGTCGGGGCAAGCGCCGCGTCGTTCAGGTCGACGAGCTGGCTGTGTGTGGAGTCCGCGGCGAGGGCCACCGAGTACGGATCGGTGACCGACGCGGTGACCACCTTCTGCGCCGCCGGCTGCCAGGCCCGCACCTCGTACCTGTAGAGCTTCCCGGTCCAGGTGTGGTCACCGCGCACCGACCAGACGCCGGTGCGGTCGTCGCGGCGCATCGGCACCGCCTTCGGGGCGGCGGTGGGCGAGTCGAACAGGTGCAGGCGCACGCTCCGGGCGGTCGGCGCCCACAGCGCGAGGCTCGGCGTCCGGCCCACGAACGTGGGCCCGAGGGTGGCGTCGGCCGCCCGGGAGTACACGTCGTCGAGCACGCCGGGGATCTGCACGCCGGTCGCGGCGAGCAGCGCACCCTCGGCGTCGCGCTCGGTGACCAGCAGCTGCCCCCGCAGCGCCGCCGGGACCTTGGCCAGGTCCGCCCGGTCCAGGGCGAAGCTACGGTACGACCACAGGTGCGGGAACCTGTCGCGTTGGGCCTCGGTGAGCCCGTTGCGCTGCGCCCGCAGCGGCAACGTGGTGTACGTCCCGGTCAGCTCCCCGTCGACCACGCCGACCCCGCCGGCGGGCGCGGCGACCAGCGCGTACGTCCTGCCGTCGGTCGGGGGTGTCTGCCACGCAACTGTGGACCTGTCGATCCAGTGCGCCTTCTGCTTGCTGATGTCGGTGTCCCCGCTGGCGGTGGTGGCCGTCGACGGCAGCAGGCGGCCCGGTGTGGCGGCGAGCAGCCACACCTCCCGGCCGGCGCTGGCGACGTCGAGCCGCTGGTCGTCGGGCAGGTCCTTGGTGTCGCCCTGGTGGATGATGTAGTTCAGGCCGGTGGCGCCGGCCGCCAGCGGCACCCGGAACACCGCCCCGAACGCGTCAGTCCTGGTGGGCTTCAGCGGCGCGGACCACTCGGTCGGGTTGGCCGCACCGTCCCACACGTGCAGGCCCCAGCCGTCGTAGTTGCCGTCGGCCCGCCGATAGTGGAGCACGGCGGTGCCCTCCTCGACCGGTGGGTCCGGCTCGCCGGTGGCCGCCTGCCTGCTCGGGTAGATCGCCGGGTCGCCCTGCTTGAGCCAGATCTCGCCGGTCTGGGTGACGTCGATGCTGCGGTCCTGGGCGACGTCCTTCGTACCAGCCTTGTCGACAACCAGGAAGTTCACCGACGTCGCGCCCGGCTTGAGTTTCACCCAGGCGAACCGGCCGTAGGAGTCCTCCCCGGCGAACGGCTGCCCCTGCGGCCACTCGGTGACGTACGCCGTGTCGATGTCCCCCCAGGCGTACAGCCCCCAGTCGTCGTACCCCCCGGCGGGGCGCTGGTAGTGCACGACCGCCCACTCCCGGGAGCTGCCCTGCTCCGGGGTGCCCACGACCGCTGCGGACCGGGCGGTGGCGGTACGGCCCCGGCCGTCGCGGACCACCGCCTTGTACTCGACAGGGGTGCCGCCGGCCAGGCCGGTCAGGTCGTGCTGCACGGTGTACGGGCCGTGGTCGGCGCTGCCCAGCAGCGTCCACCGGCCGCCGGCCACCCGGGCCGCGACGGTGACGGTGGCCAGTGGGTCACCTGTCACCCGGGCGGTGACCGCGGCCCGGGTGGCGACCGGCGCGTCCGGAGCCGGGCTGGTGATGGTGATGGTCGGCTTGTCGGCCGGCGGCGCGATGGGTTTGCCGGCCCGGTACACCGCCGCCGACAGCGGCGGCACGCTGAGGGTCAGCTCACCGTCGTCGCCGGCTTGTTCGCCGCCTGAGCCGCCGTAGATGCTGGTGAAGGTGGCGCCGGCCGACCAGGTGTCCACTGTGACAGTCTGCGCGGTGTCGGCGTTGTTCACGGCCACCACGTACTCGGTGCGGTCGGCCGGGTCGATCCGGGAGGCGGCGAAGACGCCCGGCCCGTCGGCCGCGTACCTGGTGACCTGCACGCCGTCGCGCAGCGCCGGGTGCGCCTGGCGCAGCCGGCCCAGTTCGGCGATGGTCCGGTACAGCGGGTGGGCCGTGTCGAACTGGTCACTGGCGTGGGTGCGGTCGGTGCCGAGCAGGTCGTCGTCGAGGTAGTCGGGAACCGTCGACGCGAACATGTCCTGGCGGGCGTCCTTGTCCCCGCCCGGACCGGTGAAGCCCTGTTCGTCGCCGGAGTAGACCACCGGCTGGCCACGGGTCAGGAACATCAACTGGTGCGCGAGCTGGTCGCGACGCAGGTGGCTGGCCGGGTCGCTGCCACCACCCGCGATGAACGAACCGATCCGGCCCATGTCGTGGTTGCCGAGGAAGGTGGGCATCCGGCCCGCGTCGGTGTCGCGGGCCGTGTAGAGGTCGTCGCGGGCGTACACGTCGGCGAGCGCCTTCGCGGAGCCGGCGCCGGCGGTGAAGCCTCGCGCGGCCTCCTGGAAGGCGAAGTCGAGGGTGGCCGGCAGGCCACCCTGCCGGACGTAGCTGGAGCTGATCTCCGGGTCGGCGCTGTACACCTCGCCGAACATGAAGAAGTCCTTCTTGCCGGCCTTCTCGGCGGCCCGCTCGATGCCCAGGCTGAACTGCGGCCAGAAGTCCATGTTGACGTGCTTCACGGTGTCCAACCGGAACCCGTCTACGCCTGTCGCGCCGATCCAGTCCCCGTACGCCCTGGTCAGCCCTCGGACCACCTCGGGACGCTCGGTCCACAGGTCGTCGAGGCCGAAGAAGTCGCCGTACTCGCTGTTCTCGCCCGCGAAGGTGGAGTCACCTCGGTTGTGGTACATGGTGGCGTCGTTCAGCCAGGCGGGGACCTTGACGCTCGCGTCCCCCGGCTCCGCGAACGTCGGCGTGTACGGGAAGGACTCCTTGTCGACAGGCGGAAACGCGCGACTGCCGTCGGCGTAGTTGCGGTCCTCGAACGCCCGGCCCTGCGCGTCGGTGTACGGCGAGGTCGCCTTGTCCACGTACGCGTACTTGTCTTCGGCGTACTTGATGACGTCGGCGGTGTGATTGACGATCACGTCGAGGTAGATCTTGATGCCACGCTGGTGGGCGAGCTTGACCAGCCGCTTCATCTCTTCCATTGTGCCGAAGTGCGGGTCCACCTGGGTGAAGTCGGTGATCCAGTAGCCGTGGTAGCCGGCCGAGATGTCGTTGCCGGCACCCTGCACCGGCCGGTTCTTGAAGATCGGGGCGAGCCAGATCGCCGTGGTGCCCATCCCCTGGATGTAGTCCAGTTTGTCGATGACGCCCTTGAGGTCACCGCCGTGGTAGAAGCCCTTGTCGGTCGGGTCGAGGCCGGTCCGCAGCCGGTCACCGGTGAGGCCGCCCCGGTCGTTGCGGGGGTCGCCGTTGGCGAACCGGTCCGGCAGGACGAAGTAGAACTGCTCGGCTCGGGCGGAGTTGCCGCCGGCCTTCAGCAGCGCCTCGGCGGTGGGTTCGTCACGCCACTGAATCGCGCCGCCGATCGGGAGTGGAGCGCGGTCGGACGGCGGAGGGCCCGCGGCGGCGGGATGCACGGCGACCGGAGCGCCGACGAGCGTGGCGGTGAGCAGGGAGGCAAGGGCCAGCAGGGCGCTGCGCGGTATCGGCGTGGGTTTCATCGACGCCTTCCTCTGGTCGCTGATTGGCCGCACGCTAACCCTTGCCGAAACATTCTGCAATGTCTTGCAAACATGGTCGCAACAAAGCAGCATCCTTGCGGGAGCGCCGCTCAGAACCCCCCGCAGCGCACCCCGTCCACAGTGCACTCACGTGGCGTGCTGGACGCCCGCTCCATGTGGAACCGCAACGACACCGAACCGCCGGGCGACACCTCAACCCCGCTGACGTACGTGAAGCCGTCGTCGGACTGGTTGATCGTCCCCTGTGGAACACCCTCCACCCAGGCGGTCACCAGCCGCCCACCGGAGAACTCCAACCGCACAGTCCAACCACGGCTCCGGGCCGACGCGTTGACCATCGCCACCTCGCCGATGAAACCGCCGTCGAAGCTCTGCACCACCCGGTACCGCCCGCTCATCGCCGGCTGCCCCTGCGCCGCCCGGCTCGGCGACCGCGCCGCCGTCGGCCTCCCGGTCGCACCGACCGTCGGCCCGGCCGAGGGTGATCCCGACAGGGCCGTGGCGCTCGGCGGCAGTCCGCTCGCACGCCCGGACAGCCCCGGCAGCACCGGCACCGGAGACGGCACCGACGTGGGCACGCTCGGCGCCACCACCGCCGACGGCACCGGCAGCGCCGGCGGCCGCGCGCCGTCCGGTGCGGGGCTACGTCCCCGGTATGCGCCCATGGCCACAAAGACCAGGACCACCATCACGACGACACCGGCGCCCACCACGATCCAGGGCGACGATGCGATCGCGACCGGACCGTGCGGCGGGCGCGGAGAACGGCGCATGCCGGACATGTACCTCCTTCAGCGGACCGTCCGCGCAGCCTAGCGATCGGCGGCCCGAGCCGGAAAGCCTTGACGGCGCAACCCCCGCCGTACCACCGACCCGGCGCCAGCTCAGCCGATCCGGCAGTCGACCCCGTTGATCGTGCACTTCAGGGGTCGCTGCGCCGACTCGCCCCAGCCGACGCGCAGCCGCAGCGTCCGAGAGTCGCCCGGTCCCAGCGAACGGGTGCCGCGCAACACGAACTCCCCGTGCCCGCGCCCCCGCACCGAGACGCCCGAGTCATCGACAACTCGCAGGGCCCACGTGTCGTCGTCGAGAGTCAACTCCACCTGCCAGTCCACCGACCGACTCGACTTGTTGGCGATCGACAGAACCGCCGCGTCCCCGTCCCAGCCGTTCGTACCGACCTGGTATCCGGCGCTGACCGTGTCGTCCACCGGAACTGGCGGCGCCATCAGGGCGCTCGTCCGCCCCGGAGCCGGCGAGACCGGCGAGCCGGTCACGGTGGCCCGCGGCGACGGCGTCCGACTGCTGCGCGACGGTCGCGGCGACACCGAGCGTCGCTCCACAGCGCCCGGGGTCGGCCCACCGGTGGCCGACGCGGCGGCCGGCACGGTCGGCAGGAACGCCGGAGGCGCGGCCTGCGGCGCGGCATCCCGCTCCCTGGTCCGGAACGACAACAGCGCAATCACCAGGAGCACCACCAGCGCGCACACACCGAGCAGCACCACGATCCACGGCATCGACGCCAACACCCGCGCCGCCCGCGAACCTGCCGCACCGTCCGGCCGCACCGCCATCAGGTCTCCCCTCGTCCCCCACCGACGCGACAGCGTAGCCAGCGCCGCACGGACCGGGAACCGGGCGGGTACGGATCGGGCCGACCGGCCCCGGTCGGTCAGCCCGTCCGGACGACCGTGCAGATCCGTGGACCATCATCCGAGATACGCAGCAGGTAGCGGTACCGCTCCCCCGGCACCGCCTGCCCCCGACTGTCCAGGAACTCCCACTCCACCGCCACCATCGTCAACAGCGCGGACACCTGCTGCACGTCCTCGATCCGGGCGTGGGCCGCGACCAACTCCCGGCTCTGGTAGTCGGGTGCGGCGCCCACGAAGGACAACGCCACCGCCGCCGGGGTCGTGAACGAGAAGCTGTAGGTGTCGGCCACCACCAACCCCGGCAGGGCGTAACAGCCGGCGATGGCCGGCAGATCGCCGGAGGTCAACGCCACGCCGTACCGGTCGAAGAAGTCGGCCAACGTGTCAAGATCCGTGGAGGCGTTCACGGTCACAGCAATTGCCGGTGACCGCCCAGGTCAAACCTCAGCGCAGCGGCACCCGCACCTCGATCTCCGAACCCAACCGGGCGTCGGCGCCCAGTCCAAGGTCGTCCCCACTCCAGAACCGCCCCGGGTCATACCAGTTCGGACGCCGGCCAGCCGGCAGCAACCCCATGGCCTCATAGGTCACCGCCACCACCTCGGCGCAGTACGCCGTCTCCAGTGCCCGGTCCCGCTCCCTCGCCGATCGGGCCGAGCTGACCGAGCCGGAGGGGTTGGCGCGGTCAGCCTGGTCGGCCGGGTTGGCGCGGTCGGTCTGGCCGGCGCGGTCGGCTGGGGTCGGTCGAGGTGTCGGGTGGCCGGGGCGCGCCAGCGCCGACAGCCGACCGAGCTGCGGCAGCGCGGGAAGCCGGCCGGGGCGCGGCAGTGCCGGCACCCGACCACGCACCCAGCGCCACGCCAACTGCGCGGTCGACGGGAACGGCGTACCGTCCAACCGCGCGATCGTCCGCAGCACCGCCTGCTCCATCTCCCCGTCGGCAGGCGGGTCGAGCTGCCGCAGCCAGGCCCGTTGGCCGTAGCGGTTGGCCCAGACGCAGACCGCGTCCCGCAGGTCGTGCAGCTGGACGCCGCGATGGTGGGTGCCCGACCACAGGTCCGGCAACGACCTGCCCAACTCCGCGTGCCACATCAGCGGCGGCATGTCGTCCAACACCACAGCCATCCCGACGTGGTTCACCGGGCTGTTGGTGGTGAACTGGATCGCCCGGTCCGGCACGCTACGACCCCGGAAAACCCACACGTCACCGGTGCGGGTCAACTCGACGGCCTCATCCAGGCTGATGCTCATGAGGGTCTAGCCTAGGCCGATGCGGCAACGAATGCGGTGGTGGAAGGTTCTCGGGCTGGCCGGGCTCGCCGGCGTCGCGGCCTCCGGCGTGGTCATCGCGCGGGCCGAACGGCGTCGGCGCGCGTACACCCCGGAGGAGATCCGGCAGCGGCTACTGGAACGGCACGCCCAGGCAGGCGAGACCGCGAAGCCCGGCGACCCGGCCTGACCGACAGTCCCCTGTAGATCTTGGTCGGGGCAGCCGGGCAGGTTGAAGATCGATATGATGAGGCCATGACGACGCCCGTCGCACAACGGCCCTTCGTCCTGTCCACCCCGCCCGCGCCGATCGAACGACACGGCGACGTCGACCTGCACCTGCCCACCCACAGCGGCCCCGCGCCCGCTGTCGTGGTGGTGCACGGCGCTCCACTGCCACCCGACGCGCCCGATCCCCGCGACTGGCTGCTCTACCGCGGCTACGGCGCACTGCTCGCCGGGAGCGGCGTGGTCACCGCGCTGGTCAGCTACCAGGTGTCCGAGCTGTCGGCACTGCCCGCCGCAGCCGACGACATCGCCGCGATGATCGAGCAGGTCCGCGCCGATCCACGGGTCGACCCCGAGCGGGTGGTGCTGTGGTTCTTCTCCGGCGGCGGCCTCTTCGCGGCCGACTGGCTCCGTGTCCCGCCGCCATGGCTACGCGGGATCGCACTGACGTACCCGCTGCTCATCCCGTTCCCCGGCTGGGAGGTCGACGCTCGGTTCCTGCCGGTCGAAGCGCTCAGCGCCGGCACGGGCGTGCCGCTGGTGCTGACCCGCGCCGGCCAGGACATCCCACCGGTCCTGGCCGGCATCGACGCGTTCCTCCCCGCGGCAACCGCGCAGGGCTGGCCGATGCGGGTGATCGAGGTGCCGGACGGTCAGCACTCCTTCGACATCCTCAACCCCGGCCCGCAGTCCGAGGCAGCCGTGCTGGCCGCCCGCGACGCGGTCCTGGAGCTGCTCGACGCAACCTGACCGTTCCGGCCCCGCATGATCGCGCCGGATCCTTGTTGTAGTGGCCTCCTCATCGTGACGAGGGGCCTCCTTCCGGGATCGAGCACGATCTTGGGTGGTGTGGTGCGTGTTGGGCGGGGGCCGAGCCCGATCCCCGGGTCGGGCCGCCGGTGAGATCTTCTGCCACCGGGCCGGGCCAGGCGGGGCGGGGCGGGGCGCGCGAACGGCCCAGATGGGCATGGTCCACTCGGTTTTCATGCAGTCGGGGGATCTCCGGCACCCGGACCCCGCGATTTCCGTGAACCCGAGTCGATCAGGCAGTCACAGCCGGCGTGTCCGGTTCGCCACGTGGGCGGGTTGTCGGGTTTGACCTGTGGTGTCGGGTGGTCGGGGCCACCCCGACGGCGGAATCGGCGGTCGGCCGGGGTCGTTATACCTGGCATGCCACCGCGACCATCGGGTGGTGGGGCGCGGCAGCCGCCGGGAACACCCGCCAGGCCGCCCCGGTTACATCCCCCGCAACGCCCGAGCAGGTCCCCCCGGATCGCCGGCGTCGCCATGAACTTCCCCCGCACGGTCGCACTACCCCCCGTTGAGTGCCGTGCGGGCACCCCCGATGCAGAGGAGCACGCCACCATGCGTACCGATCTGATCCGTAAGACCGCCCTCACCGCCGCTGGTCTCGCCTTCACCGGCGGCGCCATCGCCGGCCCCGTCACCACCGCCTTCGCCGCCCCCAGCGGCAAGCCGGCCACCCAGACCCAGACCGACCGCAAGGGCCACGGCGACCGGGAACTCGGCGTGCGCTACGAAGCCCAGCCGAACTTCTACTACTGCGGCCCCGCCGCCACCCGAAACGCCCTGTCCGTGCAGGGCAAGAACATCAACGTCGACGACATGGCCAAGGAAATGGGCACCACCGAAGCCGGCACCAACTCCATCAACGACATCACCCCCGTCCTGAACAAGGAAACCGGCAAGACTGACGCCTACCGGTCCGTAGAAATCAGCACCCCCGACGCCGACACCAAGCAGACCGACACCCTGCGCGCCGACATCGTCAAGACCGTCGACGACGGTAGGGCAGTAGTCGCCAACATCGCCGGCACCAGCACCGACACCGACGGCACCACCCACTCCTACGAGGGCGGGCACTACATCAGCGTCGTCGGCTACCACGACAACGGCAACACGGTGAAGATCGCCGACTCCGCCGACCCGAACACCGCCGCCTACTGGATCACCGTCGAGCACCTCGCCGACTGGATCGCCACCCGCGGCTACGCCACCAGCTGACACCCACCACCACACACGAAGCGAAGGGCCGGACCCCACCACAGGGGCCCGGCCCTTCGGCATGCCTAGGTCAGTGCTCGCCCGCGCGGATCGGCTCAACGCCGACCGCGACCACCACAGCCGACCAACCGCCGGGGCCACCTCGGCCGACTAACCGCCGGAGGCCACCGCACCAGACTGACCGCCGGAGGCCACCGCACCAGACTCACCGCCCGAAGCCGCCCCAGCAGTCTGGGACGCCGGCTCGGGCGCGGCCGAGGCGGCGGCAGTGTCGGCCGCCTCGATGCGGTGCGCGCGTCGGCGTAGCCACCAGGTGCTGCCGAGCCCGGCGAGCACCGCGAGGACCAACCCGGCCCAGGAGATGTCCTTCAGCCAGTGTTCGGCCGCGCGGCCAACCGAGTAGAGCAGGTAGGTCGTGCCGAAGGCCCAGACCAGCCCGCCGGCCGCGTTGGCCAGCAGGAAGCGGCGGTAGGGCACGTGCAGGGCGCCGGCGAGCGGCCCGGCCAGGATCCTCAGCAGTGCCACGAACCGGCCGAAGAAGACCGCCCAGACGCCGTGCCGCGCGAAGCTCTGTTCGGCGCGGGCGAGTTGCGCCGGGCCCAGGTGTTTGGGGAATCGTCTGCCCAGCCGGACGAGCAGTGGTCGACCGCCGCGTCGGCCGATGGCGTACCCGACGGAGTCGCCGACGATGGCGCCGAACGCCGCCGCGCTGGCCACCCACTCCGGCTCCACGACGCCTGTGGCGGCGAGCAGGGCTGAGCTGACCAGGACGATCTCGCCGGGCAGCGGGACGCCCATGCTCTCCACACCGATCACCCCGGCGACGATCAGGTAGATCACGCCCGGAGGTAGCGCCGAGAGCCAGTGCTGAACGTCTATCACTCGGCACCCCTTCCGATCGGCCCCGACCCTACCCCCGCCGACCCGACGACGCGGCGCGGTCGTGGGCCGCCCAGCCCGTGACGCCGGGTTGCGCAGATAGCAAGACGGACGTACGGTTTTGTTGGAAGCGGAATCGGGCGGTAAGTGTCACCTAACCTCGGCGGCACCCCGACCGGTGCGACAGACTGCTCAGGACTACTCACGGTCGCTGGTGTGAAGGAGTACGACGTGGCGAGCCTCGACACCTTCGGTGCGAAGACCCAGCTACGCGTCGGAGACGCGAGCTACGAGATTTTCAAGATCGACAAGGTGGACGGCCAGGCCCGGTTGCCGTACAGCCTGAAGGTCTTGCTGGAGAACCTGCTGCGGACCGAGGACGGCGCGAACATCACCGCCGACCACATCCGCCAGCTCGGCGAGTGGGACTCCACCGCCGCCCCGAGCGTGGAGATCCAGTTCACCCCGGCGCGGGTCCTCATGCAGGACTTCACCGGCGTGCCCTGCGTGGTCGACCTGGCCACCATGCGCGAGGCCGTACGCGACCTGGGCGGCGACGCCACCAAGGTCAACCCCCTCGCCCCGGCCGAGCTGGTCATCGACCACTCGGTCATCGCCGACCTGTTCGGCCGCGAGGACGCGTTCGCCCGCAACGTCGAGCTCGAGTACGAGCGCAACAAGGAGCGCTACCAGTTCCTGCGCTGGGGTCAGACCGCGTTCAACGAGTTCAAGGTCGTCCCGCCGGGCACCGGCATCGTGCACCAGGTCAACATCGAGTACCTGGCCCGCACGATCATGGAACGGAACGGCCAGGCGTACCCGGACACGGTCGTCGGCACCGACTCGCACACCACGATGGTCAACGGCCTGGGTGTGCTGGGCTGGGGCGTCGGCGGCATCGAGGCCGAGGCCGCGATGCTCGGCCAGCCGGTCAGCATGCTGATCCCCCGGGTGGTGGGCTTCAAGCTCTCCGGTGAGATGCCGGCCGGCACCACCGCCACCGACCTGGTGCTGACCATCACCGAGATGCTGCGCAAGCACGGTGTGGTCGGCAAGTTCGTCGAGTTCTACGGCCCCGGCGTGAGCGCCGTACCGCTGGCCAACCGGGCCACCATCGGTAACATGTCTCCGGAGTACGGCTCCACCGTGGCGATCTTCCCGATCGACGCGGAGACGATCCGTTACCTGGAGCTGACCGGTCGCGACGCGGCGCAGGTCGCGCTCGTCGAGGCGTACGCCAAGGAGCAGGGCCTCTGGCACGACCCGGACCACGAGCCGGAGTACTCGGAGCGCCTTGAGCTGGACCTCGGCACCATCGAGCCGTCGCTCGCCGGCCCGAAGCGCCCGCAGGACCGGGTGCCGCTGGGTGCCGCGAAGACGCTGTTCCGCTCCGCGTTGACCGACTACGTGGCCGACGACTCCGTCGGTGAGCGTGACCTCAAGCCGGGCGTGCCCCGCGAGGAGCTGCCGCGCGGCGCCAACGGCCCGGCCGACGAGGCCAGTGCCGAGTCGTTCCCGGCCAGCGACCCGCCGGCCAACGAGTTCAGCGACCCGGCCGACGAGCCGCGTGACCTGGAGACCGCGGCGGTCGGCGCTGGTGGCCGGGCCAGCCACCCGATCCGGGTGACCGGCGCCGACGGCGTCGAGTACGAGCTGGACCACGGTGCCGTGGTGATCGCCGCGATCACCTCCTGCACCAACACGTCCAACCCGCAGGTGATGATCGGTGCCGCGCTGCTGGCCCGCAACGCCGTGGAGAAGGGCCTGACCCGTAAGCCGTGGGTGAAGACCACCCTGGCCCCGGGCTCGAAGGTCGTCATGGACTACTACGAGCGGGCCGGCCTCACGCCGTACCTGAACAAGCTCGGCTTCAACCTGGTCGGCTACGGCTGCACCACGTGCATCGGCAACTCGGGCCCGCTGCCCGAGGAGGTGTCCGCCGCGGTCAACGAGCACGACCTGTCGGTCGTCTCGGTGCTCTCCGGCAACCGGAACTTCGAGGGCCGGATCAACCCGGACGTCAAGATGAACTACCTGGCGTCTCCGCCGCTGGTGGTCGCCTACGCCCTGGCCGGCACGATGGACATCGACCTGGCCAACGAGCCGATCGGTGAGGACACCGAAGGCAACCCGGTCTACCTGCGCGAGATCTGGCCGAACAGCGCCGAAATCCAGGACGTCATCGCCCAGGCGATCGGCGCCACCGGTTTCAGCGCCGCGTACGCCGATGTCTTCGCCGGCGACGAGCGGTGGCAGTCGCTGCCGACCCCGACCGGCGACACCTTCGCGTGGGAGAGCGACTCCACCTACGTGCGGAAGCCCCCGTACTTCGAGGGCATGCAGCAGGAGCCGAGCCCGGTCGTCGACATCTCCGCCGCCCGGGTGCTGGCCAAGCTGGGTGACTCGGTGACCACCGACCACATCTCGCCCGCTGGCGCGATCAAGGCGGACTCCCCGGCCGGCACGTACCTCGCCGAGCACGGCGTGCCGCGCCACGAGTTCAACTCGTACGGTTCCCGTCGGGGTAACCACGAGGTGATGATCCGGGGCACCTTCGCCAACATCCGGCTGCGCAACCAGCTGGTGCCGGGGGTGGAGGGCGGCTTCACCGTCAACCACCTCACCGGCGAGAAGACCTCGATCTACGACGCCTCGGTGGCCTACCAGGAGGCTGGCATCCCGCTGGTCGTGCTGGCTGGCAAGGAGTACGGCTCGGGCTCGTCGCGGGACTGGGCGGCGAAGGGCACGATGCTGCTGGGCGTCCGGGCGGTCATCGCCGAGTCGTACGAGCGGATCCACCGCTCCAACCTCATCGGGATGGGCGTGCTGCCGCTGCAGTTCCCGGTGGACGTCACCGCGGAGTCGCTCGGCCTGACCGGCACGGAGACGTTCACCATCACCGGGGTGACCGCCCTCAACGACGGTGATACCCCGCAGACCGTGCTGGTCAGCACCGACACCGGCGTCGAGTTCGACGCCGTGGTGCGGATCGACACCCCCGGTGAGGCGGACTACTACCGGCACGGCGGCATCCTGCAGTACGTGCTGCGCCGCATGATCGCCAACTGATCGCGTACGGCTGGTCGAGGGCCGCTCCCGCTTCGGCGGGGGCGGCCTTCGCCGTCAACACTTAGGAAGGCTTGCGGTCAGAGCGCCCGGAGTCGCTCGTCTATCGCCGCATCCACTTCCCGGACGTCGTAGCCACGTAACCGCCGTCGAAGGCTGGCCGCCCGCAGCGCGTCTCGCGCGGCAGCCCGTGCCACAGCGCTGTCAGTAGCCAGAGCCCCATCGACCTCGGCGAAGAGACTCTCGACCTGACGCATGTCATAACCGCGCAGAGCAACCACGAACGGCAATTCCATGTGGCCACCATATCGGTCGCCGGTCGCACCGGCTGGGTTGGCGACAAGGGTGAACGCTCAGCGCAGCCGCAGTGCGACCGCGCGGGCCTCCTCGTCGGTGAGCGGCAGGAACCAGAGGAAACGGCGGACGATGGCGACCGGATCGGGGCCGCCCGGCTGGCCGCGCAGATCGCGGATCGCCCGGCGGGTGATCCGGGAGAACTCGGGAATCAGGGTCGCCCGGCGGGCGGCGTCCGTCGGGGTCGCTCGCAGCGCAGGGCAGGGCCAGTCCCGACCGCAGGCGTCGCACGTCCACAGGGGGCCGTCGGCGGTATGCGCGACCGGCGGGCCGCACCGGGACCGCCAACGTGACTCGGGTACGACGTTCGGCGCGCGACCGGGGCCACGGTACGGAGGGTGCCGTGGCCCGGTCGGGCCGGTGACGTTCACGCGGGGCGAGGCCGGCTGGCCCGGTCGATTGCCTGGCCGGTGTGGGCGGTTGCAGGACCTGTCCTCGGGCATCCGGTGCTCCCTCGTTGATGCTGTCTACACAGCACCCTGCCGAGGGTTGCCAAGCGATCACACCGCGTAGAAGTATTTCCTTCCGACGTCTGGAACGTTCTGGAGGGTCTGGAGATGAATCGAGCAGTACAGGCCGCGATGGCCGAGAGGGGCCACACAGCGGACAGTCTCGCTGCTCAGATTGGTGTCGATCCGAAGACGGCCGCCAAGTGGGCGAGCACGGGACGAATTCCGCAGACGCGTCATCGTGCGCGGGTGGCCGAACTGCTCGGCCGGAACGTCGATGAGTTGTGGCCGGACGCGCTCAAGCGCCGGACGCCGGCCTGGTTCCGACAGTGGGCCGAGATCGAGCGCGAGGCACTGTCGCTGCGGTCGTTTCAGCTCGCGTGGATACCGGGCCTCCTTCAGACCAAGGCGTACGCGCTGGCGACACTGGTCGGCGAGGCGCTGACACCGGCCGAGGCCGACGACCTCGCCGAGGCGCGGCTGAGCCGGCAGGCCATCCTGCGCCGGGAACGCCCGCCGCTGCTCGTCGCGGTCCTCGACGAGGGAGTCCTGCGGCGCACCCTCGACGGCGACCGGGCCATGATGCGGGAGCAGTGCGAGCGGCTGGCCGAGCAGGCCACGCTGCCGAACGTGTCGCTGTTCGTCGTGCCCGTCGACGTCGGCATGTATCCGGGCCTCGGTGGCCCGTTCACGGTGGCCGAGATGCCGGACGGGGCGCGGGTCGCGCACGTCGACAGCCAGGCGCAGGCGCAGCTCATCGACAAGGTTGGCGACGTTGCTACGCTCGATCGACGGTGGGAACGCATTCGCGACGGTGCCCTGTCGCGTGCGCAGTCCCTCAGCCTCATCAGAGAAGCGGCAGCATCATGGACCTGACCGGCGCTCGGTGGCGCAAGAGCAGCAAGAGCGGCAACAACGGCGGCGATTGCGTCGAGGTGGCCGACAACCTCGCGGGCGTCATCGGCGTACGTGACTCGAAGGACCCGGCCAGTCCGGCGCTCGCCTTCGACCCGGCGGCCTGGACCCGGTTCGTGGCAATGGCCAAGCGCTGCTGACCCTCCCCGCAATCGACCATGCGGCCCCACGGTGCAGGTAGACCAACGTGTGCAGAGCGAGAAGATCGCGCCGATCTTGCAGTTTCGGTCGTCGACCTGAGCGGGTATGCCCCTTGTGTCGGGACAGAAAATGCAAGATCGCGGAGCGGGGGCAGACCCGGCTCGTCGATAATGGAGTGGTGATGCCTGGTTTGGCAATTCACGGGGGCTTTGTCGCCCACCACAACTCCGTGATCGGCGTGGCGGCGCCGGTCCAGATGACCGACGTACCGCTCCTGGTGGCGTGCGACCGCTCCGCTACCGATCGAGTTCGTCGGCCCGGTCGAGCAGCGCACGGCGTTCGGCGGTCGAGCCCACCGCTGCCGCCGCCTCCCGGAACAGTCCGGCCGCCCGCGGCCGGTCACCCTGCCGGGCCACCAGGTCGGCCTCCACCGCCACACTGAGCGGGTAGCCGTCCAGCCCACCCCCGGCACGCGCCGCGTCGAGCAGGGCCAACCCGGCAGCCGGCCCGTACGCGTAGCCGTGTGCGACCGCACGGTTGAGCGCGATCACCGGCGAGGGGCGGATGTCGGCCAGCGCGTCGTAGGCCCACGCGATCGTCGGCCAGTCGGTGTCGTCGGCCGAGGCGGCGGTGGCGTGGCAGGCGGCGATCCGGGCCTGCCACGCGTACGGCCCGTCGTGGCGTACCCGATCGAGGGCGGCCAGGCCCTCGGCGATGGCCTCGCGGTCCCACCGGTCGCGGTCCTGCCGTTGCAGGGTGAGCAGGGTGCCGGCGGCGTCGCGGCGGGCGTCGGCACGGGAGTGTTGGAACAGGAACAGCGCCAGCAGCGCGGCGACCTCGGACTGCTCGGGCATCAACCGGTCGAGCAGCCGGGCCAGCCGGACCGCCTCGTCGGCGAAGGCGGGCTCGCCGTCGGCGACGTAGCCCCGGGTGAACAGCAGGTACAGCACGGCGAGGACGCCGGGCAGCCGCTCGGTCAGCGCCGGCCCGCTCGGCACCCGGTACGGGATGCCCGCCTGCGCGACGCGGGTGCGCGTCCGGGTCAGGCGGCGGGTCATCGTCGACTCGCTGACCAGCAGGAGGCGGGCGATGTCGGCGGTCGGCACACCGCAGACCGTTCGCAACGTCAACGCCACCCGGGCCTCGAGCGCGAGCGCCGGGTGGCAGCAGGTGAAGATGAGCCGCAGCCGGTCGTCCACCACGTCCTGCCCCACCTGCGGCTCGGGCGACGCGTCGTCCGGTGTGAGCAGGGCCAGGTCGTGCAGCTTGCGCCGCTCCACTGTGGCCCGGCGCAGCACGTCGATCGCCCGGTTGCGGGCCACCGTCATGAGCCAGCCGCCCGGGTTGGTCGGCACGCCGTCGGCGGGCCAGCGCTCCAGGGCGACGGTCAACGACTCCTGGGCGCAGTCCTCGGCCAACGCCCAATCGCCGGTCACCCGGATCAGTGTCGCGACGATCCGGGGGTACGCCTCGACGCCGGCGGCGGCAACGGCCTCCGCCGCCACGGCACCGGCCGGTGCCGGGATGCGCATCGGCCGGCGCTGTGAGGTGGACAACTCCGTCAGTCGGACAGGTCCGCGAACGGGCGCAGTTCCAGTCGCCCCTGGCGGGCCATCGGGTGGGTGCGGGCCACCTCGATCGCCTCGTCCAGGTCGGCGCAGTCGAGCAGGTCGAAGCCCACGATCACCTCGGCGGTCTCCGCGAACGGCCCCTCGGAGACGAGCAGCTCACCGTCGCGTACACGCACTGTGGTGGCAGCGCTTGTCGACCCCAGTTCGTTGCCGGTCAGACGCGGCCCTGGGAGTCGTTCTCCGCCACCCACTTGTGGATGTCGGGCAGCTCGGTGGGGTCGGTGTCCGGCTCGGTGTCGCTGCAAACGAACATCATGTACTTCATCTGGTCGCTCCTTGGTTTCTCGGGGTGTCGCCAGCATGACGATCGGCCGACGGTGTTCCGGACACCCTCCCCCGAAAAACTTCTGTCAGTCTCCGCTGGCGGCGCGGCGGCGGGCCTCGCGGGTCTTCATGGCGTGCTCCATCAGCGTGACGAGCACCTCCTTGCTGGACTCACGTTGCCGGGCGTCGCAGAGCAGCACCGGCACACCCGGGTCCAGGTTCAGCGCGGCCTGCACCTCGTCGAGCCGGTACTTCCGGGCGTCCTGGAAGCAGTTGACCGCGACCACGAAGGGCGTGCCCCGACCCTCGAAGTAGTCGATCGAGGGGAAGCAGTCGGCGAGCCGGCGGGTGTCGGCCAGCACCACGGCGCCGATCGCGCCCAACGCCAGCTCGTCCCACACGAACCAGAACCGGTCCTGCCCCGGCGTACCGAACAGGTACAGCACCAGGTCGTCGCTGATGGTGATCCGGCCGAAGTCCATGGCCACCGTGGTGGTGGTCTTGGCCTCCACCCCGGACAGGTCGTCGATGCCGACCCCCGACTCCGTCAGCACCTCCTCGGTGCGCAACGGCCGGGTTTCGCTGACCGCGCCAACCATTGTCGTTTTGCCCACGCCGAAGCCGCCCGCGACCAGGATCTTGATCGCGGTGGGCAGTGGCGTCGCTCCCGCCGGCCGGTCAGAGTGCCCGTAGTCCATTGATTACCGCCTCGAAGATGCTGTTGTCGGGAAGACCGGCCGTGGTCTGCGGCTCGCGGACCTGCACCAGGCTGCGGGCTGCCAGATCACCGAGAAGCACCCGGATGGTGCCCACCGGCAGGTCGAGATGGGCGGCGATCTCGGCGACGGACTGTATGCGCTGACACAGCCCGACGATCGCCAAATGCTCGGGACCGAGACCGACCTCGGGCGTGACCTCGGCTCGGGTCGCCGTGACCAGGGAGATCAGGTCGAATGTGCCGGTGACCGGGCGGGCCCGACCGCGCGTCACCGCGTACGGACGCACCACCGGACCCGCATGGTCATCCACCCACTGATGGTCTGCGGACTCCCCCTGGACCGTCATCGCCGCTACCTCTCGCCGACCTGCTGATCGGTGCCGCGCGACGGCGACGCGACGTACTTGCCGACCCGGGTGACGAGCATCGCCATCTCGTAGGCGATCAGGCCGACATCGGCGTCCTCGGTGGCCAGCACCGCCAGGCAGGCGTTGCGGCCGGCCGCCGTGACGAACAGGAACGACGACTGCATCTCGATGATGGTCTGCTGCACCTGCCCGCCACCGAAACGCTTGCCGGCACCCCGGGCGAGGCTCTGGATGCCGGCCGCCATCGCTGCCAGGTGCTCGCCGTCGTCCCGGCTCAACCCCTGGGAGGAGGCCATCATGAGGCCGTCGGTGGAGAGCGCGACCGCGTGCTCGGCCTGCTTCACCCGGCCCACCAGGTCATCCAGCAACCACGTCAGGTCGGCGCTCGAAGCCGTCTTCTGGGTCACTTCGTCGTCCTCTTCTCGCCCGGCTGTGCGCCGTGTTCGTCTGGGGCTTGACCGTCACACCGCGTGGAAACCCGCGTCATCGGTGCTCGGTCAGGTCGCTTGTGGATCCTCGTCGGTCGGCTCGGACGGCGTCGCCGCCGGGGCGCCGGAGGCGCCGCCGAGCAGCCGAGCCGCGTCGGTCCGCCCACGCCGGGTGCCGGTCTGGTAGGAACTCATCATCCGGCGAACCTGCTCCGGTGGGCGCACCACATCCTCGTCGTCGGTCTCCGACATCGCCGGGTCGTCTCGCAACTCGGGAACGATGCTCGCCTGTCGGACCCGGACGGGCAGGCCGGAGTCGGTCCGGTCCGTCTCGGCGCGGGCGGGCATCGGACCACCGTCGCCGGCCGCGACCGGCTCCGCGTCGCGGGCCTCCGGGCGGACGCGTTCGACGGCGGGTAGGCCAGTGGGCACGGTCGGGGCTTCAAGTGCGGGCTGACCCGGGCCCCGCCGGGCACGGGTGGGCAGGTCGGGTGTGCCGGACGCCGGGGTGGTCCGCTGTCGGGTGGGGAGAACAGTGTCCGCCTCGGCCTCCTCGTCCGTCGTCGGGGTGGTGGTGTCGGTCGACATGGGCACCGCCGACGTCACCGGCACCGCCGACGTCGCCGGCACGTCCGGCGTGGTGGTCGTCGGCGCGGCGAGCGCGACAGGTGCGAGGGACGCCGGACGGCCGGTGTCCGCGGTGGGCGCCGACGGCATCGGGATGGCCGAACCGGCCCGGAACGAGCCCGAGTCCTCCGGGGAGACGCCGGCCTCGGTGACCAGGTCCAGCGGAATCAGCACGACAGCCGTGGTGCCGCCGTACGCGGACTCCTTGAGCCGTACCCGCACGCCGTGCCGTTCGGTCAGCCGGCTCACCACGTAGAGCCCGAGGCGGGCGGCGTTGGCGAGGTTCAGCTCGGACCGGTCGACGATCCGGTGGTTCGCCGCGGCCAGGTCCTCCTCGCTCATGCCGAGGCCCCGGTCCTCGATCTCGATGGCGAACCCGTTGGAGACCAGCTGGCCGCGGACCTCGACGGTCGTGTGCGGCGGGGAGAACGACAGGCCGTTCTCGATCAGCTCGGCCAGCAGGTGGATGATGTCGCCGACCGCGCGGCCGGCGAGGGAGACCGGCCCGAGCGGCAGCACGTTGACCCGGGTGTAGTCCTCCACCTCGGCCACGGCACCGCGCACCACGTCGACCATCGGGATGTTGCGCCGCCAGGCCCGACCGGGGGTGGAGCCGGAGAGCACGATGAGGTTTTCCGCGTTGCGCCGCATCCGGGTGGCCAGGTGGTCGACCCGGAACAGGTCCTCCAGCTCCTCCGCGTCGTGTTCGCGGCGCTCCATCGAGTCGAGCAGGGTGAGCTGGCGGTGTACGAGTGCCTGCGTGCGTCGGGCCAGGCTCAGGAAGACCTCGCGGACGTTGCGACGCAGGTCGGCCTGCTCGACGGCGGTCCGCAGGGCGGTCTCCTGCACGGCGTTGAACGCCTTGCCGACCTGGCCGATCTCGTCGGTGCCGAACTCCAGTGGGGGCGCCTCGGTGGCCACGTCGACCTCCTCGCCGCGCCCGAGCCGCTCCACCACCCGGGGCAACCGCTCGTCGGCCAGCTGCCAGGCGGCCTCACGCAGCCGGTCCAGCTGGCGCAGCAGGTTCCGCGCGGTGGTGATCGAGATGACGACGGAGGCGATGACGGCGAGCAGGCCCAGACCGGTGGCGAGCACCAGTCGGACGACGACCATCACGGCCACACCGGTGGCCCGACCCACGATGCCCTCGCCGCCCGCGGTCACGGCGTTGTTCACCTCGGCCAGCACCGGCTCGACGGTGCCCCGCCACTGCTCGGCGCCGATCGGCAGCTGGGTCGACGGCCGGCCCTCGCGGATGATGCTGTCCTGCACGGCGCGCAGTCGGGTGAACGCCTCACCCTCGACGAGCTGCTGGTAACGGCGCTGGTCGGCGTCGGCGAGCCGGACCCGGGTCTCCTCACCGAGGAACCGCTCCGAGCCGACCAACGCGACGTAGCGGGCGTACTCGGCGCCGCTCATCCGACCGTTGCCGAAGAGGCCGCTGAGCAGCGCGTCCTCCTGGGAGATCAGCTCCTTCGTCCGGTTCAGCTGGATCAGGGCCGCCGCCTCGGCGGCGATCTGCTTGTCGTCCAGACTGCCCGTCACGTCGTAGATCTGGAAGATCGACTCGATCGCTCCGGTGTACGCCTCGGCGGCGGTGATCCGGTCGATCTTGCGGTCCAGCACCTCGGCGCGGGTCTGCTCCAACGCGTTGATCTGGGCGATCGTCATGCCGAGCTGGGTGTCCAGTGCGGAGCTGCCGGCGATGTCGACCTGCCAGTTGCGCACCGAGTCAGCGAAGTCGCCGGCCAGCTCCGCGGCCTTACGCTGCTCGGCCTCCAGAGCCGTCCGCTGCGTGGCGTCGGGGTTGCTCAGGTACGCCTGGGTCAACCGCCGCTCCACCTGGAGTTCCTGCAACAGCGGTTCGCTCGGCGTGTAGACCTTGCTGTTGAGCAACTGGACACCGAGCAGGTTGAAGCCGTCCCGCAGGGTCACCCAGGCCGCGAACATCCACAGCGCGACCAGGGAGAGCAGCAGGGCGACAATCTTGGTGCGGATACTCGTACCGCGAGAACGCATTGAACCGTCCCAGGCCGGGCGTTGACTCAGCTCATCAACGGGTGATCAGAGGGGGCGACGTCCCACCGCAGCGGGGCATCCGGGGCTGAGGCTCTGCGTACGCTAGCAGTGTCCACACAACCCCTCAAGTTGTTGTTTTTGTTGACCGGTAACCGCAATCCACCACCGATCGGTCCGCGCCGGAGGCACGAACGCCGACCAGTCGGCAGGCGGCGAGCACTGCGGCGCGCACGATCACGGTCGGACAGTACAGCTCCTTGCCGTACCACAGTGGAGGGTGTTCCCGGGCGGCGGATTCGTGCAGGTAGGCGTGCCCACGAGCCACGGCGTCGTCGACCCGTGGCACAGTCGTCGGCACCGTCAGCAGCACCTGGAGGGCGTACGCGGTCTCCTCGGCGGTGCCGCCCCACCGCCCCCACGACCCGTCCGCGCGTTGGCTGTTCAGCACCCAGCCGGCCGCCCGATCCACCGCCTCGGCGGCGGCCGCACCCCGCCCGAACTCGGCAAGTGCCAGCACGCAGCAGGCGGTGGCGTAGTACGGCGAGGCGTGCCAGCGGTCCTGCCAGGCGCCGTCCGCGCGCTGGTGCCCGGGCAGCACCACGCTCAGCCGGTCGACCGCCCGGTGATAGCGCGCGTCCGCGTCCGGGTGCCGGCTCAGGTGCTGACCGAAGGCGTCCAGCACGTGGGCGTTTGTGGTGACCGAGAAGCCGTCCTCCCCCGGCCAGGTGCAGAAGCCGTCAGCCGTCTCGTACGCCCACAGACTGCCCGGGTCGGCCGGACGGCCGAGTCGGGCCAACGCGTCGAGCGACACCGAGGTGGTGTCGGCGTCGGTCGGCAGGCCCTCACCTGTGGCGATGCCCTGGCCGGCGGTGGCGGCGGTCAGGGTCTCCACGACGGAGTTCGGCGGGTTGATCGGGATGCCGGCCCGGCTCAGGCCGCCCAGCACCCAGGCCCGCTCGAAGACGGTGATCGGTGCCGGGCAGGGCACCGGGCCGCCTTCGTCGCGGATCAACGCCCGCAGGAAGGCGTACGCGGTGGGGCCTGCGGCCGGGCCGGCCGCGGTCAGCCAGGCCGCGGTCGCGGCGGGCGAGGCGCCGACCGCGGTGAGCGTGGGGCCGGCGTCCGCGGGTGCCGCGTCCAGGATCTCGTAGAAGTGAGCCAGCTTCGGTGGCAGCGCCGCCCCGGCGGCCACCGCTGACCGTACGGCGCGCAGCCGGTCCCGGTTGAGCCCGGCGGGCAGCGGCAACGGCGGGTGGGGCAGTCGGTCGGCGGTGGCCCGCTCCAGCCCGGCGAGCCGGTCGTTGATCGTGTCGACGAGCGCCGGAACGATGAGGTCCAGCGCGGGAGTGTCCGGCAGGGTCCGTGCGTCGGTGCGGAGCAGCGTGCCGACGAGCGCACCGAGCCCACGGGCCACGGGGGCGAGCAGCTCCGTCCCGGCCCTGCCGTCGACGAGCGCGGCGAGCAGCGCGTCGGTGGCGCTCAGCGTCGGCACCAGGGCGTACCCCTCGGGTGGGCCCCACGCCCCGTCCGGGCGCTGACTGCGCACCAGGAACGCGATCCGCTGGTCGTGCCCGGTCAGCCAGGGTGCGACGGCGACCAGACGCCCGGTCTCGTACACCGACGCGGCGACCTGCCCCCACGGCCGCAGGCCGAGACCGGCGATCAGTTCGCGGGCGGCGTCGGTGACCGGGTCGGCGGCGGTCGGCGCGTCGGCCAACACCCGGGTGGCGCGGTCACTCATCGCGTGCCCCCCAGAAGTCCGACAGTTGGTAGAAACCGCCGGTGAAGGAGATCTGCCGGTTGAGGTAGTCCGCCTGGCGGGGACACCGCTCGGCCAGGGCGGCCAGGTCCCCCCGGGACCGGGCGGTCAGCTCGGCCAGTCGGTCGTGCACCTGCGCCGGGTCGTCGACCAGCAGAAGGGCGTTCAGGTCCCCCCACTCGGCGTCCCGGCCGTGGGTGGCCAGGTCGTTGACCAGCCGCAGTACGCGCTGCACGCCACGACCGGCGTCGAGCAGGTCGGTCAGCTGGGCGAGGGTCCGGTCGTCGCCGGTGGCGATCCAGTGGGTGACGTTGACGAAGGAGCAGGCGAGGTTGTCGGCGTTGTCCAGGTAGCGGTCCAGGTCGGGCAGGCGCCGCCCGGTGGTCGGGTCGGTCGGCAGGTTCTTCCAGTCCCACTCCCGCGCCACGGCGGCGAGCATCCGGGCCAGTTCGTCGCGCCAGATCGGCCGCAGCCGGGCGAAGGCCGGCACGGTGGTCAGCTCGTCGCGCAGGTCGGCCAGCAGCCGCGCCAGGTGCCGCCCCGGTGGCGGCGCCGCGCCGTCGGCCACCGCGAGGCAGTCGGTCACCACCTCCCGGACGTCGTCGACGGACCGCGCGAGGTAGTCGACCTGCCAGTCGGCGGCAAAGACCCAGAGCAGGGTACGAGTGGTGATCCGCAGCTCCGCGGCGGTGTGCCACGGCGCGGTGAAGGCGATGGCGGTGGCCACTGAGCTGAGCAGCGCCGGGTCGAACGGCGCGGCGTCGAACAGCTCGGGGTGGGCGGCGGTGACATCCTGAAGGTCGCGTACGCCCCGCACGGCGAGCGCGCACACCCGGCCCTGCTCGGCGACCGCGTCCTGACCGGCCCGCGCCGGTCGCGGGGTCTCCGTCACGATGCGGCCGTGCGCTCGACCGGGGTGAGGATGAGCTCGGCCCGTTGCTTGGGTTGCAGCGAGGCGCCCATCCGGGGGGTGAGGTCGACCGGTTCACTGAGCTGGAAGCGGTAGCGGCTCAGCACGGTGCTGACGATGAGCTGGGCCTCCAGCAGGAACAGGTACTGCCCGAGGCACTGGTGCGGGCCCCCGCCGAACGGGAAGTAGGAGTAGCGGTAGCGCCGCCGGGGCAGCTCCGGCGCGAACCGCTCCGGGTCGAAGAGCGCCGGGTCGTCCCAGAACGTCGACATCCGCTGGGTGACGTACGGGCTGACCAGCACGGTGCCGCCGGCCTTGATCCGTACCCCGCCCAGCACGTCGTCGCCGACCGCGGTGCGCGGGATCATCCAGCCGGCCGGGTAGAGCCGCAGCATCTCGTCGAGCACCATCCGGCCGTAGCGCAGCTGGGGCAGGTGCTCGCGGCCGACCCGTTCGGCGCCAACCACCCGCTCGATCTCGTCGGTCATCCGCTCGGCCACGTCGGGCCGGGACGCCAGCACCGGCCAGAGCCAGGAGAGCAGGGCGATCGTGGTCTCGGTGGCGGTGGAGAACATCGCGACCACGTCGCCGCGGATCGCGTACTCGTCGGGTTCGCTGCCGTCGGCGCGCGGCCGGCAGAGGGTGGAGATGATGTCCTCGCCGTCGGTGGGGCGAGCCCGAGCCTCCCGGATGATCGGCAGTACCACCTCGTCGATGGTGCGCACGGCCTCGCGGAAGCGCCGGTCGCCGGGCATCGGCACCGCGTACGGCACGGCGGGCATCAGCAGCCGTGGGAGCATCGCGGTCGTGACGGTGTCCAGCGCGGCGCTGATCCGCAGCGCGTCGGGGACCGAGATCCGGTCGGCGAAGAGCACCCGCATGGTGGTGCGCAGGACGATCCGGGTCAGCTCGGCGCCGCCGTCGATCGGGCGACCGGCGCGGGCCGGTTCGAGCCACTCGTCGACCGCCTCGTTGATCGCCTCGGCCATCTTGTCGACGAGCGTCTCGGCCCGCTTGGCGGTGAACAACGGTTGCAGAGCGCCTCGGCTGGACTCCCAGACCTCACCCTCGGCGACCAGGATGGCGTCACCGACGATCCGACGAACGGGTCGCCAGAGCAACCCGTCGCCGTCCCGGGTGTAGTTGGCAACGTTGTCCCGCAGAACGCGTTGCAGGTGCTCAGGATGGCTGACCAGGTAGGGGCGGAACGAGCCGAGGTTCAGCCGGATGACCTCGCCGTCGGCGGCCTGCGCGAAGTCGACGAGCGCGCCCAGCGGGTCACGGACCAGTGCGGGCAGAGCGCGTCGTAACGGGATCGTCCGGGGTTCGGGGCTGACGGTGGCGGGGCGTGCCTCGAACACCTGCGACATCGAACCACTTCTCCTCGTCGTCCCGGCGACCGTAGCGGTCCACTTCGGTCGGGCAGGTTGATGAAACTTTCACCTTCTGGGCCGACGGAAGCATCTCATCAAACGAGGGGCACCTCCAGACTTGCGGACAGCGCAATTTCCGGTTACGCCAACGCACGTACATCAATGTCTCGCCCTACGGGAATCCTGAATGGATTGTCAGGCGAGGTGCCGCGCCGGGCCGGCCGACGAACCAGCGCGACGGGCGCAACGGGCGCGTGCCGCCGACCGACCACGGCATCAGCACCAGGCGGGCGTGTCGGAGCTGGCCGGCGCGGGCCAGTGACGCCTGACGCACCGGTACCCCCGAATCCGGGCGATGCCCGGCACCCTGTGCCAGGCTCTGTGGCATGGACGACAAGACCATCCTGAACCGGATCTCCGAGCTGGTCGACGAGGAACACAAGCTGCGTGCCGACGCCCAGGCCCACGAGTCGGGCACCGAGGGCGACGCCAGCGAACGACTGCGCGCGCTGGAGGAGTCCCTCGACCAGTGCTGGGACCTGCTGCGCCGCCGACGGGCCGCCCGGGAGACCCACGGCGACCCGGACGCCCAGGGCGAACGCCCCAAGCCCGAGGTGGAGCGCTACCTGCAGTAGCCGACGCGGCGGGTCGGGCGGTGTGGCCGCCCGACCCGCTCCGATCAGCGCAGGCCCGCCTCGCGCAGCAGCTCTCCGGTCAACACGCCGGGATCGACCTGCTCGGTGGGGAGACCACGAGCCGCGAACCAGGCGCCGACCACCCGCACATCGCGGGCCAGGAACTCCGGCCCCTGCGGGTTCGCCACCACGTCGACCACCTGCGGCAGGTCGATCACGACCAGCCGACCCTGGTGCACGAGCAGGTTGTACGGCGACAGGTCGCCGTGCGCGTAGCCGGCCCGAGCCAGCACCCGCAGCGCCTCCACCAGTTGGGCCCACAGGTCACGCAGCTCGGCCGGGTCGGGTCGTAGCTGGGCCAGTCGGGGCGCCGCCTCCCCCGACTCGGCGTCACCGACGAACTCCAGCATCAGCTCGGTGCCGCGCACCTGCACCGGGTACGGCACGGCGATCCGGTCGTGCCCGGCGCCGATCTCCCAGAGCCGGCTCAGCGCGGCGAACTCGGCCGCTGCCCACTGCCCGGCGATCATCTGCCGGCCGAACGCCGTCCGACCGGCCATCGCCCGATTCTCCCGGGACCGGCGGACCCGGCGGCCCTCCAGGTAGCCGGCATCGCGGTGGAACAGCCGGTGCTCGGGATCGCGGTAGCGTTTCACAGCGAGCAGGCAGGACCGGTCGGTGTCGGGCACCGCCCGACGGACCAGGTGGACGTCCGCCTCCTTGCCGGTCTTCAGCACACCCAGTTCGGTGTCCTTGGCGGCCAACTCGGTGACCAGCCAGGCCGGGTGGGGCTGTGGCCCGTGCACGGCGTCGTCCCAGGACGACCAGCGCTCGCCGGTGTCCGGGTCGGGCTCGCTGTCCGGGTCCGCGAGCGGCTCAGTGGGCCGCCCGCGCTTCAGAAACTGTGGTTCGTCGTCGTCGAAGCGGCTCTTGCCGCGGCTGCGGCGCTCCAGCGCCGGAAGGTCATGATCGCGCACTGTGGTGAGGTTCCCTTGGTCGAGGCTGAGATAGGCGGCTGGAAGCGACCTGCGAAGACGGCCATGACCGACCCCCTCTCCTCAACCGGACACACGCCCGGGATGCACCATGCGCGGACAATGCTCGTACCACCACGGCAGGCGGTCAACCGAATTACCGAGCCGCCGCCTGAACGCGACCTCCAGCGCGGGAAACTCAGCGGGCCAGGACGGTGGCGACCGCGGCGATCAACCCGTCCACGGTGCGGCTCGGCGCGAACCGGACGTCCGACCAGGTGCGCCCTCGGTGCAGCCAGACACTGGGCAGCCCGACGGCCGCCGCGCCGCCGATGTCCGCCTCCGGGCTGTCACCGATCACCCACGCCCCCCGCAGTGGCATCCGGACCCGCTGGGCGGCGAGCGCGAAGATTCTCGGGTTGGGCTTGCTGACGCCGGCCTCCTCGGAGATCACCCAGTCGGCGACGTACTGGTCCAGCCCGGTCCGACGAATCTTGGCGTCCTCGACGCGTACGGTGCCGTTGCAGACCACCACCGGCACCCAGCCGGCGTCGTCGGCGATCCGCAGCGCGCAGGCGGTCAGCGGGTCGAGCCGGGTCTGCGCCACCACGCCGTCGTGCAGCTCCTCCACCAGATCGATCGAGGGAATGCGCAGCTCGTAGCGGTCCCGGATGGCGTCGGCGAGGTCCCAGCGGTCGGTCAGACCGTCGGCGTCGATCGAGACGAGCCAGTCGATGTCGGTGTGGGGCGCGCCGATGCTGTCCAGGAAGCGCTGACCCCAGCGGCGGAACGGCCCGGCCCGATCCAGCAGGGTGTTGTCCAGGTCCAGCAGGAGCAGTGGCACTCGGGCACCCTACGGGACCGACGTGTCCGCCAACAGATGCGGCGGCTGTTGACCTGTCGAAGGGCTCAGCCAGGCATCGACACGCGGGGGCCGCCCTGCTCCGACAGCCGATCGACGAGCATCGAGTGGGCCGCCCGGGTGGCTCCGAGCACGGCGGGATCCAGCGTCGCCACGAGCACCGCCGCGCCGTCGTCGGCCCCGCGGACCAGTACCCGCCCCTCGGGGTCGTAGATGGCCGCGCCGCCGTTGAACCGCCACGGGTCGACGCCGCCGACCGAGTTGGCGAAGACCACGAACATCGTGTTGTCCAGGGCACGCGCGGCGTAGTAGAGATCCCGGCGGTGCTCGGAGCCGGCCAGGTATCCGCTGGGACACAGGTAGGCGTGTGCCCCGTCGAGGGCGGCGGCCCGGCCGTGCTCGGGGAAACACCCGTCGTAGCAGATGCCCAGCCCGAGCCGCCAGTCGTCGACGAGCAACGTGGCACCCCGATCGCCGGGGGTGAACAGCTCCCGTTCGTCGCCCCACAACTGCTGCTTGTCGTACCCGACCCGTACCCCGCCGGCCCGGTCGACCACCAGCGCCGCGATGGTCCGCCGGCCGTCCGGGTGCCGGACGGCCGCGCCGACCAGCGCGGTGACGCCGGCCTCGCGCGCCGCGACGCGCAGCGGGTCGAGCCGGGGATCCGCGACCATCCCGGCCGGATCGGCCGCGACGTCCGTGCCGGCCGGGTCGGCGGCGAGGGCCGGCGGGTGGTACGCGCAGAGGAACAACTCCGGCAGGACTGCCACCCGGGCGCCCCGCTCGCCGGCTTGGCGCACCAGGTCGGCGGCGACGACCACGTTGCCGACGACGTCGCCCGGCGTGGGGGTGGCCTGGACGGTGGCCACTGTCAGCGGGGAGCTGGGCACGGTGCGGGGCTGGGTCACCGGGCGATGGTAATCGGCGACATCCCAAGCCGTACGTACGGTTTGCATGCCCCGGGGTGACCTGCGACGATCGACGTGTGCCCAGAGTAAGCCAGGACCAGCTCGACGCGCGCCGGCAGGAGATCCTCGCCGCGGCCCGGGCGTGTTTCGCCCGGCTCGGCTACGAGGGGGCGACAGTACGCCGCCTCGAGGAGGCCACCGGCCTGTCCCGTGGCGCGATCTTCCACCACTTCCGCGACAAGGACTCACTCTTCCTGGCCGTCGCCGAGGACGACGCCGCGGCCATGGTCGAGACGGTGGCCCGCAACGGTCTGGTGCAGGTGATGCGCGATCTGCTCGCCCGCGCCGTCTCCCCGGACACCACCGGCTGGCTGGGCAGCCAACTGGAGGTGTCCCGGCGGCTGCGCACCGACCCCGCGTTCGCCAAGCGGTGGGCCGAGCGGTCCGCCGCGATCGCCGAGGCGACCAGGGACCGGCTGGCCCGCCAGCGCGACGCCGGGGTGCTGCGCGAGGACGTACCGATCGACGTGCTGGCCCAGTTCCTGGAGCTGGCCTACGACGGCCTGGTGCTGCACCTGGCCATGGGCCGACCGGCCGGTGACCTGGGCCCGGTGCTCGACCTGGTCGAGGAGGCGGTCCGCCGCCACTGACCACGCGGACACCGGTCGGTCGCCCGTGGCGACGCTGCTCCACAATGGGGCCGCCGATCCCTCCGGTGACAGGAGCAGTCGATGATCGTCTACGCCGCTTCCGGCGACACCTGGGGCATCTCCGGCCCGACCTTCCTCCGGTACTACCTCGCGGCGGCGATCGTGGTGGTGGCGATCGTGGCGTACCACCGGATCCGCCTGCTGGCCGCCCCGGCGCAGACCACACTCGATCCACTCGGACCACAGCAGGTCGCGTACCTCAACGGTGGTCCCCAGCTCGCGGTACACGCCGCCCTGGGCGGGCTGCGCGGCAGCGGCGCCGTCGGCGTGCGCCCGGACCGCCGGCTGACCACCGTCGGTGCCGCCCCGTCCGGGCTCACCCCGCTGGACCAGGCCATCCACTGGGCAGCCCACCGGCACTCGCGGGTCCGGGACCTGCCGCAGGACGAGCGCGTACGCACCGCGCTGGAGCAGATCCGCAACGGCCTGGAGCAGCGCGGGCTGCTGACCAACGACACGCAGCGCGCCCGCGCCCGCCTCTGGAACCAGGTCCTGCTGGCCCTCCTGGGTCTCGGCGTGCTCCGGCTGTTCTCCGGCTTGTTCAGCGATCGCCCGGTGGGTTACCTGCTGCTCACCCTGGCGGGCCTCCTGGGCGCGGCCCTGCTGCTGGGCCGCGCGCCCGTCCGCACCCGGGCCGGCCGCACCGCCCTCCGCTCCGTCCGCCGCGAACACACCCACCTCGCGCCCGCCTCCGCGCCGGCCTACGCCACCTACGGAGCGGCCGGCGCGGCGATGGGCGTGGCCCTGTACGGCACCGCCTCGCTCTGGGCGCTCGACCCGGGCTTCGCCGAGCAGGCCGAGATCCAGCGCCAGGCCATCTCCGGCAACGGAGGCTGGACGGGCGGCTCCGACGGATCGTCCGGTGGCGGAGGCGACAGCTCCGGTGGAGACGGCGGCAGCTCCTGCGGCGGTGGAGGCGGCGGGTGCGGGGGCGGCGGCGGGTGCGGCGGATGACCGGCCCGTCCGGCGTCGGCATCGGCTGGCGTCCGGAGATCGCCGGCTTCGTGGCCGAGCTGCCCGGCCTGCGCTTCGTCGAGGTGGTGGCCGAGGGGGTGCCCGCCTCCGGGCCGCTCCCGCCCGGCCTGACGCAGCTGCGGGAACGCGCGGTGACAGTCGTACCGCATGGGGTTCGGCTCTCCCTCGGCGGCGCCGAGCCGGTCGACAGGGCCCGGGTCGCCCACCTGGCCGCGGTGGCGAAACGCCTGGACGCCCCGCTGGTCAGCGAGCACATCGCGTTCGTCCGGGCGGGCGGCCTGGAGGCCGGCCACCTGCTGCCGCTGCCGCGCAGCCGGGAAGCCGTCGACGCGGTCTGCGCCAACGTGGCGCGGGCACAGGCCGAGCTTCCGGTGCCGATCGCGCTGGAACCGATCGCCGCGTTGGTGGACTGGCCCGACGACGAGCTGGACGAGGCGGACTTCCTCACCGAGATCCTCGACCGGACCGGGGCACTGCTGCTGCTGGACGTGGCCAACGTGCACGCCAACGCCCGCAACCGGGGCGCCGACCCGCTCACGTTGCTGGACCGCCTGCCGCTGGAGCGGGTCGCGTACGCCCACGTGGCCGGCGGCGCCGAGCACGGCGGTTTCTACCACGACACCCACACCGACCCGGTGCCGGCGGAGGTGCTGGAGCTGGTCGGCGCGCTCTGCGACCGGCGGCGACCGCCGGCGCTGCTGCTGGAGCGCGACGGCCACTACCCGCCGGCCGCCGAGCTCCGCGCGGAACTGGACGCCCTGGCCGCCGCCGCGGGCTTCCCGGCCGTGACATGACCGGCGCACCCGACGGCGACCTCATGCCCACGCCCCGGGCAGGGCTCGCCGAACGGCAGGCCGAACTGGTGGCGGCGCTGGTCGCCGGAGGGCCACCCCCGGCGGGGTTCGCGCCGGGCCCCCTGGCCGCCACCCGCGCGGCCCTGCTGCGCAAGCGGGCCGGCGAGGTGGCCCGGCACTGGCCACTGCTCGCCGCCGGCCTCGGCGCCGGGTGGTCGAGGACCTTCGCCGACTGGGCCGCCCGGCGACCCACCGCCGGATCACTGCGCGACGGTTGGGACCTGGCCCGTGCGTTGCACGACCAGCACGCGCTCCCCCCGGCGGCCGCCGAGGAGTTGGCCGTCCGTGAGGCGCGCCTGCGCTATGACGGGCTTCGGGCGCCGCGTCCGCGCCGAGTGCCGGCGGTGGGCCGCGCCGGCGGCGCCGTCGCAGTCCAGATCGTCGGCCGGGTACGCCTGCTGCGCCCCGCCCCACGGGTACCCACCCCTCCTGGCGACGGTCTACCGGATGCGGCAGGATCGAAGTTATGGATCTCGGACTGACCGACCGCGTCTACGTCCTCACCGGCGCGTCTCGCGGCCTGGGTTACGCGACCGCGCAGAGCCTTGTCGCCGACGGCGCGCGGGTGGTGCTCTCGGCTCGGGACCCGGCGGCGGTGGCCACCGCCGCACAGCAGTTGGGTGGCCCGGAGCACGCCGTCGGGCTGACCGCGGACCTGACCGACCCGGAAACCCCGGGGCAGCTCGTCGCCGCCGCCCAGGAGCACTTCGGCCGACTCGACGGCGCGCTGATCTCGGTCGGCGGCCCACCGGCCGGCAACGCCGCGGCGATCACCGACGAGCAGTGGCGGCTCTCCTTCGAAACCGTCTTCCTCGGCACCATCCGGG
This sequence comes from Micromonospora sp. D93, assembly GCF_018070365.1. Taxonomy (NCBI): domain Bacteria; kingdom Bacillati; phylum Actinomycetota; class Actinomycetes; order Micromonosporales; family Micromonosporaceae; genus Micromonospora; species Micromonospora sp. D93. The sequence goes on along the minus strand of NZ_JAGPXW010000028.1, from coordinate 51,325 downwards.
CGGTCCGCACGATCGCCGCCGTACTGCCCGAGGGCGGCGCGATCGGGCTGGTGCTCTCCACCTCGGCCCGCGGCCCGGTGCCCGGCCTGGGCATCTCCAACGGCCTGCGGCCCGGCCTGGTCGGCGCGGCCAAGGACATCGCCGACGACTACGGCCCGCGGGGGGTCCGGGTGGTCGGGCTGCTGCCCGGCCGGATCCTGACCGACCGCAACCGGGAACTCTTCGCCGCGACCGGCGACCCGGATCGCGCCCGCGCCGACGCGGAGGCCACCATCCCGCTGCGCCGCCTCGGCGACCCCGCCGAGTTCGGCCGTGTGGCCGCGTTCGTGCTCTCCCCCGCCGCGAGCTACCTCACCGGGATCACCCTGCCGGTGGACGGCGGCGCGCTGCGCGGCCTGTGACGGCAGGTGGGGTCCGGCCGACCCGGGCGGACCTGGCGGCGGCCGCGGACCGGACCATCCCCGACGTCCTCGCGCCGGGGCTGACGGTGCTCTTCGTCGGCATCAATCCGGGCCTGTGGTCGGCCGCGACCGGGTGGCACTTCGCCCGGCCCGGCAACCGGTTCTGGCCCGCCCTGCACCGGGGCGGGTTCACACACCGGTTGCTGCACCCCAGCGAACAGGACGAGTTGCCCGCGCTCGGGCTCGGCATCACCAACATGGCCGCCCGGGCCAGCGCCCGCGCGGACGAGCTGAGCGCCGAGGAACTCCTCGACGGCGCGGCGACCCTGACCGAGAAGGTGGCCCGGTACCGGCCGCGCTGGGTGGCCGTGGTGGGGGTGACCGCGTACCGGATCGGTTTTCAGCGGCCGAAAGCCACATTCGGGCCGCAGCCGGAGTCCCTGGCCGGCGCCCGGCTCTGGGTGCTGCCCAACCCGAGCGGCCTGAACGCCCACTTCACCCCGGTCACCCTGGGCCTCGCCTTCGCCGAGCTGCGCGTCGCGACGGAACTACCGGCCCGTTGATCGACTCGGCGACGTCAGTTGGCGGCGGCGGGCGGCAGCACCTCGTCGGCGCGGTAGGTGCCCAGCGGCATGACCACCGGCTCCGGGCCGGTCGCGTCGACGAACGGGGTGGGCGAGTCGGCGATCGCGAACTGGGTCCGGTACAGCTCGGCGTAGAGCCCGCCGACCGCGACCAGCTCCTCGTGCCGACCCCGCTCGACGATCCGGCCGCCGTCGAGGACCAGGATCTGGTCGGCGTCGCGCACTGTGGAGAGCCGGTGTGCGATCACCAGTGCGGTACGCCCGGCCAGCGCCACCGACAGCGCCCGCTGCACCGCCGCCTCGCTCTCCGAATCCAGGTGTGCGGTCGCCTCGTCCAGGATCACGATCGACGGGGCCTTGAGCAGCAGTCGCGCGATCGCGATGCGCTGCTTCTCGCCGCCGGAGAACCGGTAGCCGCGCTCCCCCACTGTGGTGTCCAGACCGTCGGGCAGCGCCCGGACCAGGTCGGCCACCTGCGCACCGGCCAGTGCGGCCCAGATCTCGTCGTCGGTGGCGTCCGGCTTGGCGTAGCGAAGATTCTCGGCGATCGTCTCGTGGAACAGGTGCGAATCCTGAGTGACCACACCGATCTCGTCGCGCAGGGAGGCGAGTGTCGCGTCGCGTACGTCCACCCCGCCGACCAGCACCTGCCCGTCGCTGACGTCGTAGATCCGGGAGATGAGCATCGACAGTGTCGACTTGCCGGCCCCGGAAGGGCCGACCAGCGCGACCATCTGCCCCGGCTCGACACTGAACGAGACCCCCTTGAGGACCGGTTCGTTGACGGTCCGGTCGAGCGTGGCGACCTCCTCCAGCGAGGCGAGGGAGATCTCGGCGGCGCTCGGGTAGCGGAAACGCACGTCGCGGAAGTCGACCCGGCCGGCGCCCCGGGGCACCCGCACCGCGTCGGGCTTCTCCACGATGCCCGGCTTGAGGTCGAGCACCTCGAAGACCCGGTCGAAGGAGACCAGCGCGCTCATCACGTCCACCCGCACGTTGGACAGCGCGGTGAGCGGCCCGTACAGGCGGGTGAGCAGCAGCGCGAGGGTCACCACGGTGCCGGCGCTGACGCCGCCGGTCACCGCGAGCCAGCCACCGAGACCGTAGGTCAGCGCCTGCGCCAGTGAGGCGACCAGCAGCATCGCCACGAAGAACGTCCGTGAGTACATCGCGGACTGGATGCCGATGTCGCGCACCCGCTCAGCCCGGTCGGCGAACCGGCGGGCCTCGATCTCGGGCTGGCCGAAGAGCTTCACCAGCAGCGCGCCGGCCACCCCGAAGCGCTCGGTCATGGTGGCGCTCATCTTGGCGTCGAGGTTGTACGCCTCGCGGGTGATGTCCGCCAGCCGTCGACCGACCCGGCGCGCCGGAATGATGAAGATCGGCAGCAGCACCAGGGAGAGCGCGGTGATCTGCCAGGAGAGGGTGAACATCACCGCCGCGGTGAGCACCAACTGGATGACGTTGCTGACCACACCGGACAGGGTGGAGGTGAACGCCCGCTGGGCGCCGAGCACGTCGTTGTTGAGCCTGCTGACCAGCGCGCCGGTCTGGGTACGGGTGAAGAACTGCAACGGCATCCGCTGCACGTGGTCGTAGACCCGGGTGCGCAGGTTGAAGATGATGCCCTCGCCGATGCGGGCGGAATACCATCGTTGGGCCAGCGACAGCAGCGCGTCGGCGACCGCCAGCGCGGCGATGAACAGGGCCAGCCGCACCACGAGCCGGCCGGCCTCGGTGCCGCCCCGGTTGATCGCGTTGATCACGTCACCGGCGAGCACCGGAGTGGCCACGCCGATGATGGCGGCCAACACCACGGTGGCCAGGAAGACGATGATGTCGCGCCGGTAGGGCTGGGCGAACGCGACGATGCGGCGGGCCACGCCGCGCTTGAGCCGGTGGGCGGAGACCTCGTCGCGGTTGCGCATCGACCGGAGCATGCTCCACCCGACCATGCCACCGCCGGACATCGGGTTGGACATCGCTCACCTCCGGGTCGCCGGGCAGACCGCACCGTCAGGTCAATTCTCCCGACGAGTGTGACAACCTCGGTCGTAACCCGGATCTTCCCGTGCGGTCCTTACCTATTCTCCAGTGCCGGCGAGGTCACGCAGCCGGCGGGTCTGCGCCTCCCGCTCGGCGCGCTGCTGGTCGGCGTGCGACCGGCCGCCCGCACCGGCGAGCAACGCCTTGATCTCCACCACCGCGTCGCGGGCCCCGGAGAGCAGGCCGGCGGTCAGGTCCCGCACCGCGCCGTCCAGCTCGGCCGGGGGTACGACAAGGGTGGCCAGCCCGATCCGGTCCGCCTCGGCGGCGTCCAACCGGCGGCCCGTCGCACAGATCTCCAACGCCCGCGAATATCCGACCAACTCGACGAGGCGTTTCGTGCCGGCCAGATCCGGCACCAGGCCGAGGGTCACCTCGGCCATCGACAACTTCGCGTCCGCGGACAGCACTCGCAGGTCACAGGCGAGCGCGAGCTGGAAGCCGGCACCGATCGCGTGGCCCTGCACGGCCGCGACGGAGACCACGTCCGGTCGGTGCAGCCAGGTGAAACCGGCCTGGAGTTCCGCGATGCGCTCGGCGCACTCCTGCTCGGACAGCGCGGCCAACTCGGCGAACGACCCCGGGCCGGAGGCGCCCGCCACCGCGAGATCGAGGCCGGCCGAGAACGCACGACCCTCACCACGGACCACGACCACCCGCACGTCGCCGGGCAGGTCACGGGAGAAGTCGCTCATCGCTCGCCACATCGCGGGCGTCTGGGCGTTGAGCACGTCGGGCCGGCACAACGTCACCGTGGCGACCGGCCCGTCGCAGGTCAGCCGAACCCCGGTCGCCTCGGCGGTCACCGGACGTCCCGGGGCGCGGCGCTGGTGAACGACGCTGAGGGGCGGGTCACGCCTTCTTGCGGCGCCGGGCACCACCGCGCTGACGCAGCTGCACCCCGGACTCGGTGAGCACTCGGTGGATGAACCCGTAGGAACGGCCGGTCGAGGCCGCCAACGCGCGGATGCTCTCCCCCGAGGTGTACCGCTTTACCAGGTCCTTGGCGAGCGTCTGACGCTCGGCTCCGACGATCCGGCGACCCTTCTCAGTGCTGGTGGCTGTGCCAGTGGCTGCCATGCTGTGTCCTCACGTCCCAGACTGTGCGGTTCGGATACGGTCCCACCTATTAGACCGCCTCGGACGATCATGCGCCAGATATCAACTCTTCGCCAACCGACACGCTATGCAATGTCAGCTTCCCGATAGAGTGATCCTGGCGATGGGGTCCGCCGCGGCGTCCGGGCGTACCACAGCCGCGAGCTGGCGGCTGTCGACGACCCGTAGCCTTCGGTCGTGATCGACCTGTTGAGCACCGCGGGCGCGGCGGCGGTGGTCTTCGCCGCCACCGATATCGACGACATCGTCATCCTGACGCTGTTCTTCGTCGCGGCCCGCACCACCGGCCAACCCCGCACCTGGGAAATCGTCGCCGGGCAATACCTCGGCATCGGCGCGCTCGCGCTGGCCAGCGCGGTGATCGCTGGTGGACTCCTGGTGGTGCCCGACCCGTGGACGGGGTTGCTCGGCCTGCTGCCGATCGCGCTCGGCGTACGCGCACTGCGGGGTTCGGGCGACGACGAGACGCCCACGGTCGTCACCGGAGCGCTCGGCGTGGCCGGAGTGACGATCGCGAACGGCGCCGACAACGTCGCGGTCTACGTACCCGTCTTCCGGGCCCTTGGGGTGGCCGACAGCGCGGTGTTCCTGCTGGTCTTCGTGCTGCTGATCGCCCTGTGGTGCGTGGCCGGGGCCTGGCTGGGCGGGCACCGGAGGGTGGTCCGCCTGGTCGAGCGGGCCGGCGCCTGGCTGGTGCCGACGATCTTCATCGCCATCGGACTGGTGATCCTGGTCAGCTCCGGTGTGCTCGGCCGACTGGCCGACCTGCTCGGTTGAGAGCAGGCCGAGCCTCCTCGCTCAGGCCAGCTCGACCAGTTCGAGCAGGTCGTCGCTCCACGCGTCCTCGTCGCCGTCGGGCAGCAGGATGGCCCGGTCCGGCTTGAGCGCCAGCACCGCACCCGGATCGTGGGTGACCAGGACGATCGCGCCCGGGTAGTTGGCGATGGCGTCGAGCACCTGCTCCCGGCTGACCGGGTCGAGGTTGTTCGTCGGCTCGTCGAGCAACAGCACGTTGGCGCCGGAACAGACCAGGGTGGACAGCGCCAGCCGGGTCTTCTCACCACCGGAGAGCACGCCGGCCGGCTTGTTCACGTCGTCACCGGAGAAGAGGAACGCGCCAAGGATCTTGCGCAGGTCGGTGTCGGACTGCTCGACGGCGGCGGCGCGCATGTTCTCCAACACCGTCCGCTCCACGTCCAGCGTCTCGTGCTCCTGGGCGTAGTAGCCCAGCCGCAGGCCGTGCCCCGCGTGCACCCCGCCGGTGTCCGGGCTGAGCAGCCCGCCGAGCATCCGCAGCAGCGTCGTCTTGCCGGCGCCGTTGAGCCCGAGGATGGCCACCCGGGAGCCCCGGTCCACCGCCACGTTGACGTCGGTGAAGATCTCCAGCGAACCGTACGACTTGGAGAGGCCGGTCGCCGTGAGCGGGGTCTTGCCGCACGGCGCGGGGCTGGGGAAACGCACCTTGGCCACCCGGTCGGCGACCCGCACCTCCTCCAAGCCGGAGATCAGCTTCTCGGCACGACGGGCCATGTTCTGCGCGGCCACGGTCTTGGTGGCCTTGGCCCGCATCTTGTCGGCCTGCGCCATCAGCGCACCGGCCTTCTTCTCCGCGTTGGCCCGCTCCCGACGGCGGCGCCGCTCGTCGGTCTCGCGCGCCTCCAGGTACGCCTTCCAACCCAGGTTGTACACGTCGATGACCGACCGGGTGGCGTCGAGGAACCAGACCTTGTTGACCACCGACTCCAGCAGCGCGCCGTCGTGGGAGATCACGATCAGGCCGCCCTTGTGGTTGGCGAGGAAGCCCCGCAACCAGGTGATCGAGTCGGCGTCGAGGTGGTTGGTGGGCTCGTCGAGCAGCAGGATGCCGCCGCCGTTCTCGCCCGCGTCGCGGAACAGGATCCGGGCCAGCTCGATGCGCCGACGCTGACCGCCGGAGAGGGTGCCGATGGTCTGGGCGAGCGCCCGGTCCGGCAGGCCGAGGTTGGCGCAGATCCGCGCGGCCTCAGCCTCGGCCGCGTACCCCCCGAGGGCGGCGAACTGGTCCTCCAGCGCGCCGTACCGACGGACCAGCTTGTCGCTGGCGTCCTCGGCCAGGCGGGCCTCGACCTCCTGCATCTGGGACATCAACACGTCCAGGCCGCGCGCCGAGAGCACCCGGTCGCGGCCGGTCACCTCCAGGTCACCGGTGCGCGGGTCCTGCGGGAGATAGCCGATGGCGCTGCGCTTGTCGATCTGGCCGCCGTACGGCTGCCCCTCGCCGGCGAGCACCTTCAGGGTGGTGGTCTTGCCGGCGCCGTTGCGACCGACCAGGCCGATCCGATCACCGGGCTGCACGCGCAGGGTGGTGTCGGACAGCAGGATCCGGGAACCGGCACGCAGTTCCAGGCCGGTGGCAGTGATCATGTTTGCGGGCTCGCTCTCGGGGTTCGGAAGGCTGACTCGGGGCACGCGAAACGGCCGGCGGGCTCAAGGGGCCCGACGGCGCGGGGCGGTTCAGCCTTCGCAGCGCAGCACCTGACAAGTGTACCGGGCGCCGTCGGACGTCCCGCCCGGATTACCGATCAAGATCATCGGGTATCGGAACGCCTGTCCGGACCCCGTCCGGCACTCACGCGACAAAACGACACACAGACGACATTCACCGGCATACGGCGATCGGGGTCAGCATGGAACTCAACGAGCGGGCCGAGCTCGACACCTCCCAGGCCAAAGACCTGGGTCGCGGCGGCGGGGGCGGCATCGGCATCCCCATCCCGGGAGGTGGCGGTCGGGGCGGCATCATCGGCATCGTGGTGGCTGTGCTCATCGCCCTGCTCGGCGGCGGCTTCGGCCTCAACGCGATGACCAACGGCGACGAGGGCGGTCAGGCCGGCGACGACCTGGACCAGGTGTGCTCCACCGCGAACCCGGACCGCCTCCAGGACGAGCGCTGCCGCAACCTGCTCTACGTCAACAGCATCCAGGGGTACTGGCAGAAGGCATACCCGGAGCTGGGCAATGGCAAGTACGAGCCCACCATCACCAACTTCTTCCAGGAGGCCGTGAACACCGGCTGCGGGCAGGCCGACTCGGGTGTCGGCCCGTTCTACTGTCCCGCCGACCAGAAGGTGTACATCGACCTGAGCTTCTACGACGAGCTGGCCACCCGATTCGGGGCCAAGGGCGAGTTCGCCCAGCCGTACGTGCTGGCCCACGAGTACGGCCACCACGTCCAGAACCTGCTCGGCACCAACGCGCAGGCCGGCCAGGGCGACCAGAGCGGCCCCAAGTCCGCCTCCGTGCGGCTAGAGTTGCAGGCCGACTGCTACGCGGGCGCCTGGGCAAAGCACGCCAGCGAGAGCAAGGACAGAACCGGCGAGAAGCCCCTGTTCAAGTCGATCACCGAGGCCGACGTCAGTCAGGCCATCGACGCCGCCGAGGCGATCGGTGACGACAGCATTCAGGAGCGCTCCGGCGGACGAGTCAACCCCGACCAGTTCACCCACGGCACGTCCGGGCAGCGCAAGCGCTGGTTCAGCCGGGGCTACGATCAGGGCGACCCGAAGACCTGCGACACCTTCGGCACCGACCAGCTCTGACATTCAACAAGCGACGTGGCAGGCCCCGCGGGGCCTGCCACGTCCATGTTTACCGTCAGTCGGGTCAAGGCCCGGCAGCGTTTCGGGTGCAGACGTCGGGACGGGGAGGCTTCGTCAACGGCACTGCACCTGACGACAGACACGCTGATCGAGAGCAATGGGCCATAGGACTGTCAATTACTCTCGACCATCAATTTCTGCGTCAGTTCTCCGAATTACGCCGCTGCGACACTGCCAGTGCACCCACTCGGCATACGAGTACCAGTGCGGTAGGTGAGCCAATTATGATGCCGGACGTTCTTCTTCTGACTCTCGCACCAGTAATAGGTGTACGGGTGCACAACATCCCAGCAGTATGAATAGCACGTGCCGGAGGTGCAATCGTTGACCTGACTGAAGTCCAGGTCGGCGCAAGGGTTGATCTCGAACATGGGAACCATGTCAGATGAACCCTGAGCTGCGGTAACACATTCTGCTGCGGGCTTGGCGGTTCGCTCCTGGGCAACCGAGGCCGCCGCCGGCGAGGCAGCGGTCAAGGACAAACCCATCAGGATAATTGCGACCGAGAAAAGCCTGGTCATTGCCTTTAACACGTGTCCTCCAGGTGAATTCCGAGGTCATCAGACGCTGCGATGACCCATGACATCCTGGAACGACCGACGTCGCTCGAGCCACGGCCCCCCGTGCACAAATCGCCGTAGTCGACCAGCGCGGCACCCGGACCGAGAAATCCCGTTACCGGAATTCGCTCTCTTGGTGCCGCGCTGTTTATACAACGCTTGTCTCCAGGGCCTGTCAACCCCGCTCGCCGATACCTGATGCTCTGATGGCGGTGAATGCGCTGCCTGGCAAGCCTGAGGCGGAGCCGACGACTGAAGCCGATTTCGTGCCAAATCCCGAGGTCATGCTTGCCGCCCAGCAAGCATGACCTTGCTTCAGGCAACCAACGCCGTTGAGTCCAGATATCCGGGGAACGGGGTGCCCTCAGTCGCGCCGCGACACCTGGTAGTGCCCGATCAACCAGACGTCCCCGACCCGTCGCGTCAGCACGCCGAGGTACACCGTTAGCGCCGGTCGGTCGGTGAAGCCGAACTCGACCTCCAGGTAGCCCAGGACCACGTCGTCGGCGAGCCGGCGGACCTCCCGGATGTCGTACGCGGCGGTCAGGCCGAGCGGCTGGGCGGCGTAGTACGCGGCGACCCCGGCCCGGCCGACGGTGTACGGACGCAGCCCCTGGAAGATCGCGTCCTCGGTGAAGGACGACGCGACGCGCTCCGGCTCGTGGGCGTCGACCGCCGACGCCCACCGGTCGAGGACGGTCCGCAGGATCTGCTCGTCGCTGCTGGCCATGGTCACCTCCCCGGCTGCCGGGGCGGCTGACCCGGGTCGTTCGGGTGCGGCGTCAACGGCGTCACGGTCTCGCGCCGCCAGGCGCGCAGCGGCATCGACGCGAGTACGGCTTCCAACTCATCGGCGTCGTCGGCCTGGAACAGCCCCCACGTACGCCACTCCCCCGGCGCCAGCGGTGGCCGCCACAGCCGCAGGAGACTGCCCTGCGCGGTCAGCTCGGCCGAACGCGCCGCCTCACGAGCGCGCATGTCGGCGACCCCGTCGTCCGAGGTTCCCCGCGGCACCGTCGTCACCATGTCAACCAGAAACTCCACGCGCCCATCCTCCGACCACCGGCCGGGCGGCACGCCGGGAACCCCGTTTCGCGTGGCGGTCGTCTCCCCCTCCGACACCGCCGCCGAACGCCGAGGTCAGTCGGGGTCACGCACCAGGATCCGCACCGACCGGGCCGCGCCCACCGCCGCGACCAGCACCACGTGCCGGGGCTCCGGCACGTCGAGCAACCGCTCCGCCCGCAACGGCACGAGCGGCGCCAACCGCCGGTCGGCCAGCACCCCGTCCACCGCCCGCCGGTCACCGCCGCAGACCAGCGCGGTGAGCTTCGCCGCCTCCGGCAACAGCAGCCGTACGGCCAGGTCCGCCGCGTCACCCAGCGCAGCCTTCGCCTGGTTGTCGCGCCGACGGGCGAACCGGTGCTGCGACCATCCCCCCGCCGCTGTGCGCCCCTGCACGTACCGGGTGTCCACCTTGGAGACGACGAGGTCGGCGCCCGCGGCCACCCCGATCGCCACCGCGCCCTTGCGGGCCAGCAGCAGGCCGATCCGGCGGGGCATGACGGCGGCGGCCACGAACCCGTCCACATCCACACCGGCCGGCGCACCCGGTGGGGCGTACAGCTCGGCGGTTGCCCCGTCCGGGGCGGCGAGCAGCAGGCCGTACTCCCGCGCGCTGGTGATGGGCGGGCCGTGCCGGTCGGCGAAGCCCTCCACCCAGCGGCCGACGCGGGCCGGGTCGACCTCGACCCACCGGCCTCCGCCGGCTGCGGGTCGACTGGTCATCGCCCGACCGTACGGCACAGCGGGCCCGTCCGGACCCCCGGGCGGCACGCGGATCCAGCACGGTTAGCCCGGCAGGACCGCAGCCACCGCCAGCGCGGCGATGAGCGCGCTGGAGAGCAGGCCGGTGACCAGCCGGCCACGCGGCCCGGTCAGCGCCCGACCGACCACCGTGCCACCGCCGGCGATGACCAACTGCCAGCTCGCCGACGCCAGGAAGACACCGGCCACGAACAGCGCCACGGGGAGCATGCCCGGGTCGGCCGTGTCCCGACGGCCGAGCACCAGCGCGGTGAAGTAGAGCACCGTCATCGGGTTCAGCAGGGTCAACCCGAGCAGCGCCGCGTAGGCCCGCCCCGGAGTACTCATGCCCCGACCGGCGCGTGCCGTCGGCGACCGCCGCGAGCGGTGCGCGGACAACGTCCGCCAGAGGCCGTGCCCGGCGAGCCCCAACAGGACCACGGCGGCGACCACCCGCAGCGGCCCGGCGACCGGCGCGATGACGTCGGCCAGGCCAGCGCCGCCGAGCGCGGCGACGGCCGCGTAGAGCCCGTCGGCCGTCGCCACGGCGAGCGCCGCGGCCGCACCGACCCGGAACGAGGTACGGGCACTGAGCCCCAGGATGAGGATCGCGATCGCGCCGACCGGGATGGCGACGCCGTAACCGGCGACCAGGCCGGCGAGGAACGCCCCGGTCACGGACGTCGGTGGCGGGTCGAGGCTCGTCCCCGGAGCGGCCGCTGTCGACGCACGGCAGTCGCCGCACGGACAGGGACCTGCATCGGGTACGCCTCAATCACACGCGCATCCTGCGCGCCAAACCGGCACCCCCGCCACCGAATTTCCCCGCGCCCCGCGCCCCGCGCCAAGATCTCCGCAACTTCCCCGATGTTGCTGCCTCCGACAAGCCAGAGACAGCAACATCCCCGATATTGCGCGGATCTTGACGACGAACCCCGGCCCGGACGGACCCGGAGCGGGGTTTGGGGTGTCCACGGCCGCCAAGGTCACGCCCGAACCAGGATGTAGTGGCCTCGGCGACGCACCGAGGCCACTACATCAATGATCGACCGCGATCTCAGGTCGGTCGAGCGGTCAGCGCCGCACGCCGGCCCACCGGGGGTCGCGGCCGAGGTAGGCGAGCAGGGCGCTGACGTCGTCGGCCTCCGCGCCGGCGTCGAGCGCCGCGGCGTACGCGCCGTAGTTCCGCAACGGCTCGACGATCTGCCGGGCGACCTCCAGCAGGGGGCGGGCCAGGTCGTCGTGGAGCGGGGACGGCTGACCGGTGGCCACCGCGATGTCCCAGGCGTGCACCGCCGCGTCGAGGGCGCACGCGACGGCACCCACCTCGGCCGGCAGCGCACCCTGGGGCAGCGGCGTCCGTACCTGCGGATCGTCGTCGGCGACGCCCGCCCAGGCGTGGGCGGACGCGTCGAGGGCGGCGCGCAGCCCGCTGAGCTTGTCGCCCTCGATCCGACCGGAGGGGGCGAACGGGTCCTCCGACGGCCCCGCCCCGCCGACGATCGCCGCCGCGAAGGCGGTCTGGTCACCTGTCGCGTGCTGGAGCACCTGCGTGACCGTCCACCGCTCGCACGGGGTGGGCAGGTCCCAGGCGTCGGCCGGGATTCCCTCGGCGGTCGTCCGGAGTGCCTTGTGCGCCTCGTCGAGCACGACCCGCCACTGTCCAGCTGCCATCTCACCCATTGTCCCGACCCTTTCCGCCGACCCCGCCAAGCGAGCGAACCCACTCGCTTGTGAACGGAATATTCCGCTCCGTTCTGCAATCAGACTAGCAGACCGGAACGATCCGTTCCACTACTGATTCGCATCGAGGCACAACAGATCGAGCGCGGCGCCCAAACGGGCACCGCGCTCGACGAAGGTAGGACGAAGTCGGGTCAGACGTTGAAGCCGAGGGAACGGAGCTGGTCCCGACCCTCGTCAGTGATCTTGTCGGGCCCCCACGGCGGGAGCCACACCCAGTTGATCCGGATGTCGTTGACCAGGCCGCCGCCGGGGCCGGTGGTGAGCGCCTGCCGGGTCTGGTCCTCGATGACGTCGGTCAGCGGGCAGGCCGCCGAGGTGAGCGTCATGTCCAGGGTGGCGACGTTCTCGTCATCGACGTGTACGCCGTACACGAGGCCCAGGTCGACCACGTTGATGCCGAGCTCCGGGTCGACGACGTCCTTCATCGCCTCCTCGATGTCGGCGATCATGGCCTTGCTGACGCCGCCCGCAGGGGCGGCGGCGTCACCGGTGCCATCGGTCGTCGCGGCGTCGGTCTGCGGCACCACTGTGGTGTCACCGGCCTCCGGCGTCGCCTCGGTAGCGATGTTCTCGCTCATGCCGTCCCTCCGCATCGCTGTGTGATGCCACAGGGCACCACTGTGTCATTGGCTCGCTGACGCACCGTCACGCCTTCACCTCCGGACTCACGCCCACACCGGCGCGTGCTGCGGCGTCCTTGAACGCCATCCACGGCAGCAGCGCGCACTTGACCCGGGCGGGGTAACGGGCCACACCCGCGAAAGCAACCCCGTCACCGAGCACGTCCTCGTCCGGCGTGACCTGACCACGTCCGGACATCAACTCCACGAACGCCTCGTGCACCTCGAATGCTTCCCCAGCGCCGCGACCGCGCAGCAACTCGTGCAGCACGCTCGCCGAGGCCTGGCTGATCGAACAGCCCATCCCGTCGTACGAGATGTCGTGCAGCACCGTGCCGTCGGTGGCCACCCGGACGGTGACCTCGTCACCGCAGGTGGGGTTGACGTGGTGCGCCTCCGCGACCTGGTCGCCCGGGTCGTCGGCGTCGCGTAGGCCACGCCCGTGTGGGCGCTTGTAGTGGTCCAGGATGATCTCCTGGTAGAGCTGGTCGAGCTGCATCAGTCGAACACCTTCCGCACCTGCTCCAGACCTGCCACCAGAGCGTCGATCTCCTCGGTGGTGGTGTAGAGGTAGAACGAGGCCCGGGTCATGGCCGGGACGCCGAACCGGCTGCACACCGGCTTGGCACAGTGGTGGCCCACCCGCACCTGCACGCCGAGCGAGTCGAGCACCTGACCCACGTCGTGCGGGTGCAGGTCACCCAGCGCGAACGAGATGGTGCCACCCCGGCCGACCGGCACGGTCGGGCCGAAGATCCGCAGGTCCGGCACCGAGCCGAGAGCGTCCAGCGCGTACGCCGTCAGCTCCTTCTCGTGCCACTGGATGGCCGGCATCCCGATGCCGGTCAGGTAGTCGACCGCCGCGCCGAGCGCGACCGCCTCGGCGATCGGCGGGGTGCCCGCCTCGAAGCGGGCCGGCGGCGCGGCGAACGTGGACCGGGCCATGGTGACCGTCTCGATCATCGAGCCGCCGCCGAAGACCGGCGGCATGGCCGCCAGCAGCTCACCCCGACCCCAGAGCACGCCGATGCCGGTCGGACCGCACATCTTGTGGCCGGTGAAGACGATGTAGTCGGCGTCCAGGTCGACCACGTCGATGGGCAGGTGCGGCACCGACTGCGAGCAGTCCAGCAGCAGCAGCGCACCCACCTCGCGGACCCGCGCGGTGATCCGGGAGGTGGCGTTGACGGTGCCGAGGATGTTGGACATGTGCACCAACGAGACGATCTTCGTCCGTTCGGTGACCAGATCCTCCAGGCCCGACTCGTCCAGCCGACCCTGGTCGGTGACCGGGAACCAGCGCAGGGTCGCGCCGGTCCGCTCACAGAGCAGCTGCCACGGGACGATGTTCGAGTGGTGCTCCATCTCGGAGATCACCACCTCGTCGCCCGGACCGAGCCGGAACCGACTGTCGGCGTCCGGGCGCAGCGAGGCGTTCGAGAAGGCGTACGCCACGATGTTGATCGCCTCGGTGGAGTTCTTGGTGAACACCACCTCGTCGACGCTCGGCGCGTTGATGAACGCGGCAATCTTCGCCCGCGCCCCTTCGTACGCCTCGGTGGCCTCGGTGCCCAGGGTGTGCACCGAGCGCGACACGTTGGCGTTGTGCCGCGCGTAGTGCTCGTCGAGCACGTCGAGCACCTGGCGCGGTTTGTGCGAGGTGTTGGCGCTGTCGAGGTAGACCAGTGGGTGCCCGTTGATCTCCCGATCGAGGATCGGGAAGTCGGCGCGCACCCGGGCCACGTCGAAACGCGGCACGTCGTCGTACTGCGGCATCCCCGAAGGGATCGCGATGCTGGTCATCTCGGCAGCGCCTCTCCCGCTCAGGCCTTGGCCGTGCCGGCCCCGGCGGCGTACCGCTCGTAGCCCTCGGCCTCGAGCTTGTCGGCCAGCTCCGAGCCGCCCTGCTCGACGATTCGGCCGGCCACGAAGACGTGCACGAAGTCCGGCTTGATGTAGCGCAGGATCCGGGTGTAGTGGGTGATCAGCAGCACGCCGGTGTCGCCGTTGTCGCGGACCCGGTTGACGCCCTCGCTGACCACGCGCAGCGCGTCCACGTCGAGACCGGAGTCGGTCTCGTCGAGGATCGCGATCTTCGGCTTGAGCAGCTCCAGCTGGACGATCTCGTGCCGCTTCTTCTCACCGCCGGAGAAGCCCTCGTTGACGTTGCGCTGGGCGAACGCCGGGTCCATCTGGAGGCGCTCCATCGCGCCGCGCAGCTCGCCGCCCCAGGTACGGAGCTTCGGCGCCTCGCCGTCGATGGCGGTCTTCGCGGTCCGCAGGAAGTTCGCCACCGAGACACCGGGCACCTCGACCGGGTACTGCATGGCCAGGAAGAGGCCGGCGCGGGCGCGCTCGTCGACCGTCATGGCCAGCACGTCCTCGCCGTCGAGGGTCACCGTGCCGCCGGTGATCTCGTACTTGGGGTGACCGGCGATCGAGTACGCCAGGGTGGACTTGCCGGAGCCGTTCGGGCCCATGATCGCGTGGGTTTGACCGGATTTCACCTCCAGGTCTACCCCATGCAGGATCGGCTTGAGCTCACCCTCGGGCAGCTTGACCGACACCTTCAGGTCGCGGATCTCCAGGGTGCTCATTATCGGGTCACTCCATTACTCGGCGTCAGGCTGAGGTAGATGTCGCCGTCGCGGACTTCGACGGGGTAGACGGGAACGGGTTCGGTGGCGGGCAGGCCGGTCGGCTCACCGGTGCGCAGGTCGAAGCGCGAGCCGTGCAGCCAACACTCGAGCGTGCAGCCATCGACCTCACCCTCGGAGAGCGCGACCGAGGCGTGCGAGCACTCGTCGTACGCGGCGTAGAAGCCGCCGTCCTCGCCATGCACCAGGGCGATCGGCGTGCCGTCGACGTCCGCGCTGATCGCGGTGCCCTTCGGCACGTCCTCGGTGGAGCAGATTCGGATCATCAAGCGCCCGCCTTGGTCAGCCGGGCCTCGATCGCGTCGCCGAGGCTCTCGCGCAGCGACTCCACCGGAATCTTGTTGATCAGCTCGGCGAAGAAGCCACGGACCACCAGCCGGCGGGCCTCACTCTCCGGAATTCCCCGGGCCATCAGGTAGAACAACTGCTCGTCATCGAAGCGGCCGGTCGCGCTGGCGTGGCCGGCGCCGGCGATCTCGCCGGTCTCGATCTCCAGATTGGGTACGGAGTCCGCCCGCGCGCCGTCGGTGAGCAGCAGGTTCCGGTTGATCTCGTACGTGTCGGTGCCGGTCGCCTCGGCCCGGATGAGGACGTCGCCCACCCAGACGGTGTGCGCGCTCTCGCCCTGCAGGGCACCCCGGTAGCCGACGTAGCTGCGGCAGTCCGGAACGCTGTGGTCGACCAGCTGCCGGTGCTCCAGGTGCTGGCCCGAGTCGGCGAAGTAGACGCCGTACAGCTCTGCCTCTCCACCGCGCCCGGTGTATTCCACGCTGGTGAACTGCCGGACCAGATCGCCACCCAGGGAGACCTGGATGTGGATGACCCTGGCGTCCCGGCCCAGCTTGATCTTCAGGTGCTGGGCCTGGACCGCGTCGTCGGCCCAGTCGGCGACAGTGACCAGCGTCAGCTTCGCGCCGTCGGCCACGGCCACCTCGACGTTGTCGGCCAGGGTGGCCGACCCGACGTGCTCCAGGACCACTGTCGCCTCGGCGAACCGGCCCACCTCGACGAAGGTGTGACCGAACGACGGCTGCTCGACGCCCTCGCCGACCACCCGCAGGCGCACCGCCTCGCCGAGCACCACGTCGGGAGCCACCCGCAGCAGCAGGGCGTCCGCGGCGGCACCGTAGGCCAGCGCGCTGACCCGGTCGACAGGGGTCAGCACGCTGCCGACCCGCTCGTCGTCACGGCCGACCCGGGTGATGGCGACGCCCTCGGGCAGGTCGCCGTACTCGTGTCGGACCGCGCCGGTCGCGGCCGGCGCCTCGTTGGTCAGGCCGCGGAGGCGCTTGAGCGGGGTGAAGCGCCACTCCTCCTCCAGGCCGGTGAGGGCCGGGAAGTCGGCGACGTCGTACGAGCGCAGCGCCTGCGACTTGGTGCTGGGCGGCGCGGAAGCCTGGGTAGTCATTTCTTCCTTGGTCTGTTCTACGACGACGGTGTCAGGTGCTCGGTAGGGCGGGCGGCGTCAGCCGACCGCGCCCTCCATCTGAAGCTCGATCAGACGGTTGAGCTCCAGGGCGTACTCCATCGGGAGCTCCTTGGCGATCGGCTCGATGAAGCCGCGCACGATCATGGCCATCGCCTCGTCCTCGCTCAGACCCCGGCTCATCAGGTAGAAGAGCTGGTCATCGCTGATCTTCGAGACGGTCGCCTCGTGCCCCATCGACACGTCGTCCTCGCGGATGTCGACGTACGGGTAGGTGTCCGAGCGGGAGATGGTGTCGACCAGCAGCGCGTCGCACTTGACAGTGCTCCGGCTGTGGTGCGAACCCTCCAGCACCTGCACCAGACCCCGGTACGAGGTGCGGCCGCCGCCACGGGCGATCGACTTGGAAATGATGTTCGAGGAGGTGTGCGGCGCGGCGTGCACCATCTTGGCGCCGGCGTCCTGGTGCTGGCCCTCGCCGGCCATCGCCACCGAGAGCACCTCGCCCTTGGCGTGCTCGCCGGTCATGTAGACCGCCGGGTACTTCATGGTCACCTTGGAGCCGATGTTGCCGTCGACCCACTCCATGGTCGCGCCCTCGTGGCAGACGGCGCGCTTGGTGACCAGGTTGTACACGTTGTTCGACCAGTTCTGGATGGTCGTGTAGCGGCAGCGCGCGTTCTTCTTGACGATGATCTCCACGACCGCGCTGTGCAGCGAGTCGGAGGAGTAGAGCGGCGCGGTGCAGCCCTCGACGTAGTGCACGTACGCACCCTCGTCGACGATGATCAGCGTCCGCTCGAACTGGCCCATGTTCTCCGTGTTGATCCGGAAGTAGGCCTGCAGGGGGATCTTCACCTGCACGCCCTTCGGCACGTAGATGAACGAGCCACCGGACCACACGGAGGTGTTCAGGGCGGCGAACTTGTTGTCGCCGACCGGGATCACCGTGCCGAAGTACTCCTTGAAGACGTCCTCGTGCTCGCGCAGCGCCGTGTCGGTGTCCAGGAAGAGGACGCCCTGCTCCTCAAGGTCCTCACGGATCTTGTGGTAGACGACCTCGGACTCGTACTGCGCCGCGACACCGGCGACCAGCCGCTGCTTCTCCGCCTCCGGGATGCCCAGCCGGTCGTAGGTGTTCTTGATGTCCTCGGGCAGGTCCTCCCAGCTGGTGGCCTGCTTCTCGGTGGACCGCACGAAGTACTTGATGTTGTCGAAGTCGATCCCGCTGAGGTCCGCGCCCCAGGCCGGCATCGGCTTACGGCCGAACAGCCGCAGGCCCTTCAGCCGCAGGTCGAGCATCCACGCCGGTTCGCTCTTCTTGGCCGAGATGTCCCGCACCACGGCCTCGTTGATGCCGCGCTGGGCGACCGCCCCGGCGGCGTCCGGGTCGGACCAGCCGTACTCGTACCGGCCCAGGGCGGCGAGCTGCTCTTCCTGGGTCAGGGGCTGGACGATCTGCTCGGTCATCTATCTGTCCTCACAGTGGTGACGGGATTACCTGATTGAACGCGGCTCGGCTGGGTCGGGATGTGCGTTGTGCACACCCCGTCGCCGTGCGCGATGGTGGCCAGACGCTGCACGTGGGTGCCGACCAGACGGGAGATAACCGCGGTCTCGGCCTCGCACAGCTGGGGAAACTCGGCGGCCACGTGCGCCACCGGGCAGTGGTGCTGACAGAGCTGGCCGCCGGAGGCGATCGTGGTCGCATTGGCAGCGTAACCCTCGGCGGTGAGCGCTGCGGCGAGTGCCTCGGCTCGGGCGAGAGGCTCGTCGCCGGCGTCCTCCATAGCCGTCCGACAACGGGACTCGAGCGCGGACACCTGCTCGGTGGCGAATGCCTCGACCGCGCCCGAACCGCCGCTGCGGGCGATCCACCGCAGCGCGGCGGTGGCCATGTTGTCGTAGTGGTGTGTGCCACAGCGGACCCGGGCGGCCTCGGTCAACAGGAACACCTTGGCCGGGCGCCCCCGACCGCGACTGCCCTGCACGGTCTGCTCGCGGGCGTACACGTCACCGTCCGCGAGCATCGCGTCCAGGTGTCGGCGGATCGCCGCCGGGCTGAGCCCGAGCGCCGCGCCAAGCTGCGCGGCGGTGGTGGCACCCTGCTCCAGCAGCAACTGGGTGACCCGATCCCGGGTGGAGATCTCGGCCGCCGCCGACCCGGCGAGGCCGGTCGACGTGGTCACGGCGGGCGCGGAGACGGGCGCACCGAGGGCCGGTACGGCCGTCGGTTGGTGCCCGGAGAGCGCCGCCGCGTTTTTCACAACGCCAACGTTACGTAATTACCCGGAGGGTCGCAAACCCGGGCCCCGGTGATCCGAGCCACCGAGCCGGCGGAGTCGGACGAACCTCGATCACTACAGTGCGTAGGATTTGCGCCGTGAACCGAATCGCCCGTCCGGTCTCCGGCAACCTGCTGCGCCGTCTCGCGCTCGCCTCGATCATCTCGAACGTGGCGATCGTCGTCACCGGCGGGGCCGTCCGGTTGACCGCCTCGGGCCTCGGCTGCCCCACCTGGCCCCGGTGCACCGACGACTCGTACGTCACCACCCCCGAGATGGGTGTGTACGGGGTGATCGAGTTCAGCAACCGGATGCTGACCTTCGCGGTGGGCCTGATCGCGCTGGCCACCCTGCTGGCCGTACTGCTGCACCGGCCGCGCCGACCCGGGCTGCTGCCCCTCGCGGTCGCGGTGTTCCTGGGCATCCCCGCCCAGGCGGTGGTCGGGGGCATCACAGTGCTCACCAACCTCAACCCGTGGGTGGTCGGCCTGCACTTCCTCGCCTCGATGGCGGTGATCGCCGCCGCGTACGCCCTCTGGCGGCGCATCGGCGACCCCGACGGCCCGACAGTGGCCGTGGTGCCCGCACCTCTGCGCACGCTGGCCCGGATCACCACAGGCGTCACCGTCGCGGTGCTGGCCATCGGCACCTGGGTCACCGGCAGCGGCCCGCACGCCGGCGACCACGGCGCCGCCCGCAACGGGCTCGACCCGGAGACGATCTCGCAGGTGCACGCCGACGGGGTCTTTCTGCTGATCGGCCTCTCGGTGGCGCTGATCTTCGCGTTCCGCGCCGTCGGTGCGCAGCGGGCCACCCGCGCCGCGATCATCCTGCTCGCCGTGGAGTTGAGTCAGGGCGTGATCGGCTTCGTGCAGTACTTCACCCACGTGCCGGCGATCCTGGTCGGCGCGCACATGCTCGGCTCCTGCCTGGTGCTGCTGGCCGCCCTGGCGGTGCAGTGGTCCACCCGGGAACGCCACCCCGTCGCGCCGACCCCTCAGGCCGCCCCGGCCGACACCGCCACCCCGGTACCAGTCACCGCCTGACGCACCCTGCCCGCCCGACGCACCCTCCCCACCTGACGCACCCTGGCCACCTGACGACCGCCCGCCGCCTAGTCCCCCCGCCGCCCGAGCCCCGCGCCCCGCGCCCCGCGCCCCGCGCCCCGCGCCCCGCGCCCCGCGCCAAGATCTCCGCAACTACCCCGATGTTGCTGCCTCCGACACGCCGAGAGACAGCAACATCCCCGAAACTGCGCGGATCTTGACGACGAACCCCGCCCCGGACGGACCCGGAGCGGGGTTTGGGGTGCCCACGGCCGCCAAGGTCACGCTCGAACCAGGATGTAGTGGCATCACCGACGCACCGACACCACTACAACCAGGATGCTGCGCGATCTTGCGGCGGAGAGCACGGGCACCGCAGGCACCACGCGGTGCGGGAGGTCAGGCGGCGGGTCAGGCGCGGCGGGTCAGGCGGGTGGTGATCGCGGTGGCGAGGCGGTCAGGGGCTTCGTCCACGTACCCGATGAAGAGCGACGGCTCGGTCAGCTCCAGCTCGACCAGAACCGGCTCGCCGTCCGGGCCGGGGATCAGGTCGACCCGGGCGTAGAGCAGCTGTCGGGTGCCACCAGGTATCGCCGCGAGGGTCCGCTCGGCCACCGCCAGCTGTTCGGGGCGGACGGTGCGCGCGGTGATCTCTTCAGCCTTGTAGAGCCCGTCCGGGCCGAGGTCCGGCCCGGCCAGCATCGGACCCTTGCGGATCGCGTGGCTGAACGTGAGCCCATCCGGGCCGGCCAGGAAGAGCAGTGCCGTCTCGCCCTCGGTGTCGACGGCACGCAGGTACGGCTGGACCATGGTCACCCGGCCGGCCTCGGAGAGCCGGCGAACGTGTGCGGCGGCCAGGTCCCGGTGTTCCGGGTCGGCCAGGTCGTACCGGCCGGTGTCCTGGCTGCCGGCGCTGATCGCGGGCTTGAGCACGTACTCGCCGGTCTCGGCGGGCAGTTGCCAGCTCTCCCCCGGCCCGATCCACGACGTTGGCACGGTTGGCACCCCGGCGGCGCTCAGCTCGGCGAGGTAGCGCTTGTCGGTGTTCCAGCGGACCACGTCGGCCGGGTTGACCAGCGTCGGCACGGTGGCCGCCCAGGACACGAACTCGTCGCGGCGTAGCGCGTAGTCCCAGGGTGAGCGGAGCACGACCAGGTCGTAGGACGACCAGTCGACGTCGGGGTCGTCCCAGATGACGGCCTGGACGGCGACGCCACGGGCCGCGAGCGGGGCGAGGACCAGCCGGTCGTCCGGGTCGAGGTCGGCCAGGTCGGCGCAGGTAACGAGAGCGACCCGGGGTTCCCCCCGGGTCGACTGGTGATATGTGGTCAATTCAGCTGTCTGTTTCAGCGGGACATCGTGCGGCGGGCCATCGACCGCCAGAGGTCGTTGCTCGGACGCATCTGGTCCATCAGCTCGCGCTCCCAGGCGTTCTCGACGGTGACTCCCGCCTTGGCGCACGCCTCCCGGGCGGTGACGGTGTCGTCGGCGAACTGGTCGCCCCACTCACCGTCGGAACCCACGAGGACGATCCGCGCGCCACGCTTGCCGACGTACTCGATGACCGCCTTCGCGCCGCCGTGTCCGGCGGCGAACGCCTTGAGGCCCGCGACCAGGCCGTGGGGCGCCTGCTCGCCGGCGGTCTGCTCGGCCGTCAGCGTCGTATCGGAACCATCTGCCATGACGCGAAGCCTAAGCAGAGTCGCACCCGGTCGGGCGAGAACCATGAACCTTTTGTGATGCCAATTACCTACAGGTTTAAGGATGACCACAGGTTTGCTGTCCGCTTATTTACTGACTTTTACCGTCAAACCACGCTGACAAATCGCCTCCGAACCGCCCCGAGTTGAGCCGATCCGACTCATGCCGAAAGTTACTCTGATGTGACGTTAAACCCGGACAACTCATCCACGTCCATGATTAGTCACTAGATCACGGCTACCGTTCGCCGACGGGCAGAGCCGACGGGCAGAGCCGACGGGCAGAGCCGACGGGCAGAGCCGACGGGCAGAGCCGGGGCGTGCGGGACGGGTCAGATCAGCGCGTCGAGCGCGACGGCCACGAAGACGATCGTCAGGTACGTCGTCGACCAGTGGAACAGCCGCATCGGCTTGACCGCCTCGCCGCGCGTCGCGCGCCGGCAGAGCCGGTGAGCCTCGACCAGGAAGATGGCGCCCACCACCAGGGTCGGCACCCCGTAGATCGCGCTGAGCCCCAGCGGCCAGACGGCCAGGGAGGTGAGCACGGTGAGCCACGCGAAGATCAGGATCTCGGCGTTCACCCGGCGGACCGAGGCCACCACCGGCAGCATCGGGATGCCGGCCCGGGCGTAGTCGTCCTTGTACTTCATCGCGAGGGGGTAGAAGTGCGGCATCTGCCAGAAGAAGACCACCGCGAAGAGCCCCCAGGCGGCCGGCGACAGCGAGCCGGTCACCGCCGCCCACCCGATCAGCACCGGTGCCGCACCGCAGGCGCCACCCCAGAAGGTGTTCGCCGGGGTGGAGCGCTTGAGCCACAGGGTGTAGACGAGGTCGTAGTAGACGATCGCGGCGAGGGTCAGCCCGGCGGCCAGCAGATTGGTGAACGCCGCCAGCAGGACGATCGACACCGCCGCCAGCACCAGACCGAAGATCAGCGCGCTTCGCGGCGACACGGTGTGCGCCGGCAGCGGCCGGCGCTTGGTACGCCGCATCAACTGGTCGATGTCACGGTCGATGTAGCAGTTGAGCACGCTGGCCGCGCCGGCGGCGAGCGAACCGCCGATCAGCACGACGGCCATCAGCCACAGCGACGGAAGCCCGCCCTCGGCGAGCATCATCGCCGGGATGGTGGTGACCAGCAGCAACTCGACGATCCGCGGCTTGGTGAGCGCCACGTACGACGAGAGGACCGCGCGTACGTCCCGCCGGGCCACCGGGCCCTCGGCCGCCCGCGCCGGGTGTTGCCCGGCCGGGTTGCTCGCGGGGCGCTCGGTGATCATGCTCACGGATTGCCACCTTCCGGCATCGGGCACGGGGAGATCGGATTGGTCGGGACCACAACGGGTCCGCATACCGACCCACACACTACGCGTCGTCGTTTTGGCTGCCCGGCCGACCCGACAACGGTGCGGGCCGTCACACCACCGGGTTGAACCGAGCATCCGGATGGTCACGTAGCGCACACCATGCACAGATCCCCGGGCGCACGTTTAGGGACGCTCGATAAGGTCATCAGTGAGGGTTCCGCCCATCTGCCGAGGAGCACAACCATCGTGGCTGTTAAACGACCCGAGCACTCCGCACTGAACTGGTCCGACCTCGATCGCCGGGCCGTAGACACCGTCCGCGTGCTGGCCATGGACGCCGTTGAGAAATCCGGCAACGGCCACCCGGGCACCGCGATGAGCCTCGCGCCCGCGGCGTACCTCCTCTTCAACCGCGTCATGCGGCACAACCCGGCCGACCCGAACTGGCCGGGACGCGACCGGTTCGTCCTCTCCGCCGGGCACTCCAGCCTGACGCTATACATCCAGCTGTTCCTCTCCGGTTACCCGTTGAGCCTGGACGACCTGAAGTCGCTGCGGCAGTGGGGCTCGCAGACGCCTGGGCACCCCGAGCACGGGCACACGCCGGGCGTGGAGACCACCACCGGCCCGCTCGGGCAGGGTCTGGGCAACGCGGTCGGCATGGCCATGGCGGCCCGCCGCGAGCGCGGCCTGTTCGACCCCGAGGCCGAGCTCGGCGCCTCCGTCTTCGACCACAACATCTGGTGCATCGTCTCCGACGGTGACATCGAGGAGGGCATCAGCCACGAGGCCAGCGCCCTCGCCGGCCACCAGCAGCTGGGCAACCTCACGGTGATCTACGACGACAACGAGATCTCCATCGAGGACGACACCCGGATCGCCAAGAGCGAGGACGTGGCCGCCCGCTACGAGGCGTACGGCTGGCACGTGCAGACCGTCGACTGGCGCAGCGGCGACGCCGACCAGGGCGACTACCACGAGGACGCCGAGGCGCTGTACGCGGCGCTGGTGGCCGCCAGGGCGGAGACCGCCCGCCCCTCCTTCATCGCGCTGCGCACCATCATCGGCTGGCCCGCGCCCAACAAGCAGAACACCGGCAAGATCCACGGCTCGGCGCTCGGCGCCGACGAGGTGAAGGCCACCAAGCGGATCCTCGACTTCGACCCGGAGCAGACCTTCCAGGTCGACGAGGAGGTGCTCGGCCACGCCCGCACGGTCATGGGCCGCGGCTCCGACGCAGAGCAGAAGTGGACCACCGCGTTCGACGCCTGGAAGAAGGCCAACCCGGAGCGCACCGCGCTCTACGAGCGGCTGGCCGGCCGCGTACTCCCCGACGGCTGGACCGACGCGTTGCCGGTCTTCCCCGCGGACGCCAAGGGTGTGGCCACCCGGGCCGCCTCCGGCAAGGTCCTGGAGGCGCTCGCGCCGGTGCTCCCGGAGCTGTGGGGCGGCTCGGCCGACCTGGCCGAGAGCAACAACACCACGATGAAGGGCGAGCCGTCGTTCATCCCGGCCACGCACGCCACCAAGGACTTCCCCGGTCACGAGTACGGCCGCACGCTGCACTTCGGCATCCGTGAGCACGCCATGGGCGCGATCCTCAACGGCATCGCCCTGCACGGTGGCACCCGCCCGTACGGCGGCACGTTCCTGGTCTTCAGCGACTACATGCGTCCGTCGGTGCGGCTGGCCGCGTTGATGAAGCTGCCGGTGACCTACGTCTGGACGCACGACTCGATCGGCCTCGGCGAGGACGGCCCGACCCACCAGCCGGTGGAGCACCTGACCGCGCTGCGCGCCATCCCGGGCCTGGACGTGGTCCGGCCGGCGGACGCCAACGAGACCGCCTGGGCCTGGCGGCAGGCGCTGGAGCACACCGACCGGCCCACCGCGCTGGCGTTGAGCCGTCAGCCGCTGCCGACCATGGACCGCGACGTCCTCGGCAGCGCGGAGGGCGTGGCCAAGGGCGGCTACGTGCTGGCCGAGGCGTCCAACGGCAAGCCTCAGGTGATCATCGTTGGCACCGGTTCCGAGGTGCAGCTCTGCCTGACCGCCCGGGAGCGGCTGGAGGCCGACGGCACCCCAACCCGGGTCGTCTCGATGCCATGCCAGGAGTGGTTCTACGAGCAGGATGAGGCGTACCGGGAGTCGGTGCTCCCGCGCGGGGTAAAGGCACGGGTGAGCGTGGAAGCGGGCATCGCGATGTCCTGGCGCGGTGTCGTCGGTGACCTCGGCGAGAGCGTGAGCCTGGAGCACTACGGAGCGAGCGCCCCGCACACCGTGCTCTTCGAGCAGTTCGGGTTCACCCCCGACCGGATCGTGGCGGCGGCACACGCCTCGCTGGCCCGGGTGGGCGACATCACCGGTTTCACGACCGGCAACTGAGGGAGCGTGGACGGCATGACGGACAAGCTGAATGAGCTCACCGCCGCGGGCGTGGCGGTCTGGCTCGATGATCTTTCCCGGGTGCGTTTGAGCTCCGGCGGGCTGGACCAGCTGCGCCGCGAGAAGCACGTGGCCGGTGTCACCACCAACCCGACGATCTTCGCCAAGGCGCTGAGCGACGCCGACGAGTACAACTGGCAGCTGCACGACCTCGCCACCCGTGGCGTCGAGGTCGAGGAGTCGGTGCGCATGCTCACCACGTACGACGTGCGGTGGGCCTGCGATGTGATGCGCCCGTCGTACGACGGCAGTGACGGCGTGGACGGTCGGGTCTCCATCGAGGTGGACCCCCGGCTGGCGCACGACAGCGACAAGACCGTGGCCGAGGCCAAGGCGCTGTGGTGGCTGGTGGACCGCCCCAACCTCTACATCAAGATCCCGGCCACCGAGGCCGGCCTCCCGGCGATCACCGCCACCCTGGCCGAGGGGATCAGCGTCAACGTCACGCTGATCTTCGGTCTGGACCGCTACTCGGCGGTCATGGAGGCGTTCCTCGCCGGTCTGGAGCAGGCCAAGGCGAACGGCCACGACCTGTCCAAGATCGGCTCGGTCGCATCGTTCTTCGTCTCCCGCGTAGACAGCGAAGTCGACAAAAGGCTCGAGAAGGTCGGTTCCGACCAGGCGAAGGCGCTGAAGGGCAAGGCCGCCATCGCCAACGCGCAGCTGGCGTACGAGCGCTACTCCGAGGTGTTCTCCTCCGACCGTTGGAAGGCGCTGGCCGGCGCCGGCGCGCACCCGCAGCGGCCGCTCTGGGCGTCCACCTCGACGAAGAACCCGGATTACCGGGACGTCATCTACGTCGAGGAGCTGATCGCCCCCGGCACGGTCAACACGATGCCGGAGTCGGTCATCCACGCGTACGCCGATCATGGCGAGACCCGCGGCGACACCATCACCGGCGCCTACGACGCGGCCCGGAAGGTCTTCGCCGACCTGAAGTCGGTCGGGGTGGACATGGACGACGTGATCGACACCCTGGAGCGCGAGGGTGTGGAAAAGTTCGAGGCCAGCTGGCAGGAGCTGCTCGACGGGGTCCGCAAGTCGCTGGAGGCGGCGGCGAAGGGCACTGGCGCTCCGAACAAGGCGGCCAAGGGCAACGCCAAGGCCGCCGAGAAGACCGGTGGCGCATGAGCGAGCGAAGCGGAGTGACGGCATGAGCGACCTTCTTGCAGGGCCGGTGGAGGCAGCCGCCGGGCTCGCGGTGTACGGCGCGGACGCGGTCGACAAGGCCGCGCCCGCCTCGACCCGGGACGCGCTGGTGAAGGCCGGCGTCCCGGGCAAGCTGGCGGGCAAGGACGCGAGCCTGTGGGGTCCGGACGCCGAGGCCGAGGCGAAGATCCGGCTGGGTTGGGTGGACACCCACCGGCGCAGCCGCGAACTGCTCGTGCAGTTGGCCGAGCTGACCGCGGAGCTGGCCGACCTGGATCATGTGGTGCTCGCCGGCATGGGCGGCTCGTCGCTCGCGCCCGAGGTGATCACCCAGACGTTGGGTCGCCCGCTGACCGTGCTGGACACCACCGACCCGGGCCAGGTCCGGGCGGCGCTCGCTGACCGGCTGGAGCGCACCGTCGTGGTGGTGGCCAGCAAGTCCGGCTCGACGGTGGAGACCGACAGCCACCGGCGCGCCTACTGGCAGGCGTTCCTGGACGCCGGGATGACCGAGGCGGAGGCCGGCCGGCACTTCGTCATCGTCACCGACCCGGGTTCGCCGCTGGAGACCACAGCGGCCGAGATGGGCGCGTTCACCGTGCTGGCCGACCCGAACGTCGGCGGCCGGTACTCGGCGCTGACCGCCTTCGGTCTGGTGCCGTCGGCGCTGGCCGGGGTCGAGGTCGCGGAGCTGCTCGACCAGGCTGACGCGCTGGCCACGTCGCTCGGCGCGGACCAGAACAACCCGGCGCTGGCGTTGGGCGCCGCCCTGGGCGCCGCGGCCACGCTGGCCCGGGACAAGGTCGCCCTGGTCTCCGACGGCACCGGCATCGACGGGCTCGGCGACTGGGCCGAGCAGCTGATCGCCGAGTCGACAGGCAAGGCCGGGGTGGGCATCCTCCCGGTGGTCGTGGAGTCTCCGCAGAGCCCCGGCGCCACCGGCGCGGACGTGCTGACCGTCAGCTACGGCGGCGCGCTGGCCCCGGGTGACGTGCCGGGCGGCGGCGCCGCCCCGGACGTGGCCGTCAACGGCCCGCTGGGCGCGCAGTTCCTGGCCTGGGAGTACGCCACCGCGGTGGCCGGCGTGGTGCTCGGCATCGACCCGTTCAACCAGCCGAACGTCACCGAGTCCAAGGAGAACACCAACAAGATCCTGGCCTCGGGCCTGCCGGCGGAGACGCCGTCGTTCACCGAGGGCGCGATCGAGGTGTACGCCCCGCAGGGCGCCCCCGGGGACCTCGCCGGCGTGCTGCGCTGGCTGCTTGACGGGCTGGGCGACGACGGTTACCTCGCGGCGATGGCGTACCTCGATCGGTTCGCCGACGCCGACGCGGCCCGACTGCGGCCGCTGCTGGCCCAGGCGGGCGGGCGGCCGGTCACCTTCGGCTGGGGTCCGCGGTTCCTGCACTCGACCGGCCAGTACCACAAGGGCGGTCCGCAGGTGGGCAGCTACCTCCAGGTGACCGGTGCGGTCGCCGAGGACCTGGCGGTGCCGGGCAAGCCGTACACCTTCGGTGAGCTGCAGGCGGCGCAGGCCGCCGGGGACCGGCAGGCCCTCGCCGGTCGGGAGCGGCCGGTGCTGCGCCTGCACCTGACCGACCGGGCCGCCGGTGTCGCCCAACTACTGGACGCGGCAGGTGATCTGCGGGCGTGAGGATGGACGACGTGAGTGAGGCGGAGCGAGGAGGCGGTTCGGTGAACCCGCTGCGCGACCCGCAGGACCGCCGGTTGCCCCGGATCCCCGAGCCCTGCGCTCTGGTGATCTTCGGGGTGACCGGGGACCTGGCCCGCAAGAAGCTGCTCCCCGCGGTCTACGACCTGGCCAACCGGGGGCTGTTGCCGCCGGGCTTCGTGGTGCTCGGCTTCGCGCGCCGCGACTGGGGTGACGGCGACTTCGAGACGTTGGCCTGCGAGGCTGCTCGCAAGCACGCCCGCACCCCGTGGCGGGACGAGGTGTGGGCGCGGCTGGCCGGCAACATCAAGTTCGTCGGTGGGTCGTTCGACGACGACGCCGCCTTCGACCAACTCGCCTCGACGCTTGACGATCTGCGCCAGACCCACGGCATCACCGGCAACGCGGCGTTCTACTTCTCCATCCCGCCGGCGGCGTTCCCGGTCGTGCTCAAGCAGTTGGCCCGCACCGGGATGGCCGACAACGACAAGTCCGGCGGTTGGCGCCGGGTCGTGGTGGAGAAGCCGTTCGGCAACGACCTGCCGTCGGCGAAGGCGCTCAACGACCTCGTCGACGACGTGTTCACCCGGCAGGACGTCTTCCGGATCGACCACTACCTGGGCAAGGAGACGGTTCAGAACATCCTCGCCCTGCGGTTCGCCAACAACCTGTTCGAGCCGCTGTGGAACTCCAAGTACGTCGACTCGGTGCAGATCACCATGGCGGAGGACGTCGGCATCGGCACCCGCGCCGGCTTCTACGACACCGTCGGCACCGCCCGCGACGTGTTGCAGAACCACCTCCTGCAACTTCTCGCCCTGGTGGCGATGGAGGAGCCGACAAGCTTCGACGCCGACGAGATCCGGACCGAGAAGCTGAAGGTGCTCAAGGCCATCACCCTGCCCAAGGACGTCACCCGGGACACTGTCCGCGGCCAGTACCTGCCCGGTTGGGTCGGCGGCGAACGCGCTGTCGGTTACCTGGATGAGCGGGACGTCCCCACCGACTCCACCACGGAGACGTACGTGGCGGTGCGGCTGGGCATTCAGAACCGCCGCTGGGCGGAGGTGCCGTTCTACATCCGGGCCGGCAAGCGGCTGCCCCGGCGGGTCACCGAGGTCGCCATCATGTTCAAGAAGGCGCCGCACCTGCCGTTCAACGACGCCGACATGGAGTCGCTGGGCAACAACCAGCTGGTCATCCGGGTGCAGCCGGACGAGGGTGTGGTGCTCAAGTTCGGCTCGAAGGTGCCGGGCACGACCATGGAGGTCCGCGACATCGCGATGGACTTCCAGTACGGCGAGGCGTTCACCGAGTCCAGCCCCGAGGCGTACGAACGTCTGGTCCTGGACGTGCTGATCGGCGATCGCACCCTGTTCCCGGACGCGGCCGAGGTCGAGCAGAGCTGGCAGGTGATCGATCCCCTGGAGCACGCCTGGGAGGGCACCACCCCGGAGCCGTACCGGGCCGGGGAGTGGGGCCCACGGGCCTCCGACGAGATGCTGGCCCGCGAGGGCCGCGCCTGGAGACGAGCATGATCGGGCTGTGGGACACCACCGGCAACGAGGTGGTCAAGGCGCTCGCCGCCGAGCGGCGCAGCGCCGGCGGAGTCGCCAGCGGCATGGCGCTCACCCTCATCGTGGTCGTGGACGAGAAGCGGGTCCGGGAGGCGGAGGCGGCGGCGACGATCGCGGCGGCCGCCCACCCGTGCCGGCTCGTGGTGGTGGTGCGCTCGGAGATCGAACGGGACCGCAACCGCCTGGACGCGGAGATCGTCGTCGGTGGGCGGCTCGGCCCGTGCGAGGCGGTCGTCACCCGGATGTACGGCCGGCTGTCCCTGCACGCCGAGTCGGTGGTGATGCCGCTGCTCGTTCCCGACGTGCCGGTGGTCACCTGGTGGCACGGCGAACCGCCGGCGGAGATCGCCACCGACTTCCTCGGAGTGGTGGCCGACCGGAGGATCACCGACTCCGCGCAGGCCGCCGACCCGGTGGAGGCGCTGCGGCAGCGTGCCCGGGACTACGCCCCGGGCGACACCGACCTGGCGTGGACCCGGATCACCCCGTGGCGCACCCTGGTCGCCGGGGCGTTCGACACCACGAGCGACCGGGTCACCGAGGCGACAATCGTCGCGCCGCCGACCGACCCGACGGCGGCGCTGATGGCGGGTTGGCTGTCCAGCCGGCTCGGCATCACCCCACGCCGGGTGGACAGCAACGAATTCCCTCGGATGCGGGAGGTGCAGCTCAGCTGCGCCAACGGCGACCAGCTGACGCTGACCCGCGAGGACAGCATGGCCGTGTTCCGGCGGACCGGCCAGGACGACCGGGCCCTGCCGCTGGTCCGTCGCCCGCTCGGCGACGAACTGGCCGAGGAGCTGCGGCGTCTGGACGCCGACCAGGTGTACGCGGAGGCGTTGGGTGCGACGGCGGGGCTGCGAGGGCTGGACCAGCGCCCTCCGCAGCGAGTCCACGTCTGGAAGGATCCGGCCACCGCGCAGCGCGCCGAGGCCGGGGTCACCGCGCACACTGGCACGAGCGGCGAGGGCTGAGCCCAGCCGGGGCAGGACGTCGGGCAGGGCCGGTACACACCGGCCCTGCCCCGCAATCTTCGGGGTTTCCGCCCCACCACCTCGGGCACACCGCCCCGGGCACGACAGCGACCGCCTCGCGGTCGGGAAACGAAGGCGCAACCATGAGTGAGGCGAGTGTCGCCGTCCACGCCGACGCCGACCTGTTGGCGCAGGCCGTGGCAGCCCGGTTGCTGGTGAAGCTGCTCGACGCCCAGGCCGATCGGGGCGAAGCTTCGGTGGTGCTCACCGGAGGGCGGGTCGCCGCGGCCGTGTACCGGGCGGTGGCGACGCTGCCGGCCCGCGACGCGGTGGACTGGTCCCGGGTCGACGTGTGGTGGGGCGACGAACGATTCCTTCCCGCCGGTGATCCGGACCGCAACGAGACCCAGGCCCGCGCCGCCCTCCTGGACGCGGTGCCGCTGGACCCGGCCCGGGTGCACGCGATGCCAGCCTCGGACGGCCCCGCCGGTAACGACCCCGAGGCGGCGGCTGCCGCGTACGCGGACGAACTGGCACGCGCCGCCCGGCCCGGACACGCCACACTGCCGCACTTCGACGTGCTGATGCTGGGCGTCGGCGAGGACGGCCACGTGGCGTCGGTCTTCCCCGGGCACCCGGTCGGCTACGAGACCAGGCCGGTCAGCGCGGTGCGGGGCAGCCCCAAGCCGCCGCCGACGCGGACCACCCTCACCCTGCCGGCGATCAACACCGCCGAGGAGGTCTGGCTGGTGGCCGCCGGCGCCGACAAGGCTCGCGCGGTGGGTATGGCGTTGGCCGGTGCCGGGCCGGTGCAGTTGCCGGCCGCCGGGGTGCGCGGCGTGGGCCGCACCCGCTGGCTGTTGGACCGGGCGGCGGCAGCCGACGTACCGGCCCGACTGCGCAGCCTGCGCTGAGCGCGAGGAGGAGCCTGCTACTCGCCGCGTCGACGGCGTAGTGCGGCGAGTGCCTCGGCGAGCAGAGCCTCCCCCTCCTCGGCGGTGCGCCGCTCCTTCACGTACGCCAGGTGGCTCTTGTACGGTTCGGCGCGGACCCGGCCCGGCGGGTTCTCGGCGTCCCGGCCGGCGGGCAGGCCGCAGCGGGGGCAGTCCCACAGGGGTGGCGGCTCGACGTCCGCGGCGATCCGGATGTCGACCCGGTGGTCGTTACGGCACCAGTAGGTGACGTCCTGTCGGGGGGCGGGTTGGTGCCGCTCGTCCGGGCGCATGGGTGCGGACCCGACCCGGGCTCCCCGGATAACGTTGCCACTCGGCACGGCTGCTCGCTCCTGTCGTCGGAGGGGACCCGCCGTCTTCGGGGGTGGAGCGGCGGGCGACGCGGTGCAGCGGAGAAAAGCCTGCGCGCGGCCCGTCGAGTGACGAACCGCGCGCAGATTGTACGACTTACTGAGCCTGCTCAGGCGCCGCTGTTCATTTGGAGGCGCAGCCAGAGCCCGAGCCCGACGATCGCGGCGAACCAGACGACGCTCACCAGAACGGTGTAACGGTCCAGGTTTTTCTCCGCGACCGAGGAGCCGGCGAGGCTGGAGCTGACGCCACCGCCGAACATGCTCGACAGACCGCCGCCCTTGCCGCGGTGCAGCAGGATCAGCATGGTGAGCAGAATGCTCGTGATGACCAGCAACACGATCAACGTGTATGCGAACCAGATCGGCATGGCTGGGGTCAGTTCCTCTCGTAGCGATCCTCGCCCGGTCTGATCGGGCACGGCGGCACCGACCGGCGGACGGGCGGTGTCAAGGATACCGAGCGATCAGCGGGCGAGGTGCTCCGGGAACCGGCAGATCTGAGCGAATTCCTCCGCGTCCAGGCTGGCGCCCCCCACCAGACCCCCGTCCACGTCCGCCTGGCCCATGATCGAGGCGATGTTGGACGCCTTGACCGAGCCGCCGTAGAGGACCCGAACCTGGTCGGCGGTCTCCTGGTCGAAGCGTTCCGCCAGTCGCTGACGCACCGCCCCGCAGACCTCCTGGGCGTCGTCCGGGGTCGCGGTCTTGCCCGTGCCGATCGCCCAGACCGGCTCGTACGCGATCACGACCTGCCGCACCTGCTCGGGGGTGAGCCCGGCCAGTCCCCCGTCGAGCTGGTCGGAGCAGTGCGCCACGTGGGTGCCCTGCTCGCGAATGTCCAGCCCCTCCCCCACGCACAGGATCGGCGTCAGGCCGTGCGTCAGCGCCGCCTTGACCTTGGCGTTGACCAACGCGTCGTCCTCGTGGTGGTAGGCCCGCCGCTCGGAGTGCCCGACCACCACGTACGTGCAGCCGAGCTTGGCCAGCATCGGCCCGGAGATGTCCCCGGTGTACGCGCCGGACGCGTGCGGGGAGAGGTCCTGTGCGCCGTAGCCGATGAGCAGCTTGTCGCCGTCCACCGCCGTCTGCACGGTTCGCAGGTCGGTGAAGGGCGGCAACACGACGGTCTCGACGGCGGTGAGCTGCTTCTCGGTGAGGCTCGCCGCCAGCTTCTGCACCAGCAGGTTGGCCTCGAGGTGGTTGAGGTTCATCTTCCAGTTGCCGGCCATCAACGGCCGGCGGGTCGTGCTCGACATTCAGTTCTCCAGGGCCGCGATGCCGGGGAGGGTCTTGCCCTCGAGGTATTCCAGGGAGGCGCCACCACCGGTGGAGATGTGATTGAAATCAGTCTCGTCCAGCCGCAACGCACGCACCGCCGCAGCGGAGTCGCCGCCGCCGACGACGCTGAACGCGTCGGCCTTGGTGATCGCCTCGGCGATCCCCCGGGTGCCCGCCGCGAACGCCGGCATCTCGAACACGCCCATCGGGCCGTTCCAGAAGATCGTCTTCGCCTGGGACAGCGCGGCGCTGAAGCCGGCCACCGTCTCCGGGCCGACATCCAGGCCGAGCCGGTGGCTCGGGATGCCGTCGACCCGGACCGTGTCGTGCGCCGCGTCCGGAGCGAACGCGTCCGCGACCACCACGTCGACCGGGAGCATGATCTTGCCGCCGGACCGCTCCAGCAGGTTGCGGCAGGTCTCGACCATGTCCTTCTCCAGCAGCGAGGTGCCCACCTCCAGGCCCTGGGCCTTCAGGAAGGTGAAGCACATCCCGCCACCGATGAGCAGCCGGTCGACAGTGGGCAGCA
Source organism: Micromonospora sp. D93 (assembly GCF_018070365.1). Lineage (NCBI taxonomy): Bacteria > Bacillati > Actinomycetota > Actinomycetes > Micromonosporales > Micromonosporaceae > Micromonospora > Micromonospora sp. D93. The sequence goes on along the minus strand of NZ_JAGPXW010000028.1, from coordinate 17,454 downwards.
GAGCCTCGATCACGGCGAGCTTGTCGGACACCTTCGACCCACCGAGCACCACCACGTACGGGCGCTCCGGGTCAGCGGTGAGCTTGGAGAGGACCTCGACCTCACGCAGCACCAGCCGGCCCGCGACGTGCGGCAACCGGGCCGGTACGTCGAAGACGCTGGCGTGCTTGCGGTGCACGGCGCCGAACGCGTCGTCCACGTACGCGTCTCCGAACGCGGCGAGGTGGTCGGCGAAGGCACCCCGCTCGGCCTCGTCCTTGCTGGTCTCACCGGCGTTGAAGCGCAGGTTCTCCAGGAGGGCGACCTGACCGTCGGCCAGCCCGGCCACTGTGGAGCGGGCGGAATCACCAACGGTGTCGGTGGCGAAGTGCACAGGCGCGCCGAGCAGCTCACCGAGCCGCCCGGCGACCGGGCCCAGGCTGAACTGCGGGTCCGGAGCGCCCTTCGGGCGGCCCAGGTGCGAGCAGACGACCACCTTCGCGCCGGCCTCGACCAGCGCGCCGAGGGTCGGCAGCACCGCGCGGATCCGGCCGTCATCAGTGATGGCACCGGTCTGCTTGTCGAGCGGGACGTTCAGGTCGGCGCGCACCAGCACGCGCCGACCCGACACCCCCTCGGCGAGCAGGTCGTCGAGGGTCCGGAGGGCACTCACAGAGCTAGCCTTCCGTTCGCGACTGCGGGGCTCGCAAGCTCACTCCTCGCGCTCACAGCGACGAACCGACCAACTTGACCAGGTCGACCAGCCGGTTGGAGTAGCCCCACTCGTTGTCGTACCAGCCGACGACCTTGACCTGGTTGCCGACGACCTTGGTCAGCGGCGCGTCGAAGATGCACGACGCCGGGTCGGTCACGATGTCGGTGGAGACGATCGGGTCCTCGTTGTAGACCAGGATGCCCTTGAGCGGGCCGTCCGCGGCGGCCTTCAGCGCGGCGTTGACCTCGTCCACGGTGGTCTCGCGACCCACGTTGACGGTGAGGTCGGTGACCGAGCCGGTCGGGATCGGCACCCGCAGGGCGTACCCGTCGAGCTTGCCCTTGAGGTCCGGCAGGACCAGACCGATCGCCTTGGCGGCGCCGGTCGAGGTCGGCACGATGTTCAGCGCGGCGGCCCGGGCCCGACGCAGGTCCGAGTGCGGCGCGTCCTGAAGGTTCTGGTCCTGGGTGTACGCGTGGATCGTCGTCATCAGACCGTGCTGGATGCCGAACGTGTCGTGCAGGACCTTCGCCATCGGGGCGAGGCAGTTGGTGGTGCACGAGGCGTTGGAGATGATGGTGTGCTTCGCCGGGTCGTAGGTGTCGTGGTTGACACCCATGACGACGGTGACGTCCTCGTTCTTCGCCGGGGCGGAGATGATGACCTTCTTGGCCCCGCCGTCGACGTGCGCCTTGGCCTTGGTGGCGTCGGTGAAGAAGCCGGTCGACTCGATGACGACGTCGGCGCCGACCTCGCCCCACGGCAGCTTCGACGGGTCCTTCTCGGCGTACGCCTTCATGGTCTTGCCACCGACGGTGATCTCGTCGGCGGTGGCCTTGACCTCGAAGGGCAGGCGACCGAGGATGCTGTCGTACTTGAGCAGGTGGGCGAGCGTGGCGTTGTCGGTCAGGTCGTTCACCGCCACGATCTCGATGTCGGCGTCAGACGCCAGCACTGCCCGGAAGAAGTTACGGCCGATTCGGCCAAAGCCGTTGATGCCAACCCGGGTGGTCACAGGTCCCATCTCCTCGCGTTCTGGTCCGCCGGCTTCAGACAACGGGCCGGCGGGAATGGTGTGCGCCGACCGTTGGAGCCGGCCGTCGACGGTTCAACTCGGCCACCCCGCCGCGCGGTCTGAGGACCTGACCGCCCCGAGGCGGTGGGCACGACGAGAAGTGCCGGTGTCGGCCCCCTTGCCGTACTCAGCGACCCTATCCGAGCGTGCGAGACCACGCTGCGCCGGGTCGTGCTCCCGGGCGCACCGTGCGGCCCCACCGTCCTATCAGACCACGAGCATGTCGGGCGTGACGGCTGCTTCCGTATCCGGGATGCCGAGGTCGCGGGCCCGCTTGTCGGCCAGCGCGAGGAGCCGGCGGATCCGCCCCGCGATGGCGTCCTTGGTCAGCGGGGGGTCGGCCAGGGCACCCAACTCCTCCAGCGACGCCTGCCGGTGCTCCAGGCGCAGCCGCCCGGCGTCGGTCAGGTGGTTGGGCGCCTCGTCGGCGAGGATCTCCAGCGCGCGGGTGACCCGGGCGGCGGCGGCGACCGCCGCCCGCGCCGAGCGGCGCAGGTTGGCGTCGTCGAAGTTGGCGAGCCGGTTGGCGGTGGCCCGCACCTCGCGGCGTACCCGACGCTCCTCCCAGGCCAGCACGCTGGAGTGGGCGCCGATCCGGGTGAGCAGCGCGGCGATCGCGTCACCGTCCTTGACGACCACCCGGTCCACCCCGCGTACCTCGCGGTTCTTCGCGGTGATGCCGATGCGGCGGGCCGCGCCGACAAGCGCCAACGCCGACTCCGGCCCCGGGCAGGTGATCTCCAGCGCGCTGGAGCGGCCGGGCTCGGTGAGCGAGCCGTGGGCCATGAACGCGCCCCGCCACGCGGAGACCGCGCAGCAGACGTTCGCCGCCACCACGTGCGGGGGCAGCCCCCGCACCGGGCGACCCCGCACGTCGAGCAGGCCGGTCTGCCGCGCGAGGGCCTCGCCGTCCTTGACCACCCGCACGATGAAATGGCTGCCCTTGCGCAGCCCACCGGAGGCCAGCACGTGGATCTCGCTGGGGTAGCCGTAGACCTCGGCGATCTCCCGGCGCAGCCGCCGGGCCACCGCCCCGGTGTCCAGTTCAGCCTCCACCACCACGCGGCCGGAGACGATGTGCAGCCCGCCGGCGAAGCGCAGCAAAGCGGCCATCTCCGCCCGTCGGCAGCAGGGCTTGGGCACGTCGACCCGACTCAGCTCGTCCTTGACCGCGGCCGTCATCGCCATTGTGCGTCCCCTCACGGACCTGTTCCGGCGTGTCGCCGGAGATTACGTACGTGTCTAACGATCGGCACCCAGTACAGGCACCAGCGCGGCGCCCAGGGCAGCCGGATCATGGCGGGGAGTCCCGTCGACAACGGCGACGGGGGCGAGGACCAGGCGGGCACCCAGCGATTCTGCCGCACGTTCGACCGGTTCGGGGTCACCCACCGCCTTGGCATCGGCGAGCACAAGATCCACCTTGAGCTCGGGCAGGTACCAGTGCAGGGCCGCGAGATGGTCGGCGACCGAAAGCCCGAGGGTTTCCTTCTCCGCGGCGAGGTTCAGCGTGACCAGCCGCCGCGCCGAGGTGGACACGATCGCGTCGGCCAACTGCGGCACCAGCAGGTGCGGAAGCACACTCGTGTACCAGCTGCCCGGCCCGAAGATCAACCAATCGGCTGCCCGGATCGCCTCGATGGCCTCGGCGCAGGCCGGTGGGGCGCTCGGGGTGAGCCGCAGCGACTCGACCCGCCCGGTGGTGACGGCCACCTGGTGCTGGCCACTCACCGTACGCACCTCGTCGGGGGCGGCCGGGTCGACGCCGCGTACCCGAGCCTCGATGCCGACCGGTTGGCGGGACATCGGCAACACCCGGCCGACGGCGCCGAGCATCGCGCCGGCGTGCTCCAGCGCGGCCACCGGGTCGCCGAGCAGCTCCATAAGGCCGCAGAGCACCAGGTTGCCCACCGCGTGCCCGGTCAGACCGTCGGTGCCGGCCGACGCCCCGCCGGCCCACGCCCCGTCGGTGCCGGCCGACGCCCCGTCGGTGCCGCGCGGGGCCACGCCGTCCCGGTCCGGGTCGTCGCCCACCGCCGGGCTCCCGTCGGTCGCCCCCGATCGAGGTACGCCCACCGGTACGGCGGCGAAGCGGTGCTGGAACAGCCCGGCGCTGCGCCGGGTGGCCGGGTGATCCCCGGCCAACGCCACAAGCGCCTGGCGCAGATCTCCCGGCGGCAGGCCACCCCGCTCGGCCCGCAGCCGACCACTGGAGCCGCCGTCGTCACCCACAGTCACCACCGCGGTGATGTCGAGGTCGAGTTCGGGAGCGCAGTGGCGCAGCGCCCGCAACGAGGCGGACAGCCCGTGCCCGCCGCCGAACGCCACCACCCGCCGGGCCGTCATTCCCGCCCCAGGTCGCGGTGCTGGGCGTTCGCCGCCAGCCCGGAGTGACGCAGTCGGCTGGCCAACTCCTCGGCGATGGCCACGCTGCGGTGCTTGCCGCCGGTGCAGCCCACGGCGACCGTGAGGTACCGCTTGCCCTCCCGCTCGAAGCCGCTCGTGGTGGCGTTGACCAGGTCGGCGTACGAGGCGACGAAGGCGTCCGCGCCCTCCTGGCCCAGCACGTACGCGCTGACCGCCTCCTCCCGCCCGGTGTGCTCCCGCAACTCCGGCACCCAGTACGGATTCGGCAGGAAGCGGGCGTCCAACACGAAATCGGCGTCCGGCGGCAGGCCGTACTTGAAGCCGAACGACAGCACGGTGACCCGCAGCCGGCGGGCGTCCTCGCCGCCGAACAGCTCCTCGATGCGCCGCCGAAGCTGGTTGACGTTCAGGTGGCTGGTGTCGATGATCACGTCGGCCTGGTCGCGCGCCTCCTCCAGCAGACCGCGCTCCACGGCGATGCCGTCGGCCAGCCGCCCGTCACCCTGCAACGGGTGCGAACGCCGAACGCTCTCGAACCGCCGGATCAGCACCTCGTCGTCGGCGTCGACGAAGACCACCCGGGGCGAGAACCCGCGTTCCTTGAGCTCCCGGATCGCCCCGGCCAGGTCCGTCGAGAAGGCCCGCGACCGCACGTCCAGCACCATCGCGGTACGCCGGGCCGCGCCGCCCGCCTTGAACGCCAACTCGGCCATGTCCAGCATCAGGGCCTGTGGCAGGTTGTCCACGACGTAGTAGCCGACGTTTTCCAACGCCCGGGCGACAGTGCTTCGGCCGCCCCCGGAGAGGCCGGTGACCACCACGAGGGTGGTCTCCGACTCGGCCGCCAGCTGCTCGTCATTGGCATCCGGGCCGTCGATCCGGTCACCGGTTGTGCGCGCCTCGCTCACCCGTACCCCCAAGCCGTGGCGCCGCGGCCGCCCTCGGCCGCGATTGGTCAATCAGCGACTCTATCCCGCCGCCGGGTCGTGGCCCGGCACCCGTGGCCGGACGGTGCCTGCGGACCATGTCGACGGTCGCTCCCCCGACACCGAGCCCACCAGCCCGGCTGACCGCGTCGCCCGTCCGGACCACCCGACCCGGGTGCGCCGGACGGGCGCTGTCGGCGTCGGCTCGTAGACTCCCCGGATGGCTTCTCCCACCGACCTGCGTGCCGCTTCCGACGCCCTGGACGTGCTGGGCCGGGTCTTCGGCTACGACGCGTTCCGTGGTTTCCAGCAGGACGTGATCGACCATGTGGTCGCCGGCGGCGACGCACTGGTGCTGATGCCCACCGGTGGTGGCAAGTCCCTGTGCTACCAGATCCCGGCCCTGGTCCGCGACGGGGTCGCCGTCGTCGTGTCCCCGCTGATCGCGCTCATGCAGGACCAGGTCGACGCCCTCACCGCGGTCGGCGTCCGCGCCGGCTTCCTCAACTCGACCCAGACCCTGGACGCCCGACGGCGGGTGGAAGCCGCCTTCGTCGCCGGCGAGTTGGACCTGCTCTACCTGGCCCCGGAGGCGCTCGGCGTCCGGTCCACCCTCGCCCTGCTCGACCGGGGGCGCATCTCCCTCTTCGCGATCGACGAGGCGCACTGCGTGTCCCAGTGGGGGCACGACTTCCGCCCCGACTACCTCGCCCTGTCGATGCTGCACGAACGCTGGCCCGAGGTCCCCCGCATCGCGCTGACCGCCACCGCGACCAGCGCCACCCGCACCGAAATCGCGACCCGACTCAACCTCGACGACGCTCGGCACTTCGTGGCCAGCTTCGACCGGCCCAACATCCAGTACCGGATCGTGCCCAAACGCGAGCCCCGCAAGCAACTGCTGACCCTGCTGCGCGACGAGCACCCCGGCGACGCCGGCATCGTCTACTGCCTGTCCCGGGCCTCGGTCGACAAGACGGCGGAGTTCCTCACCGCCAACGGGGTCGCCGCGCTGCCGTACCACGCCGGGCTGGACGCGGGCACCCGCGCTCGCAACCAACAGCGTTTCCTGCGGGAAGACGGCCTGGTCATGGTGGCCACCATCGCCTTCGGCATGGGCATCGACAAGCCCGACGTCCGCTTCGTCGCCCACCTCGACCTGCCCAAATCCGTCGAGGGCTACTACCAGGAAACCGGCCGCGCCGGCCGCGACGGCCTGCCGTCCACCGCCTGGCTCGCGTACGGGCTGCAGGACGTGGTCCAGCAACGCAAGATGATCGAGACCTCCGATGGCGACCTCGCCCACCGCCGCAACCTAGCCGCGCACCTGGACGCCATGCTCGCCCTCTGCGAGACGGTGCGCTGCCGGCGGGTCCAACTGCTCGAATACTTCGGCGAGACGACAACGGCCGCCTGCGGCAACTGCGACACCTGCCTCACCCCACCCGAGTCCTGGGACGGCACCGTCGCCGCCCAGAAGTTGCTGTCCGCCGTCTTCCGCCTCGACCGCGAACGCAACCAGCGCTTCGGCGCCGGGCACTGCATCGACATCCTGCTCGGCAAACAGAACGACAAAATCAGCCAGTACGGTCACGACTCCCTGACCGTCTTCGGCATCGGCTCCGAGCTCGGCGAGGCCGAGTGGCGGGGCGTGGTCCGGCAACTGCTCGCCGAGGGGCTCCTCGCCGTGGAGGGCGACTACGGCACCCTGGTGCTGACCGAGGCGAGCGCCGACGTCCTCGGTCGCCGCCGCACGGTCACCCTCCGCCGCGAACCGGAGAAGCCGGCATCGAGCCGCTCATCGAAGCCGCGCGGCTCGTCCACAGTCGTCGCCGAACTGACCCCGGCCGCCGCCTCGTTGTTCGAGCGGCTGCGCGGCTGGCGTGCGACGAGCGCGAAAGAGCAGGGCGTCCCGGCGTACGTGATCTTCCACGATGCCACCCTGCGACAGATCGCCAGCGACGCGCCCAGCACCCTGGCCGACCTGTCCCGCGTCAGCGGGGTCGGCGAGAACAAACTCGCCAAGTACGGCGAGCAGATCCTGGCCGTCCTCGCCACCGACTGAGGTCATGCCGAAGGGCCGGGCCCCTGTGGTGGGGTCCGGCCCTTCGCTTCGTGTGTGGTGTTGGGTGTCAGCTGGTGGCGTAGCCGCGGGTGGCGATCCAGTCGGCGAGGTGCTCGACGGTGATCTGGTAGGCGGCTTGGTTGGGGTCGGCGGAGTCGGCGATGGTGACGGTGTTGCCGTTGTCGTGGTAGCCGACGACGCTGATGTAGTGCCCGCCCTGGTAGGAGTGGGTGGTGCCGACGGTGTCGGTGCTGGTGCCGGCGATGTTCGCGACCACGGCCCTACCGTCGTCGACGGTGCGGACGATGTCGGCGCGCAGGGTGTCGGTCTGCTTCGCGTCGGCGTCGGGGGTGCTGATTTCTACGGACCGGTAGGCGTCAGTCTTGCCGGTTTCCTTGTTCAGGACGGGGGTGATGTCGTTGATGGAGTTGGTGCCGGCTTCGGTGGTGCCCATTTCCTTGGCCATGTCGTCGACGTTGATGTTCTTGCCCTGCACGGACAGGGCGTTTCGGGTGGCGGCGGGGCCGCAGTAGTAGAAGTTCGGCTGGGCTTCGTAGCGCACGCCGAGTTCCCGGTCGCCGTGGCCCTTGCGGTCGGTCTGGGTCTGGGTGGCCGGCTTGCCGCTGGGGGCGGCGAAGGCGGTGGTGACGGGGCCGGCGATGGCGCCGCCGGTGAAGGCGAGACCAGCGGCGGTGAGGGCGGTCTTACGGATCAGATCGGTACGCATGGTGGCGTGCTCCTCTGCATCGGGGGTGCCCGCACCACCTCGGGGGGTGTGGTGGTGCGGGAAAGATTTGCGCCCGGCGACCCGCGGAAAAAGGGGTCGGCGTCGGGACAGGGTGTAACCGTTCGCGGTGGCGGGTAATTCCGCCTACCCGCAGGGGGTGGGCCGTTGTGGTACTCGGCCGTGCGGGGGATGTAACCGAGGCGGCCTGCCAGATGTTCCCGGCGGCTGCCATGCCCGGGCCGTCGTGGTGCTCGACGGTGCGGGGGATGTAACCGGGGTGGCCTGCCGGATGTTCCCGGCGGGAGGGCCCGGCGACTGTTTCCCGGCGAGGCCCGCGCGCCGTGACCCGGACTGGTGCGGTGGTCTGCCAGGTATAACGACCCGGCCCGGCCGCCGATTCCGCCACGGGGGTGGCTCCGACCACCCGACAGTGAGGCCAAACCCGACAAACCACGCACACTACCGGCCCACCGAACCCGACACGGCGGCCACGGCGACGCGATCCACTCGGGTTCCTGAAAGTCGCGGTGTCCGGGCGCCGGGGAGACCCCGACATCATGAAAGCCGAGTCGATCATGCCCGCCCGCCCCGTTCGCGCGCCCGGACCGGTCGAAGGCGGGACGGGGCGGGGCACGGATCGGCCCGACGCACGGGGCAGCCGCGCCGCACGGCCGGCCCGGCCAGGGGCAGCGCGCCATACGGAACCTCGCGGCCCGCATGATCGTGCTCGATCCAGGAAACAGGCCCCTCCCAGCGCAACGAGGCCACTACATCCAGGATCGAGCACGATCATGCCCGGCCGCGACCGCCCATCATCGGGCGAGCGAGGACCGTCTGCGTGAGCTGTTCAGCCGGGCGAGCGCCGACAAGTGCTCAGGTGGTGGGCTTCGCCTCCGCGCTGTCGCCGGCCTTTGTGTCCTTGTCGAGGGCGGCCAGGATCGCCTCGGCGGTGCGCCGACCAACCCCCGGCACCTCGGTGATCTCTTCGACGGTTGCGGCCGAGAGTCGCTTGAGCGAGCCGAAGTGCCGCAGCAGCGCCTTGCGTCGCACCTCGCCGAGGCCGGGTACGTGGTCCAGTGCCGACTCGGTCATCCGCTTGGAGCGGCGCTGCCGATGGAAGGTGATGGCGAACCGGTGCGCCTCGTCACGCACCCGTTGCAGCAGGTAGAGCCCCTCCGAGGTGCGCGGGAGGATGACGGGGAACTCGTCGTCCGGGAGCCACACCTCCTCCAGCCGCTTGGCCAGCCCGCACAGGGCCACGTCGTCGATGCCCAGGTCGGCGAGGGCCTGCGCGGCGGCCGCGACCTGTGGGGCGCCGCCGTCGACGACCACCAGCTGCGGCGGGTACGCGAATTTTCGGGGCCGGCCGGTGGTCGGATCGATCAGGACACCGACCTGCGGTTCGACCGCGTCCTCAGGGGCGGCCGCGTCGTCGGCCGACTCGACGCCCACCTCGCCCGTCTCGGCCCTGGCGTCCAGGTAGCGGGCGAAGCGGCGGCGGAGCACCTCGGACATCGCGGAGAGGTCGTCGGTGGCGCCCCGGACGATGAACCGCCGGTACTCGCTCTTGCGGGGCAACCCGTCCTCGAAGACCACCATGCTGGCGACCACGTCGGTGCCCTGGATCTGGGAGATGTCGAAACACTCGATGCGCAGCGGCGAGGTGCTCATGCCCAGCGCCTCGCTGATCTCGTCCAGTGCCTTGCCCCGGGTGGTCAGGTCACCGGAGCGCTTGAGCTTGTGCCGGGCCAGCGCGTCCTTGGCGTTGCGCTCCACCGTCTCCATCAGTGAGCGTTTGTCGCCACGCTGCGGCACCCGCAGCGAGACCCGACTGCCTCGATGGTTGGAGAGCCATTCGGCCAGCGCGTCGGCGTCCGCGGGCAGCTCGGGGACCAGCAGTTCCCGGGGCACGTCGGTCTCGCCGTGCTCGCCGCCGTACACCTGGGTGCAGAAGTGGTGCACCAGGTCCCCGGTGGTCAGATCCTCGGTCTTCTCCACCACCCAGCCGCGCTGGCCACGGACCCGGCCGTCGCGGACGTGGAAGACCTGCACGGCCGCCTCGAGTGGGTCGTCGGCGAACGCGACGACGTCCGCGTCGGTGCCGTCGCCGAGCACCACTGTCTGCTTCTCCATGGCCCGGCGCAGCGCGGCCACGTCGTCGCGTAGCCGGGCGGCCCGCTCGAACTCCAGTTGCTCGCTCGCCTCGGTCATCTCGCGTTCGATCTTGCGGACCATGGTGTCGGTGCGCCCGGCCATGAAGTCGCAGAACCCGTCGACGATGGCCCGGTGTTCGTCGGCGGAGACGGTGCCGACGCACGGCGCCGAGCACTTGCCGATGTAGCCCAGCAGGCAGGGACGACCGACCTGGCCGGCCCGCTTGAACACCCCGGCGGAGCACGTGCGCGCGGGGAACACCCGCAGCAGCAGGTCGAGGGTCTCCCGGATGGCCCAGGCGTGTGAATAGGGACCGAAGTAACGCACGCCCTTGCGCTTGGCGCCGCGCATCACCTGCAGCCGTGGGTACTCCTCGTCGAGGGTCACGGCGAGATAGGGGTACGACTTGTCGTCGCGGTAGCGGACGTTGAAGCGGGGGTCGTACTGCTTGATCCAGGTGAACTCCTGCTGGAGCGCCTCGACCTCGGTGCCGACGGTGATCCAGTCCACCGACTCGGCGGTGGTGACCATCTGCCGGGTGCGCTCGTGCAGGTTCCAGACGTCGCCGAAGTAGGAGTTGAGTCGGCTGCGCAGATTTCGCGCCTTGCCGACGTAGATCACCCGGCCGGTGCCGTCGCGGAAGCGGTAGACCCCCGGTAGCTCCGGGATGGTGCCGGGTGCGGGGCGGTAGGTCGAGGGGTCAGCCACGCCAACAAGCGTAGTCCGCAGCACCGACAGCCCACCGCAGGCGCGTGATCCACTCGGCGTCCCGGAAGTCGGGGTGTCGGCACACCGCCAACACCCCGACTTCCGGAAACGCGAGTCGATCCTGCGACGCCGGGCCGACCGGTCAGCGAAAGGCGGCCGGGCCAGCCCGGGTCGGATCAGGCCAGCGAGATCTGGTCGCCGGTGACCTTGATGTTCTTGGGCGGCAGCGGCTTGGTGGCCGGGCCGGCCTTCACCGAGCCGTCCTCGATCGAGAACTTGCTGCCGTGGCAGGTGCAGTTGATGGTGCCGCCGTCGACGTTCGTCACCGGGCAGTTCTGGTGCGTACAGATCGGGCTGAAGCCCTTGAACTGGCCCGCCGCGGGCTGGGTGATGACCACACCCTCGGCGGCGAGGACCTTGCCGCCTCCGACCGGGATGTCGGCGGTGGTGGCCAACGACTGGGCTTTCTGCCGGTCGCCGCCGCCGGCGTCGCCGGTGCTGGGCACGGCGGGACCACCACTTGTGGGTGCGTCACTGCCGCTGCCACCGTCGTCGCTGCCGCAGGCAGCCAGGACGACGGCCGCGCCGACCGCCCCGACGCCGGTGAGCAGGGTACGACGTGTCTGCGTACCCGGACCGGTCAGTGCCTGATCGTCACTCATGCCTCGCCTCTCTCTAGCCCGCTGGGCCGGTCAAGAGCCGGCCACACTTCTCCACACGGGCAACTGTGCCGGATGGTTCACGGCGGCATTCGTCCGACCGGCAAATGGGACGGGGCGGGTCGTCAACCGACCCGCCCCGCGAACACGTACCGAGAGATCAGCGTGCGCCGGCCGGCACCTTACGGCTGGCCCGTGTCTTGGTCGCGCCGTTGGCCTTGGCGGCCCGGGTGGTGGCGGCAGCCGCACCCTTGGCCTCGCCGTCGAGCTTGAGCACCTGGCGCAGGAACTCGCCGGTGTGGCTCTCCGCCACCTCGGCGACCTCCTCGGGAGTGCCGGTGGCGAGCACGGTGCCGCCGCGGTGGCCGCCCTCGGGACCCATGTCGATCAGCCAGTCCGCCGTCTTGATCACGTCGAGGTTGTGCTCGATGGTGATCACCGTGTTGCCCTTGTCGACAAGCCCCTCCAGCACCATCAGCAGCTTGCGGATGTCCTCGAAGTGCAGACCGGTGGTCGGCTCGTCGAGCACGTAGACCGTCCGCCCGGTGGAGCGCTTCTGCAGCTCGGAGGCGAGCTTGACCCGCTGCGCCTCACCGCCGGAGAGGGTCGGCGCGGGCTGACCGAGGCGGACGTAGCCCAGGCCGACGTCGACGAGCGTCTTGAGGTGCCGGTGGATGGCCGGGATGGGGGAGAAGAACTCGGCGGCCTCCTCGATCGGCATCTCCAGCACGTCCGAGACGGTCTTGCCCTTGTAGTGCACCTCCAGGGTCTCCCGGTTGTACCGGGCGCCCTTGCAGACCTCGCAGGGGACGTACACGTCGGGCAGGAAGTTCATCTCGATCTTGATGGTGCCGTCACCCGAGCACGCCTCGCAGCGCCCGCCCTTGACGTTGAACGAGAACCGCCCCGGGCCGTACCCGCGCACCTTCGCCTCGGTCGTCTCGGCGAACAGCTTGCGGACGTGGTCCCAGACACCGGTGTAGGTGGCCGGGTTGGAGCGCGGCGTCCGGCCGATCGGCGACTGGTCCACGCCGACGACCTTGTCCACGTGCTCCAGACCGGAGACCCGGGTGTGCCGGCCGGGCACCAGCCGGGCGCCGTTGATCTGGTTGGCCAGCACCGCGTACAGGATGTCGTTGACAAGCGTCGACTTGCCCGAGCCGCTGACCCCGGTGACCGCGATCAGCTGGCCCAGCGGGAACGAGACGGTCAGGTTGCGCAGGTTGTGCTCCCGCGCGCCGTGCACCACCAACTCCCGGGCCGGGTCCTGTGGGCGGCGACCCGTCGGCGTCGGGATCGACCGTCGACCGGACAGGTACGCCCCGGTGATCGACTCCTTGTTCTTCAGCAGCGCCGGCACCGAGCCGCTGTGCACGATCTTGCCGCCGTGCTCGCCCGCGCCGGGCCCGATGTCGACGATCCAGTCGGCGGTGCGGATGGTGTCCTCGTCGTGCTCCACCACGATCAGCGTGTTGCCCAGCCCGCGCAGCCGGATCAAGGTCTCGATCAGCCGGTGGTTGTCACGCTGGTGCAGCCCGATCGACGGCTCGTCGAGCACGTAGAGCACGCCCACCAGGCCGGAGCCGATCTGGGTGGCCAGCCGGATGCGCTGTGCCTCACCGCCGGACAGCGTGCCGGCCGGCCGATCCAGGGAGAGGTAGTCGAGGCCGACGTCGAGCAGGAACCGCAGTCGAGCGTTGATCTCCTTGAGGACCCGCTCGGCAATCATCTTCTGCCGGTCGGTCAGCTCGATGCCGGCGAGCAGGTCGGCGCACTCCCCCACGGACAGGTTGCAGACCTCGGCGATGCTCTTGCCGGCCAACGTGACAGCGAGCACCTCGGGCTTGAGCCGGGCGCCGCCGCACGCCGCGCACGGCACGTCACGCATGTAGCCCTCGTACTTGTCGCGCGACCACTCGGACTCGGTGTCGGAGTGCCGGCGCTCGATCCACTGCACCACGCCCTCGAAGCCGGTGTAGTAGGAGCGCTCACGGCCGTACTTGTTGCGGTAGCGCACGTGCACCTGATCGTCGGAGCCGTGCAGGATCGTCTTCTGCGCCCGCGCCGGCAACGCCCGCCACGGGGTGTCGATGTCGAAGTGCTGAGCCTCGCCGAGCGCCTCCAGCAGGCGCAGGAAGTATTCCAGGTTGTGCCCGGTGGACCAGGGCTGGATGGCGCCCTCACGCAGGCTGCGCTCCGGGTCGGGGACCAGCAGCTCCGGGTCGACCTCCTTCTTGGTGCCCAGGCCGGTGCACTCCGGGCAGGCGCCGTAGGGCGCGTTGAAGGAGAAGACCCGAGGCTCGAGATCCTCGATGGCGAGCGGGTGGTCGTTGGGGCAGGCCAGGTGCTCGGAGTAGCGGCGCTCGCGGTCCGGGTCGTCCTCGGGAAGGTCGACGAAGTCGAGCAGGACCAGGCCGCTGGACAGGCCCAGGGCGGCCTCGACCGAGTCGGTGAGCCGCTGCTTGGCGCTCGGCTTGACGGTGAGCCGGTCGATCACCACCTCGATGGTGTGCTTCTCCTGCTTCTTGAGCTTCGGCGGCTCGGTCAGCGGGTGCACCACGCCGTCGACCCGGGCCCGGGCATAGCCCTTGGCCTGCAGCTCGGCGAAGAGGTCGACGTATTCGCCCTTGCGGCCACGGACCACCGGGGCCAGCACCATGAACTTGGTGCCCTCGGCCATCGCGAGGACCCGGTCGACGATCTGCTGCGGGCTCTGCCGCGAGATGCGCTCGCCACAGACCGGACAGTGCGGCTCACCGATGCGGGCGTAGAGCAGGCGCAGGTAGTCGTAGACCTCGGTGATGGTGCCGACCGTCGAACGCGGGTTACGCGAGGTGGACTTCTGGTCGATCGAGACGGCCGGGCTCAGGCCCTCGATGAAGTCGACGTCTGGCTTGTCCATCTGGCCGAGGAACTGCCGGGCGTACGACGAGAGCGACTCGACGTAGCGGCGCTGCCCCTCGGCGAAGATCGTGTCGAAGGCCAGGCTCGACTTGCCCGACCCGGACAGCCCGGTGAACACGATGAGTGCGTCCCGGGGCAGGTCGAGACTGACGTCACGCAGGTTGTGCTCGCGCGCGCCACGGATGATCAGTCGGTCGGCCACGGTGCGTGTACTCCCGGGAGAAGACGAAGCGAAGGATGTGTCCCGCTCTGGGTGGTCTTGAGCGGTCGTGCGGGCGCGGAAAACACGCCTCGGCAACTCTAGCCCCGAGGTATGACAGTTTCCCCCGCCCGCACATTCCCCCAGCTCAGCCCGGTCGGCCGCGCCCTCCGAAAGCCCGCCGGCCCGGCACCGGTAGGCGCTCGGTCAGTAACCCCCCGGCGTCGGCGGACGGGCCGCCCGACGGCGGGCCGAACGCCACCCACCGCGCCGCTCCGCAGCCACCCGGGCCTCCCGCCGTCGGCTCTCGTGGGTCACCTCACCCTGCAACCGCCGCCAGCTCTCCCACCGGCGGGTGGAGAGCTCGCCGGTGTGCAGCGCCTCCCGGACCGCGCACGCGGGCTCGCCGTCGTGGCCGCAGTCGGCGTACCGGCAGCCCTCGGCCAGCCCGACGATGTCGGCGAACGCCCGGTCGAGCCCGGCCGCGCCGTCCAGCAGGCCGACCGCCCGCACGCCGGGCGTATCGATCACCGCGCCGCCACCGGGGATGGGTACGAGAGCCCGCCAGGTGGTGGTGTGCCGACCCTTGCCATCGACGCGCCGGATCGCCTGGGTGGGCATCATCACCGCCCCGACGAGGGCGTTGACCAGGCTCGACTTGCCAGCACCGGACGGGCCGAGCAGGCCGAGCGTGCGGCCGGGCGCCACCTCGGCGCGCAGCGGGTCCAGCCCGAGGCCACGTTCGGCGCTGACCGGCAGCACCGGCACCCCGGGAGCGACAGCGGCCAACTGGCGGGCCAACGCGGTCGGGTCAGCCGCGAGGTCCGCCTTGGTCAGCACGACCAGTGGCCGGGCGCCGGACTCGTGGACCAGGGAGAGCAGCCGCTCGATCCGGCCCACATCCGGCTCGGGGTGCACCGGCTCGACCACTGCGGCGGCGTCGAGGTTGGCGGCCAACACCTGGCCGCTGGCGTCCTTGCCGGCGGTACGCCGGATCAGCGCGGCCCGCCGCGGCAGCACCGCCTCCGCTGTGACGCGGCGGTCCGGCCAATGGGTGAGCAGCACCCAGTCCCCGGCGCAGGGCAGCGCGGACGGGTCCCGCGCGGCGGCGGTCAGCACCGCCCCGCCCAGGCTGGCCCGGACCGGGCCGAGCGCGGTGAGCACCGTGCAGACCCCCCGGTCCACGCGGGCCACCCGGCCCGGCTGGTGCTCGCCGCGGCGCGCGGCGTACGCCGTCCGCTCGGCGTCCCAGCCGAGCGCGGTCAGATCGATCGTCATGGCATCCTCATCGGTGTCGAAGCTGGTGATGGCGGAACACGCGTGCCACGTCCGGCATGATCACCACCTCCGTCCGATGTCCCGGTGCCGCGTCTGCCGCTGACGGTAGGTCGCGCGCCGACGCGCCGAAAGCGATTTCCCCGGCGACGGCGCGGGCGGCGGACCGCTAGGGTCGACGGGTGACCACGGATCCGCTGCTGCTGATGGGCGAGGTGGACGCGGCCACCAGCCGACTACTCCGTACCGCCGCTTCTTTCGACGCCGTGGACCTGGCCGCCGCGTCGTTGCTGCCCGGCTGGACGCGCGGCCACGTGCTGGCGCATCTGGCCCGCAACGCCGACGGCTTCGTCAACCTGCTCACCGCGGCCCGCACCGGGGAGGCGCTACCGATGTACGCCTCGCTGGAGGCCCGCACGGCGGACATCGAAGCCGGTTCGAACCGGCCACCGACCGCGCACCTGGACGACCTGCGCCGCACCGCGGACCTGTTCTCCGAGGCGGTCGCGGCGATGCCGGCCGAGGCCTGGGCGGCGACGGTGCAGGCGCGGAAGGGCCCGTGGCCGGCCGCGCTGCTCGTCTGGGGCCGGCTGCGCGAGATCGAGGTGCACCACCTCGATCTGGCCGCCGACTATCGGGCGGCGGACTGGTCGGAGACGTTCGCCCACCGCCTGCTGCGCGAGGCGGCCAGCCATCACGCAACGGGGCCGACACCGCCATCGGTGGTGCTTCGCCTCGACGGCAACGGGCATGAGGTGGTGATCGGGGAGCGGGTCGGCGCCCCGATCGTCGCCGGTCCCGCCCGCGACCTCGCCGCCTGGCTGATCGGCCGTGCCGACGGCGCCCCGCTCTCCGTCACCCCCGACGGTCCCCTGCCTACCCCACCGGAATGGATATAGAAACGTCATGACATACAGCGGAGACGTCACGCACGGCGGCGCACCGGCGGTTCGGGAGCTGGACGGGCTGACCATCAGCAAGCTGTCGGTGGGCCCGATGGACAACAACGCCTACCTGCTGCGCTGCACGGGCACCGGTGACCAGGTGCTGATCGACGCCGCCAACGAGGCGCCCCGGCTGCTCGACCTGATCGGTGACGGTGGGCTCACCGCCGTGGTGACGACCCACCAGCACATGGATCACTGGGTGGCGCTGGAGGAGGTCGTCGCCAAGACCGGCGCCCGGGCGCTGGTGCACGCCGACGACGCGACGGGGCTGCCGATCGAGGCGGAGCGGCTGGCCGACGGCGACACCGTGGCGGTCGGCGACTGCGCGCTGGAGGTCATCCACATCAAGGGGCACACCCCGGGTTCGATCGCGCTGCTCTACCGCGACCCGGCCGGCACCCCGCACCTGTTCACCGGCGACAGTCTCTTTCCCGGAGGCGTGGGCAACACCGACAAGGACCCGGAGCGCTTCGCGGCGCTGATCGGCGACGTCGAGCACAAGCTGTTCGACCACCTGCCGGACGACACCTGGTTCTACCCGGGCCACGGCAAGGACAGCACCCTGGGCGCCGAACGCCCCGCCCTCCCCCAGTGGAAAGCAAGAGGCTGGTAACCCCCCAACCCCAAAAAAGATCACCAACCGTCGACCGTTCACCACCAAGATCAACACCCGATCGGCGGTGGCGGCACCCCCACACAAACCGGAACCACGACGGGGGCGGGGGCCCGCCGTGCCCGGCGCAGGGATCAAGCC
>NZ_JAGPXW010000027.1:0-109611 GCF_018070365.1 Micromonospora sp. D93 | reverse complement strand
ATGCCCCTGACCCAGGCCGCGCAGACCGTCCAGGTCTCCGCCTACCCGGACGCCTACGCCCAGTGGGAGCAGCAGGCCACCGACCTCGTCACCCAGCACTGGAACAGCTGACCCGCGAACCCGCACCACCGCACCACCACAACCAGCACGACACCGACCGCTGGCACCGGCGGAGGCGGATGACGTCGACCAACCGGATTCGCCCGCAGATCTTGGACACTTTCCGTTCTGCGCTAACGGAAAGTGTCCAAGATCTGCGTGCACGGTCCGTATCGCCGGTCAGTCGGCTGGCCCGCAGGGCAGTCGCGGGAGCGCGCAGGACAGGTCCCCGACGCAGCCCGCCGACCCGCAGGTCACGTCACGGACGCAGCCCGCCGACCCGCACAGCACGTCGCGGGCGCAGCCCGCGGGTAGCGGCTGTTGTCGACCCGGGTGGTGACGCTGGGCCGTGGATCAGCGAACGTTGACGGTGATCGTGTGCCAGCCGGTGGCGCCGTCCGGGACGACGTCCTGCGTACGTTCGGTTTGGGTTTCGCCTGTCGCGTCCGTCGCTCGGACCTGGAGCCGGTGTTCGCCCGGTGTGGCGTCCCAGCGCCAGGACCACTGCACCCAGGTGTCCACCGACACGGTTGGCGCCAGCTCGGCCTGCTGCCACTGGCCGTTGTCGACGCGTACCTCGACTCGGCGGATGCCTCGGTGCTGCGCCCACGCCACCCCCGCGACGGTCACCGGTCCGGCGGTCAGCCGGTTGCGCCCCCGGGGCGTGTCGATCCGCGACTGGGTCTTGATCGGCCCTTGGGGGGACCAGCCGCGCGGCACCCAGTACGCGTCGAAGTCAGCGAACCGGGTCAGCTCCAGTTCGGTCACCCACTTGCACGCTGACACGTAGCCGTAGAGGCCCGGCACCACCACCCGGACCGGGAAGCCGTGCTCGACCGGTAGCGGTTCACCGTTCATTCCCACGGCCAGCAGCGCGTCCCGTCCGTCGCGCAGTGCGGCGGTGGGGGTGCCGCAGGTCCAGCCGTCGACGGACCGACCAACGACCTGGTCGGCGTCGTCGTCGGGCTCGACCTCGTCCAGCAGTTCCCGCAGGGGTACGCCGAGCCAGCGGGCGTTGCCGATCAGGTCCCCACCCACCTCGTTGGAGACGCAGGCGAGCGTGACGTACCGCTCGACCAGTGGTCGAGCCAGCAGGTCCGCGTAGCTGTAGGTGCGCTCCCTGCCGACCCGCCCGTGGATCCGCAGCCGCCACGTGTCCGGGTCGACCTGGGGCACCACCAGCGCGGTGTCGATCCGGTAGAAACCGAAGTTCGGGGTGACGTACGGGGCGAGCTGGGCCAGTGAAAGGTCCGCGCCTGCCGGCACGGCCGGTGCGGGGGCGACAGGCGCGGGCAGGCGGATCGCGTCCCGGGCCGCGGACACGCCGCGCCGGCCTGCCAGCCAGCGCCCGCCGAGACCGGCCACCACCGCCGTGCCGAGCAGCACCCCGCTTCCGGTGAGGAACCGCCGCCGCGACTCCGGGTCCACTTCGACGGGCCCGACCGGCTCGACCGCGCCCGTCGGCCCAGCGGGAGTCACCGGCACCGGACCGGCGGGCGACACCGGACCAGCGGACGGCACTGGGCCGGTGGGCGACACCGGGCCGGCAGGCGACACCGGGCCGGCAGGCGAGGCTGGGCTGGCAGGCGGAGTGGGTGGTGACCAGGACCAGGGGTTCAGCTCGAACGGGCCGGCGATGAACAGCCAGAGCACCAGGGCGCCGAGACCGGCGCCGACCAGGGACGGCAGCGCGTCGGCGAGGTCCGCGCCGGATCGGGTCAACGCGGCGGCCACGCCGATGGCGCCGAACGCGGCGATGCCGGCCAGGCCGAGTGTCAGTCGGCGAACCGCCAGTACGCCGAGGAGCGCGGCGAAGCCGCCCAGCAACAGGGCCGTGCCGACCAGCAGCGCGATCTTGTCGGCGGTGCCGAAGAGGTCGATGGCGAGTTGCTTCAGCGACTCGGGGACGGCGTCGACGATGACCCCGCCGACCGCGACCAGGGGCGCCGACCGGGGGCCGGTCAACACCGCGACCGGTTCGGCGATCCCGATCGCGACGGCGGCGGCGGTGATTCCGGCCAACGCGGCGTACCGCCGTGACGTGGTGCTCATCGGCCCAGTGTGCGCGATCATCTCGCCCGGTCGCCAACAACGTCAGCGTTCGGTAATGACCTACGGGCCCGCAAGAACGAGCCGGGCCCGCAAGAACGAGCCGGGGCACACCGCCGTACGACGGTGTGCCCCGGAAGGGGTGTCGCTACCGGATCAGAAGCCCGGGCCGTGCTGGTGGCCGTGACCGTGGCCGTGCCCACCGGCGCCGGCCGGCTCGGCCTGCTCCGGCTTCTCCACCACGAGGCTCTCCGTGGTGAGCAGCAGACCGGCGATCGAGGCGGCGTTGGTGACCGCGTTGCGGGTCACCTTCACCGGGTCGATGATGCCGGCCTTGACCAGGTCGACGTACTCGCCCTTGGCGGCGTCGAGGCCGTTGCCCCACTCGAGGTCGGCGACCTTCTGCGTCACGACGTAGCCGTCGTGACCGGCGTTCTGGGCGATCCAGCGCAGCGGCTCGACGAGCGCCTTGCGCACGACCGAGACGCCGACCTTCTCGTCACCGGTGAAGCCCAGGTCGTCGTCGAGCACCGAGCGGATCTGCACCAGGGCGGCGCCGCCGCCGGGCACAGTGCCCTCCTCGACCGCAGCCTTGGTCGCCGCGATGGCGTCCTCGATGCGGTGCTTGCGCTCCTTCATCTCGACCTCGGTCGCAGCGCCAGCCTTGATGACGGCGATGCCACCGGAGAGCTTCGCCAGCCGCTCGGCCAGCTTCTCCCGGTCCCAGTCGGAGTCGGAGGCCTCGATCTCCTTGCGGATCTGGGAGACCCGGTCGGTGACGTCGGCCTTCTGGCCACCGCCGTCGACGATCGTGGTGTTCTCCTTGTCGACCACGACGCGCCGGGCGGTGCCGAGCACCTCCAGGCCGACCTGGTCGAGCTTGTAGCCCAGCTCCGGGGCGACCAGCTCGGCGCCCGTGGAGATCGCGATGTCCTGGAGCATTGCCTTGCGCCGGTCACCGAAGCCCGGGGCCTTGACCGCGCAGACCTTGAGGGTCTTCCGCAGCGAGTTGACCACCAGGGTGGAGAGCGCCTGGCCGTCCACGTCCTCGGCGATGATCAGCAGGGGCTTGCTGTTCTGCAGGACCTTCTCCAGCAGCGGCAGCAGCTCCTCGATCGCCGAGATCTTCTGGGTGGTGACCAGGATGTACGCGTCCTCAAGGACGGACTCCTGACCCTCCAGGTCGGTGACGAAGTTCGGCGAGATGAAGCCCTTGTCGAACTGGAGACCCTCGGTCACGTCCAGTTCGGTGGTGAGCATCGAGCCTTCCTCGACGGTGATGACACCGTCGCGGCCGACGCGCTCCATCGCCTCGGCGATCAGATCGCCGATCGTGGAGTCCTGCGCGGAGATCGTCGCCACGTTCGCGATCGACTCCTTGCTGGTGACCTCGGCGGCGCGGCCGAGCAACGCCTCGGAGACCTTGGTGGCCGCCGCGTCGATGCCCCGCTTGAGGCCGGCCGGGTTGGTTCCGGCGGTCACGTTGCGCAGACCCTCGCGAACCATCGCCTGGGCCAGCACGGTCGCGGTGGTGGTCCCGTCGCCGGCGACGTCGTTGGTCTTCGTCGCCACCTCCTTGACCAGCTGTGCGCCAAGGTTCTCGTACGGGTTGGTGAGCTCGATCTCCTTGGCGATGGTCACACCATCGTTGGTGATCGTCGGCGCACCGAATTTCTTGTCCAGGACGACGTTGCGCCCGCGCGGGCCGAGGGTGACCTTGACCGTGTCCGCGAGGGCGTTGACACCGTGCTCCAGCAGGTGCCGGGCGTCGTCCGAGAAGCTCAGGATCTTCGCCATTAATGTCCCTTCGAAGCGCCATTGCCCCGGCCCGGCGAGCCGGACCGGGGCAATGGAACTGATCGGTTGCTTACTTCTCGATGACCGCGAGGACGTCGCGGGCGGAGAGCACCAGGTACTCCTCGCCGGCGTACTTGACCTCGGTGCCGCCGTACTTCGAGTAGAGGACGGTGTCGCCGACCTGCACGTCAACCGGAACCCGGTTGCCGTTGTCGTCGACGCGCCCCGGGCCCACAGCGAGGACGGTGCCCTCCTGCGGCTTCTCCTTGGCGGTGTCGGGGATCACGATGCCCGACGCCGTGGTGGTCTCAGCCTCGTTCGCCTGGACCACGATGCGGTCCTCGAGCGGCTTGATCGCAACCTTGGTCGCGGTAGTCACGGGCATACCCTCCTGGGGTACTGGTTTCGTTGCTGGTCAGCGGGGCTGACCAGCGTCAATCTGCCTCATGCCACCGGGCGGTGCCGTCGTCGCGGGTGCCGGTCCGCCTGGCGTGCGCACCCGGGTCGCGAGACCCGGAAGCTGGCACCCTCATGGTGAGAGTGCTAATCGCAGGTTATTCCGTGGCTAGCACTCCGTCAAGGAGAGTGCCAGCGAGTCGCGCCCCGCCAGCCCGGATTTCCGGGTTCACCCGGACAATGGCCGGGTGGATCTCGATCAGCTGGCGGCGCTGCGTACCCCCGAAGGGTCGGCCGCGCTCACGGCGGCGGCCGGGCTGGCCGGCGGTGACCCACTGGCCGCCGCATCGGCGCTGCGCGCGGCCGGGGTGCCGCCGACGTTGGCCGCGGCGGCACTCACCCAGGCCGAGCTGCGCCACCGGGCGGTCGGCAAGTTCGGCGTGGCCGCCGCTGGGATGTTCCTCACCCGTCCTGGCCTGGAGCAGGCCACCCGCCGGGTGGTCGCCGACCGTCGGGCCGCCCGGCTGCACGCGGCCGGCGTGCGCACCCTGGCCGACCTCGGGTGCGGGCTCGGGGCCGACGCGCTGGCCGCCGCCCGTGCCGGCATCCGGGTGTACGGGGTGGAGGCCGACCCGGCGACCGCCGCGATGGCCGCCGCCAACGCCACGGCGGCCGGGCTGGCCGAGCTGTTCACTGTCGAGTGCGGCGACGCGACCGGGTTCGACGTGTCAGGTGTCGACGGGGTCTTCTGCGATCCGGCCCGCCGCGCGACAGGCACCGGGCGGCGGATCTTCGACCCGCGCGCCTACTCGCCGCCGTGGGACTTCGTCACCGGGCTGGCCGAGCGGGTGCCGCGCACAGTGGTGAAGGTCGCGCCGGGCCTGGACCACGCGCTCATCCCGGCCGGCGCGGAGGCCGAGTGGGTCGGCGTGGACGGTGACCTGGTCGAGGCCGCGCTCTGGTGCGGCGAGCTGGCGGAGGTGCCCCGCCGCGCCACCCTCTACCGCCAGCGGGGCTCCGAGGCCCAGCGTCACCAGCTCACCGGCTCGGGTGCCGACGAGGCGCCGGTCGGGCCGCCGCGCCGCTACCTGTACGACCCGGATCCGGCGGTGGTCCGCGCGCACCTCGTCGCCGAACTGGCCACCGACCTGGACGCCACCCTGGGCGATCCGAGCATCGCCTACCTCTACGCCGACCAGCCGGTCCGCACCCCGTACGCGCGCTGTCTGGAGATCACCGACGTGTTGCCGTTCTCGCTCAAGCGCCTGCGGGCGCTGTTGCGCGACCGTCGGGTGGGCCGGGTGGAGATCCTCAAGCGGGGTTCGGCGCTCACCCCGGAGCAGCTCCGACGGGATCTACGGCTGGCCGGGGACGAGGCGGCGAGTCTGGTGCTCACCCGGGTCGCCGGCGCACCGACGGTGCTGATCGGCCGGCCGGTCGACTAGCGTCGCCGGTTGCCCACAGTGCTGGACGAATCCGCGCTGGGCCTCCCGACGATCTACGTCTCGGCTGGTCGGCGCGGTCTGCAACTCGAACTGGCCGCGGCGGATCTGGTGGCGCTGACCGACGCGCGTACCGCGCCGTTGCAGACCCCACTGACGACAGTCGTTACGTCGAACGCTCCGTGGGATACCCAGGGAGTAACAGTCGCGTTGCTGAATTGTTATCGCTCCCAACAAACTAGTGACCTGCGCGGTCTTGTGGAGCTGGTGTGACGCGAAATACGTTGCCGGACACAACAAAACAACACCTCCCCCACCTCCGAAAGGACCCTGCACATGCGTAAGGGGATCCTCACCATCGCCGCCGTGGGCCTGCTCACGACCGGCGGCTTGACAGCCTGTAGCGACGACTCCGGCAACGGCTCGGCCGACTCCAAGAAGACTCCCAAGATCGGCGTGATCCTTCCGGACAGCAAGTCCTCCCCCCGCTGGGAGACGGCGGACCGCCGCTTCCTGGAAGAGGCGTTCAAGGCCGCCGGCGTCCAGTACGACATCCAGAACGCCCAGAACGACAAGACCGCCTTCCAGACCATCGCCGACCAGATGATCACCAGCGGCGTCACCGCCCTGATGATCGTCAACCTGGACTCCGGCACCGGCAAGGCCGTGCTCGACAAGGCCAAGTCGCAGGGCGTCGCCACCATCGACTACGACCGGCTCACCCTCGGCGGCTCCGCCCAGTACTACGTCAGCTTCGACAATGAGTCCGTCGGGAAGCTCCAGGGCGAGGGTCTGGCCAAGTGCCTGACCGAGAAGGGCGCCAAGAACCCCGTCGTGGCGTACCTGAACGGCTCCCCCACCGACAACAACGCCACCCTGTTCAAGGCCGGCTACGACTCGGTGCTCAAGCCGAAGTTCGACTCCAACGAATACACAAAGGGCCCGGACGACGCCGTGCCGGGCTGGGACGGCCCCACCGCCGCGACCATCTTCGAGCAGCAGCTCACCGCGACCAAGGGCAAGATCGACGGCGTGCTGGCAGCCAACGACACTCTCGGCAACGCCGCCATCTCGATCCTGAAGAAGAACAAGATCAACGGCAAGGTGCCGGTGACCGGCCAGGACGCCAGCGTGGAGGGCCTGCAGAACATCCTCGCCGGTGACCAGTGCATGACCGTCTACAAGGCGGTCCGGGAAGAGGCCAAGGCCGCCGCGGACCTGGCCATCGCGCTGGCCAAGGGCGAGCAGAAGGACACCGGCCAGTCGGTGAAGGACGGTGACCGCGACGTCCCCTCGGTGCTGCTCACCCCGAAGGCCATCTACAAGGACAACGTCAAGGACGTCATCGCCGACGGCTACGCGACCAAGGAGCAGGTCTGCACCGGGGCCTACGCCAAGTTCTGCGCCGAAGCCGGCATCAGCTGACCGACGCCGCAGTACCCGCCGGAACGACCACCGCCGCCCGGCACGGGAGCACCCTCCCGTGCCGGGCGGCGCCCGCCGGACGGGCCCCGACCCTCCCTTAAGAAGGAGACCCCCGTGTCCGCGACCCCCCTGCTGGAACTCCGCGGGATCGACAAGAGCTTCGGTCCCGTCCAGGTGCTCCGCGACGTCGCCCTGACCGTCCACCCGGGCGAGGTGACAGCACTTGTCGGCGACAACGGCGCCGGCAAGTCGACCCTGGTGAAGTGCATCAGCGGCATCCACCCCTCCGACGCCGGAGAGTTCCTGTTCAACGGTGAACCGGTGCACATCGGCAGCCCCCGCGACGCCGCCACGCTTGGCATCGAGGTCGTCTACCAGGACCTCGCGCTCTGCGACAACCTGGACATCGTGCAGAACATGTTCCTCGGCCGGGAGAAGCGCAGCGGCATCGTCCTGGACGAGCCGACAATGGAACAGCTCGCCGCCGAAACCCTGGCCGGGCTCTCCATCCGCACCGTCACCTCACTCCGCCAGCACGTGTCCAGCCTCTCCGGCGGCCAGCGCCAGACCGTGGCCATCGCCAAGGCGGTGCTGTGGAACAGCAAGCTCGTCATCCTCGACGAGCCGACCGCGGCGCTCGGCGTGGCACAGACAGCGCAGGTGCTCGAACTGGTCCGCCGCCTCGCCGACAACGGCCTGGCCGTGGTGCTCATCTCGCACAACATGAACGACGTCTTCGCCGTCTCCGACCGGATCGCCGCGCTGTACCTCGGCCAGATGGTCGCCCAGGTGAAGACCACCGACATCACCCACGCCCAGGTGGTCGAGCTGATCACCGCCGGGCGCTCGGGCGGGCTCGGCCTCGCCACCGACCCGGGCAGCAACGGCGACGGCCCGCAGCCGGCCGACTCGATCTCAGGAGGCGTCCGATGACCACCACCGCCGTGCGGAAGGACGGCCCCACGGCCGTCACACCGGCGCCGACCGTCGGAGGCCACGTCCGCAACTACCTCAGTCGGGTACGCGGTGGCGACGTCGGCGCGTTGCCGGCCGTGCTCGGCCTGATCGTGCTCTGCAGCGTCTTCGCGATCCTGCGGCCGTCGTCGTTCCTGTCGGCCGGCAACTTCGCCAACCTCTTCACCCAGGGCGCGGCGGTCACGCTGATCGCGATGGGGCTGGTCTTCGTGCTGCTGCTCGGCGAGATCGACCTCTCCGCCGGCTTCGCCAGCGGCGTCTGCGCGGCCGTGCTGGCCAATGTGGTCACCGTGCTCGGCTACCCCTGGTGGGTCGCGGTGCTCGCCGCGGTCGCCACAGGTGTGGTCATCGGCACCACGCTCGGCATGCTCGTCGCGAAGATCGGCATTCCGTCCTTCGTGGTCACCCTCGCCGGCTTCCTCGCCTTCCAGGGCGTCGTGCTGCTGCTCGTGCAGGAGGGCACCAACATCTCCATCCGCGACGAGGTGCTGGTCGCCATCGCCAACCGCAACCTCGCCCCCGTCCTGGGCTGGACGCTGACAGCTGTCGCCGTCGTCGGCTACGCGGCGGTGCAACTGCTGCGCCACCGCACCCGGGCGGCCCGCGGTCTGATCACCGACCCGATCGCGGTGGTGGCGCTGCGGATCGGCGGGCTCGCCGTCATCCTCGGCACCGCGGTGTACGTGCTCAACCTGGAGCGCAGCCGCAACGTCCTCATCGTCTCGCTCAAGGGCGTGCCGATCGTGGTGCCGATCATCGCGGTGCTGCTGGTCATCTGGACCTTCGTGCTCCAGCGCACCAGCTACGGCCGGCACATCTACGCCGTGGGCGGCAACCGGGAGGCGGCCCGCCGGGCCGGTATCGGAGTCGACCGGATCCGGATCTCCGTCTTCGTGATCTGCTCGTCGATGGCCGCCATCGGTGGCATCGTGGCGGCCAGCCGGGCCAACTCCGTCGACCCCAACACCGGGGGCAGTAACGTACTGCTCTACGCGGTTGGCGCAGCGGTGATCGGCGGCACGAGCCTCTTCGGTGGCAAGGGCCGAGTCCTCGACGCCGTCCTCGGCGGCGCGGTGGTCGCGGTCATCGAAAACGGAATGGGCCTGATGGGGTACACCGCAGGAGTCAAGTACGTGGTCACCGGCGTCGTACTGCTGCTCGCCGCCAGCGTCGACGCGCTCTCCCGCCGCCGCGCGGCAGCCACCGGCACCCGCTGACCGCGCGGGAGGTAGCACCAGCATGCGCCCAGGACCGAGCC
The DNA here is from genome assembly GCF_018070365.1 of Micromonospora sp. D93. Lineage (NCBI taxonomy): Bacteria > Bacillati > Actinomycetota > Actinomycetes > Micromonosporales > Micromonosporaceae > Micromonospora > Micromonospora sp. D93. Next base: position 100,170 of record NZ_JAGPXW010000027.1, on the reverse strand, counting down.
AGGATGACGTCCGACGGCAGAACCTCGGGGCCCTGCTACGCCACGTGCACGTCCACGGGGCGACCACGCGTGCCGAACTGACCACCACGCTGGGGCTCAACCGCAGCACCATCGGCGCGCTCACCGCCGACCTGTCCGCAGTGGGGCTGGTCAGCGAAGGGGCACCGAAGGAGACCGGCCGGGCCGGACGACCATCACTTGTCGTCCGGCCCGAGTCGGCCCGGGTCTACGCGTACGCGTACTCGGTGGAGGTGGACCGGCTACGCGCGGCCCGGATCGGGCTGGGCGGCGCGGTCCTGGACCGCCGGGATCTGGACCGGCCGCGCGGCCTGCTGGCCGCGGAGGCCGCACCGCTGCTGGCCGGCGCGGTCAAGGAGATGCAGCAGCTGGTCCCGGCGGACGCGATCTGCGTCGGTGCCGGCGTCGCGGTCTGCGGCATGGTCCGCCGGGACGACGGCCTCGTCCGGCTCGGCCCCACCACCGGTTGGGTGGACGAGCCGATCGGCGCGGCCCTCGCCGACGAGTTGGGCATCGACGTGCCGGTCACCGTGGGCAACGTGGCCGACGTCGCCGCGTTCGCCGAGCACGCGCGAGGTGTGGCCGCGGGTTGCGACAACGTCCTCTACCTGTACGGCGATGTCGGCGTGGGCGCCGGCATCATCGCCGGTGGGCGCCGGCTGACCGGGCACGGCGGCTACGGCGGCGAGGTCGGCCACATGAAGGTGGTCCGCGACGGCAGGCCCTGTGAGTGCGGCTCCCGGGGCTGCTGGGAGACCGAGATCGGTGAGCTCGGGATCCTGCGCGCCGCCGGACGCTCCGACGCCCGGGGCCGCGACGCGCTACTCGGGGTCTTCGACGCGGCCGACCGCGGGGACGCCCGGGCCCAGACGGCGGTACGCCAGGCCGGCGACTGGCTCGGCTTCGGGGTGGCCAACCTGGTGAACGTCTTCAACCCCGAGATGGTCATCTTCGGCGGCACCATGCGTGACCTCTACCTCGCCGCGGCGGCCCAGATCCGCAGCCGACTCAACTCGAACGCGCTCGGCGCCTGCCTGGAGCACGTCCGGCTGCGCACACCGAAACTGGGTACTGACGCGCCGCTGATCGGCGCCGCCGAACTGGCCTTCGAACGGCTCCTCGCAGACCCCCTCGACGTGGGCTGATCCGCGTACGCTGTCCGGCGTGGATGTCGAGCTGCGCGCCTCCGACGACGACCGCAACCGGGTGGTCGCCGCGCTGCACCAACACACCGCTGCGGGCCGGCTGACGTTGGACGAGTTCTCCGATCGGGCGGGTGCGGTGTGGACGGCCCGCACCCTCGGTGATTTGGCCGCGCTGACCCGCGACCTACCGGCCCTGCCCGACCCGATCGTCGACGCCGGCCCGATCCGGCGCGGGCGTCAGGAGTTGCTGATGGTCTTCGCCGCCGCGGCGCTCACCCTGCTGCTGCTCGGCGGCCTGCTCTCCGTCACCCGCTGATCCGGGTCGCCCCGCGATGAACTGATCGCGCGATCAGTCCGTACCAGTGGGCGGACGGGCAACCGGCAGGGTACGGCTGCCCGGCCCAGACGCGTTCCGGTCCGGACCGAGGAGGCACCACAGACATGGCACCGCTCAGATCCGCCCATCGCCGACTGGGCACCCGGACCCACCGAGCGGCGATGCTGCTCATCGCGATCATCGCGGCGGTGGGTGTCCTGCCTGGCATGGCCGTCGCCGCACCAGCCGGCGGCCAGCAGCTCAACGCCGCCGACATGACGTTGCTCAACGGGGTCCGGTTGGCCGGGTTGTGGGAGATGCCAGCCGGCCAGATGGCCGCCGAGAAGGGACAGTCGGCAAAGGTCCGGGAGATCGGCGCGGGCATCGCCGGCGAGCACCAGAAGCTCGACCAACTCACGGTGGACGCGGCCAACAAGTTGGGCGCGAGCATCCCCAGCGAGCCGACGGCCGAGCAGAAGGGCTGGCTGGCCGAGATGCAGAAGGCATCCGGCGCCCGGTTCGACCAGATCTTCGTCACCCGGCTCCGGGTCGCCCACGGCAAGATCTTCCCGGTGATCGGCGCGGTCCGGGCCAGCACCCGGGACGCCACCGTCCGCAAGCTCTGCGAGGAAGCCAACGCGTTCGTCCAGCACCACATGCAGATGCTGGAGAGCACCGGCCTGGTCCGTTGGCCGGAGCTGCCGCCGGCCGCGCTGCCCGCCCCGGGTGAGGACGGGCTCCTGGCCGCCGCCTCCGCCAACTCCGGCCCGCAGGTCGGAGTCAGCAGCACCGTCGTCTGGTTGGTCTTCCTCGCCGCGCTCGGCACAGGCGGAATCGCCACCTACCGAATGTTGCGCCGCAGCTGACCAGTCAGCCAGCGGCCTGGATGGTGGCTCGCGTCAGCGGTCTACCTGGGTGAAGTCCCAGGAGTGCGGGGCGCGGGCCACCAGCAGGGCTGGCGGGTCTGGCAGTGGGCGCGGATTGCTGCGCCACTTGGAGATGACCACCACGCGGTGGTCGGTGGAGGAGAAGACCTCGCTGGAGACGTGGAGCGGGTCGTGCTCCAACTCGGGCAGTGCGTTGTCGCACACCCAGGTGATCAGGTCGGCGACCCCGTACGCCTCGGCACGCGCCTCCCACATCCGCACGATCATGTCCGACGCTCCCGTCACACGCTGACCGTTGTCAACGGCAGTGCCGAATCGGCTGGCAGGTCCAGTCGACTCGGAGCGACCCCGGCGGCGACCAGGTGCGAACCGAGCGCGGCAACCATCGCGCCGTTGTCGGTGCACAGCTTCGGTCGGGGTACCCGGACCCGGATGCCGTACTTCTCGGCCCTCTGCTCGGCCAACGCCCGCAGCCGCGAGTTCGCCGCCACTCCCCCGCCGATGACAAGCGTCTCGATGCCCTGCGCGCGGCAGGCGGCGAGCGCCTTGCTGGTCAGGACGTCACAGACCGCCTCCTGGAAGGACGCGGCGACATCGGCCACCGGCACCGGCTCGCCGGCACGCTGACGGGCCTCGACCCACCGGGCCACCGCCGTCTTCAGCCCCGAGAACGAGAAGTCGTACCGGTGGGCGGCGAGGTCCTTCGCGGCGGTCAGGCCGCGGGGGAAGGCGATAGAGGCGGCGTCGCCGGACCGGGCCTCCCGGTCGATCGGCGGACCGCCCGGGAACGGCAACCCGAGCAGCCGGGCGACCTTGTCGAACGCCTCCCCGGCCGCGTCGTCGATGGTGGCGCCCAGCGGCGTGACACCCCGGGCCAGGTCGTCGACGAGCAGCAGGGACGAGTGGCCGCCGGACACCAGGAGCGCGATGGCGGGTTCGGGCAGCGGGCCGTGCTCAAGGGTGTCCACCGCGACGTGGGCGGCGAGGTGGTTGACGCCGTAGATGGGTTTCTCGGCGGCGACCGCGTACCCCTTGGCGGCAGCGACGCCGACCAGCAGCGCGCCGGCCAGCCCGGGCCCGGAGGTGACAGCGATCGCGTCGATGTCGGCAAGCGTGACGCCGGCCTCGGTCAGCGCCCGGTCCATGGTCGGCACGATGGCCTCCAGGTGTGCCCGGCTGGCCACCTCCGGCACCACGCCCCCGAACCGGGCGTGCTCCTCGACGCTGGAGGCGAGCGCGTCGGCCAGCAGGGTGTGCCCCCGCACGATGCCGACACCGGTCTCGTCGCAGGAGGTCTCGATACCCAGGATCAGTGGTTCGTCAGCCATGGTCGTGTGGTCCGTCCCCGGTCGGCTCGGCGTCGCGCCGCATGACCAGCGCGTCGGTGTTGCTCGGTTGGTAGTAGCCGCGTCGCACCCCGACCGGCTCGAACCCGTACGTGGCATAGAGCCGCTGGGCTGCGACGTTGTCCACGGCGACCTCCAGCAGGGTGCTGCGGGCGTCGCGCCGGACCGCCTCGGCGAGCAGTTCCTCCAGCAGGGCGCGGCCCACACCGCGCCGCTGGGCGTCCCGGCGGACGGCGATGTTCTGCACCCACACCTCGTCCGGCGGAGCTCCGGCGAGTCCGGCGTAGCCGAGCACCGACCCGTCCGAGTCGACGGCGACGCGGTAGTGGTGCCCGTTGGCGAGCTCGCTCCAGAACATGGCGGGCGACCACTTCTCGGCGCCGAAGAGGTCCGCCTCGATCGGCAACACGTCGTCGATGTGCCACCAGCGGAACGGTTCGAGCCGTACCGCCGTCATGGCAGGACCGGTTTGCGGCCGGTGGCCGCCACCGCGTCGGGGCGGCGCAGGTAGAGCGGGGTGAGCCGCTCACTGGCCGCGCCCGCCCGGATTCGCTCGGCGGCCAGCAGCGCCAACACTGTCGCGTCCGGGTAGCGCGGCTCGACCCGAACGGGCAGGTCCAGCACCTCGGCGTATCGGTGTGCCCCGTCACCGACCGCGATCGTCGCGCCCAGTTCGCGAGCGCGCGCAGCGGCGACCGCCGGTGCGGACACCTCAGGCCCGACGATCCGCTGACCGGCACCGTCGTAGACGGCCCAGTAGAGCTCCTTACGCCGAGCATCGCTGGCGGCCAGGAGCGGCGCGCCGGACGCCGCCGGGTAACCGATGGCGTCCAGCGAACAGACGCCGTACGTGGGGATGCCGAGCACCTGACCCATGGTCGCGGCGGTGACCAGGCCGACCCGTAGCCCGGTGAACGGCCCCGGGCCGAGCCCGGCGACGATGGCGGTCAGGTCACGGGGGCGTGCGTCGGCGTCGGCGAGGACCGCGTCCACCTGCGGCGCGAGCAACTCACCGTGCGCGCGGGCGTCGACCGTGCACCGGTGCGCCCGCGACGCCACGCCGTCTGCCGAGACCTCCACCAGCGCCGCGGTGACCGCGGGGGTCGAGCTGTCCACCACGAGTACGAGCACGGTAAGCCAGCCTAGCCGCCTCGTCCCGCGCCCCAGTCACGCCCCGCCCCGCCAGCGGCTGCGGACCTCGCCCCGCCGCAGGGCTGCCCCGCCGTCTCGTCCTGCTGCCCCGCCGCCTCGCCCTGGATACCACCACGCCCACAGCCGGTCGCCAGGGGCCCTGCCGGGGGCGGCCCCCACCCGTCCCCGGCCCCCACCCATCGCACGGCCTCAGCTGACCGACGGCCCGCCCGCACCGCCCAACCGACGGACGGACGGCAACAGGCCACATCGCCCCAGTGAGCGTGATGTCTCTGAATCATCCTGATGACTCACAGACATCACGCTCATTGAAGTAAGGCCCGCCATCCGCCGCCAGATCACGGACCGGGCGATTCTCGGGGCCGGATCGACGGCAAGCCGCCGATCTGCCGCAACGGGATCGCGGAGTGCTCGCCCTTGGTCCATCGTGCGGAGATGTCATCCACTCGCCTTGTCACCCTTCTCGGCGCTGCCGTGCGGCAGCAACGACATCTGCGCGACCTGAGTCAGCGTCAGTTGGCCGCGCTGGCCGAGGTCGACCAGGCAGCGGTGGCCCGGTTCGAACGCGGTGAGCGGGCGCCGACCATCGCCGTGCTGGAGCGGTTGCTTGCCGCGATGGATGTGCAGTTGGTCATCGGGGTCGAGCCGTTGGACGCGCACCTCGACGCCCGGATCGACGCCTTGGCCGCCCGGCCGATCGCCGAGCGAATCGACGGGCTGGGGTTGGATCGGCTGCTGGATCGGCTCACCGACTTCCCGCAGGTGATCACCGGAAGCACCGCGGCGCTGTTGCAGGGCGCGCCGGTGCCGGTCCACGCGCTGGAGATCGCCCTGCGCTGGCAGGACTCCAAAGCGTTCACCCGCTGGCTGGAGACGTCCTACGGCCAGCGGTGGAACGCCCGCTGGGGTGAGTTCGGCGGGGTGTGGTTGGAGCCCGAAGAGCCGGGCGAACACCTGTGGTCGACCCGGTACGGGGAGATCAGGGCCACGATGTGCGACGAGTTGCCCGAGACGATCGAGGTGCGCCACGGCGGGCGGAGTTACCAAGTGGTGCCGCTTGTCGAGCTGGAGCTGAGCGAGCCGCGCGCCGCAGAGTTGTTGCGCCGCTACCGGGCCCGGCAGCAGGCCAGCGACAGCTGAGCCACCTGCCGGCCCGAGTGCCGGCTCAGCCGGCGGTGCGCTCCCAGTCGATGGTGGGCAGGCCGGCGTCGGCGAGTGCCTTGTTGGCGGCGCTGAACGGGCGGCTGCCGAGGAAGCCGCGCGGGTTCATCGGGCTGGGGTGACCCGCCTCCAGCACCACGTGCTGCGGATTGGTGACAAGTGCGGCCTTCTTGCGGGCGTAGCCACCCCAGAGCAGGAAGACCACCCGGTCCGGTGCCGCGTCCAGTGCCCGGATGGTCGCGTCGGTGAACTCTTCCCAGCCGGCGTTGGCGTGCGAGCCCGGGGTGGCCTGCCGGACGGTCAGCACCGCGTTGAGCAGCAGCACACCCTGGGCGGCCCAACCGTCGAGGTTGCCGCTGCGCGGCTTGGCGACGCCCACGTCCTCGCCCAACTCCTTGAAGACGTTGCGCAACGACGGCGGCACCGTCACACCGTCACGGACGCTGAAGCTCAACCCGTGTGCCTGCCCGGCCCGGTGGTAGGGATCCTGCCCGAGGATGAGCACCCGGGTGCCCTGCGGCGGGCAGAGCCGGTATGCCGAGAACAGGTCCTCCAGAGGCGGGAAGACGGTCTGCGTCGCGTATTCCCGGGCGACGAACTCGGCCAGCGCGGCGGTGCGTGCCGGATCGAGGTGCGGGGTGAGCACGGCACGCCACTGCTCCGGCAGCAGGGCCAGCAGATCCAGGGCGGGAGCGTCGTCGGGCATCAGAAACCTCTCACAGCACGGGTCGGTCCCCCGCACTCTAGGCACCGGGTACGACAGCCACCGACCTAGCCCAGGTCGGCGAGCCGCCGGGCCCAGTCGCCGCCGATCGGGTCCAGCTCGACGATGCGGGTGTCGTCGTCGCGGCGGTCGATGCGAACCCGCAGGTGCGCGTCCACCAACTGCTCCACCAGGCCCTCGCCCCACTCCACAACTGTCACCGAGTCGTCCACCGACGCGTCGAGGTCCAGGTCGTCGATCTCGGCGCGCGGGTCGGCGGCGTCACCCAGCCGGTACGCGTCGGCGTGCACCAACGCCACCCGGCCGCCCCGGGCCGGGTCGGGGCGGTGCACCCGGGCGATCACGAAGGTCGGCGAGGTGATGTCCCCGAGGACACCGAGCCCGGCGCCGATACCCTGGGTGAGGGCGGTCTTGCCGGCGCCCAGCGGGCCGGTCAACAGCACCAGGTCGCCGGCGCGCAGCAGCCCGGCCAGCCGCCGGCCGAAGTCCCGAGTGTCCTCCACGGTCGGCAGCTTGACGACGTGACTCACCGTTCCTCCACGATCTGCAATGACTCCAGGAACCGCGCCAGGGCGGCGTTGACCTCGTCCGCGTGCTCCAACATCACCACGTGACCGCTGTCCTCGATCTTCACGAACTCGGCGTGCGGCAGCCGGCGGACGATCTCCTCGGAGTGGGTCACCGGAGTGATCATGTCCTTGTCGCCGACCACCACCAGTACCGGAGTCGCCGCCAACGCCGCCAGCGCCGGGAAGCGCGAGTGGGTGGCCAGGGTCCGCAGGTAACGGGTCACCGTGTCGGCCGACGTCCGGGAGTTCATCGTCTCCACGTAGGACACCAGCGACGGGCTGGGCTTGCGGGTGCCGAAGCCGTACTTGCGGGTCAACAGCCAGGCCACGTTCGACGTCGACTTGCGGGCCTTGTCGATCACCGGCCCGCCGTACCGGGTGGCGTTGCTGACCATGTACAGCACCGGGCCACCGACCCGGCCGAGCAGCGCGGGCGCGACGAGCTTGGTCTCCGCGATGAGCCCGCCCGACGTGGCCATCAGAACGGTGCCCACCACCCGGTCACCGAACAGCTCCGGGTACAACTCGGCGAACGCCATGATGGTCATGCCGCCCATCGAGTGGCCGACCAGCACCAGCGGCCCTTCCGGGGCGGTTCGGTCGATCACCTGGCGCAGTGTCCGGCCGAGCACCGCGAGGTCGTACTCCCCGGTCTCCAGCCGGCCGGACCGGCCGTGACCGGGCTGGTCGTAGGCAACGATCCGGTAGTCACCACGGGCGGCCAGCATCTGGCGCTGGAAGTGGAACGTCCCCATGTCCAGGCAGAAGCCGTGCACCAGCACCACCGTCGGGCGCCCCGGCACCGGTCGGGTCGGCTCGACCACCTCGACGTGGATGTCCGTGCCGTCCGGCAGCTCCAGGCGGAACGCCTCGTCGTACCGCTGCTTGTCGAACGTCTCGTGCGCGTAGCGGTCGGCCGGGTCAGCCTTGAGCCGGCGGACCAGAGTCCGCTCGGTCGCGACCCCGGCCGCCAGGCCCGCCGCGGCCACCCCCACCGCCGCGCCGACGATCCCGGCGACCCGGCCCACGGCCGTCCGCGGACGCGGAACGCGATAGCTCATGGTCTTTCGCCGTCGTAGACCCGGGGAACCCGCGTGCCACCGAACCGGGTGACGATCTCGTAGTTGATCGTGCCGACCGCCTCGGCCCAGTCGTCCGCGGTCGGCTCGCCGTCGACGCCGCTGCCGAAGAGTGTCGCCACGTCGCCGTCGGCCACCGGGTCGTCGCCGCAGTCGAGCACGAACTGGTCCATGCAGACCCGCCCCGAGATCGTCCGGCGTACGCCGCCGAGCTGCACCGGACCGGTGTTGGACGCGTGCCGGGGAACCCCGTCGGCGTAGCCGAGCGGCACCACGGCCAGGTTCGCGTCGGCTTCCGTCGTGTAGGCGTGCCCGTAGGAGATGCCGGTGCCGGCGGGCACCCGCTTGGTGAGCATCACCCGGGCGCGGGCGGTCATCGCCGGCCGCAACCCGTACGTCTCGCCGGCCACCGGGGACAGCCCGTAGATGGCCAGGCCGGGGCGGACCAGGTCGAAGTGGGTGTCCGGGCGGGTGAGGGTGGCGGCCGAGTTGGCGAGGTGCCGCCAGCGCGGTCGCAGCCCGGCCCGCTCGACCATGGCCAGCCCCTCGTGGAAGACGGCCAGTTGGCGGTCGGTGGTGGGGTGGCCGGGCGAGTCCGCGTACACGAAGTGGCTCCACACGCCGACCACCTCGACCAGGCCGTCGGCCTGTGCCTTCGCGGCGGCGTCCAGCAGCGCGGGCCAGTCGGCGACTGTCGCACCACCCCGCGACAGCCCCGTGTCGATCTTGAGATGCAGGCGGGCGGGGCGCCCGGCGAGGCGACTCGCCTCGATCATCTCGTCCAGTTGCGCCAGGCTGGCCGTGCCCAGGTCCACCCCGGCGCTGACCCCCTCGTGCAGCGGCAACCCGGGCGCGAGCAGCCAGGCCAGCACCGGCACTGTCACGCCGGCCCGCCGCAGGGTGAGCGCCTCGTCGAGGGTGCAGACGCCGAGCCAGTCCGCGCCGGCGTCGAGCGCCGCGCGGGCGGCCGGAAGCATGCCATGGCCGTACCCGTCGGCCTTCACCACCGCCATCAACTCGGCGGTGGTGCCGGAACGGAGCCTGCTCACGTTCTCGCGGATGGCGTCAAGATCGACGCGTACCTCGGCCTGCCACATGTGCCCAGCCTACTTTCCGCCGTGATCACCGCGGGCGGCGACGCACGTCCCGACGCGGCGATCCGGTCACCGCACCCGGAAGCGACAGGTTCAGCCCAGCCGGGCCAGCACCGGACGCAGCGCGGTTGCCACGTCGGGCGCGGTCACCGGCCCGCTCCGGGCCGCCTCCCGCCCGGCGAGCCCATGCAGGTACGCGGCCGAGGCGGCGGCCCGATCGGCGGGCACCCCGGCCGCCAGCAGCGAGCCGAGCAGCCCGGCCAACACGTCGCCGGTGCCGCCGGTGGCCAGCGCCGGGGTGCCGGTCGGGTTGACGTACGCCCGACCGTCCGGCGTGCCGATCACCGTGCGGTCGCCCTTGAGCAGCACCACCGCGTTCATCCAGGCGGCCAGCCGCAGCGCGGCGCCGACCCGGTCGGCGCCCGGTTCCTCCCCGCAGAGGCGCGTGAACTCCCGGTCGTGCGGGGTGACGACGATGGGCGCGTCCCGGCCGCGCAGGCGGTCGGCGAGCGAGCCGTCCACCAGCAGGGTCAGGGCGTCGGCGTCGAGCACCACCGGCACCGGGGCGGCCAGTACGGCACGCAGCTCGGCCGCCGCGTCGGCACCGGTGCCCAGCCCGGAGCCGCAGACCCAGGCCTGCACCCGGCCCGCGTCGGCGACCCGCCCACTGGCGATCACCGAGGGGTGCTGGTGCAGCACCTCGGCGCGGGCGCCGCCGGCGTAGCGGACCAGGCCGGTGGGACCGGCCAGGGCGCCGCCCACGGAGAGCACCGCCGCACCGGGGTAGGTCGCCGAGCCGGTCGCCACCCCCACCACGCCCCGTGTGTACTTCTCCGACGCCGGGCCCAGCTCGGGCCACCAGTCGACCAGGTCGGACCACTCGGTGACCCGCAGCGCCGGGGTGCCGCGCAGCCACGGGCGCAGCCCGATGTCGACAAGCTCGACCTGCCCGGCCAGCGCGGCGGCCGGGCCGACCACCAGGGCGGGCTTCAGCGCGCCGAAGGCCACCGTCACGTCCGCGCGGACCGCTGTGGGTCGGCCGGACGCGGACAGCGGCACGTGACCGGTGTCGACCGCGATCCCGCTGGGCACGTCGACCGCCAGCACGGTGGCCCGCTCCCCGTCGCGTCCGCGCAGGTCGCCGAGACGCTGGACCACCTCGTCCGCGTTGGCCCGGAGCCCGCCGGTGCCACCGATGCCGACGATGCCGTCGAGGACCAGGTCGACCGGGCCCGCCGGGCTCGGCACCAGCCGGCCGCCGGCGGCTCGCAGCGCGGCCAGGCCGGCGGCGTGCGCCCGCCCGGGGGTGAGCAGCAGCGCGGACACCTGGACACCCCGGTGGGCCAGCCGTTCCCCCGCGTACAGCGCGTCGCCCCCGTTGTCACCGGAGCCGACCAGCAGCAGCACCCGGCCGCCGTAGACCCCGCCCCGCTCGGCGAGCAGGAGCGCGGCGCGGCGGGCCAGGCCGGCGGCGGCCCGCTGCATCAGCGTCCCCTCCGGCAGCGCGCCCATCAACCCCGCCTCGGCCGCCCGTACGTCGGCCACCCGCCACACCGCTCTCATGCCACCGTGTCCCATTCCGTTCGCGGGCGGACCTGATCGGCCCTCCCGGCCGACGTCATCGTTCCGCGACCACCATCGCCGAGGCGATCCCGCCGTCGTGCGACAACGAGAGATGCCAGTGGTTTACCCCACGCGCGTCGGCCACCGCCGCGACAGTGCCGGAGACGGCCAGCCAGGGGCGGCCGTCCGGGTCGGGCACGATCTCGCAGTCGTGCCAGTTGAGCCCGGCCGGAGCGCCGAGGGCCTTCGCCACCGCCTCCTTGGCGGCGAACCGGGCGGCGAGCGATTCGGGCGAGCGCGGGTTGCCGGAGCGGGTGTGCCGCTCCGCCTCGGTGAACAGCCGGTCGGCGAGCAGCGGCGTCCGTGCCAGGGCCCGGGCGAACCGGTCGACCAGGACGACGTCGATGCCGACAGCGACGATCACCACACCACCCTACCGGCGGTCGGGGCCGCAGATTAGCCGTCGGGCTCGCGCTGGGCAACGCCTGTGGACACCCCGGGGTACGCCTCGACGCCGGCTGTCCACAGGGCACCGCGCGACCTCTGGCACGCGCCTAGCGTCAGCGCGTCGATGCCGATCGTCCACGGGGGTGTGGTCATGTCCGACGAGCCGTTCGCCGTCCGGCTGGAGGAGTTGCGGGCGGTCGCCGTCCTGCTCGACGACGAGGCGCGCCGGTTGGCGTCTGGCCTCGCGGGGCTGCCCGGGCTGGTGGTGGCGGCACCCGAGTGGCGAGCCGGCGCGGCCCTGGCCGGGTTGGAGGCAGCGGGGCACGCCTGGTTCTGCCGGCTGGGCGCCCGGGTCGCGGCGGCCTCCGGCGGGGTTCGGGCGGCGGCCGAGGCGTACGACACGGTGGACGATCGGGCCGCCGACCGGTTCGCCTCCCTGCCCCGGTGAGCGGCGTCGGCTACCGACAGCTGTGGGCTGTCGATCCGGACGGGTGGCGGGCCGCCGGGTCGGCGTGGGCGGGGTTGACCGGGCCACTCGATCGGCGCGTCGACGGGCTGCGCGCGGCCGGCGGGCGGTTGCGGGGCGGTTGGTCGGGTGCGGCAGCCACGGCGGCGGATGCCCGGCTCGCCGGTCTTCGTGACGAGCTGGCCTCGATCGCACCCGCGCTGATCGAGGTCGACCAGGTGCTGGCCGAGTTGGCCGATCGGCTGACGGTGGCGAAGGCACGGCTCACCCTGGCGGTTGCCCAGGCCGATGCGGCCGGTCTGCTGGTGGACCGCTCGGGCGCGGTGCGGGTCGATCCCGCCCGGGTTCGGCCCACCGACCGGGCCGGCGTGGCAGCGGCGGGGGTGGCGGTGGCCGGGGTGGCCGCGGCCCTGCGGGCCGCGCTCGACGCAGCAGCGGCAGCGGACCGGGCCGCCGCCGACCGCTTGGACGAGCTGACGAGGGCCGCCGAGACCGGCTGGGCGTCCCCGCCCCCGCCGGGCCAACCGGCCCCCGGTGCCGCGCCCGCGCTGGTCAGCGCCTGGTGGTCCGGGTTGACCCCGGCGCAGCGACGGTGGCTGATCGGGCACGAGCCGGCTCTGGTCGGCCGGTTGGACGGGGTGCCGGTGGCCGCCCGCGACCAGGCCAACCGGTTACTGCTCGACGTCTGGCGCGCGGAGTTGCTGGCCGAGCGGCGACGGCTGCTGTCCCGGGTGCCGCCGGGGGCGGTCGCGTCGATCCGGCTGCGCGGGGTTGCCGGACGGTTGGCCGGCCTGGACGCGCTGGTCGAGCGGCTGACGGCCGGCGGGGCGCCGCGGGCATACCTGCTGGGGATGGATCCGGCGGGTGAGGGCCGGGTGGTGGTGGCGCTCGGCGACCCGGACCACGCCGACCGGGTGCTGACCTACGTGCCGGGGATGACCGCCGGCCTGGACGACGCCCCCGGCGAGTTGGGCAGAGCCGCTCGGGTGCTGGACCGGTGTGCCGCGCTCGCCCCGGGTGAGCGCAGCGCGGCGGTGCTCTGGTTGGACTACGACGCCCCTGATCTGCTCAACGAGGCCGCCTCGGCGGGCCAGGCCCGGGACGCCGGCCCGGCGTTGCACCGCTTCCAGGAGGGGCTGCGCGCCAGCCACGACGGCCCACCGGCACGGCAGACCGTGCTGGGGCACAGCTACGGGTCGCTGGTGGTGGGGGTGGCCGCCCGGGAGCACGGGCTCGCCGCCGACGCGCTGGTCTTCGTCGGCTCGCCAGGCGTCGGCGCGTCGCACGCCGCCGAGCTGGGCGTGCCACCCGGGGAGGTCTGGTCGAGCACCGCACCCGACGACGTGATCCGGGCGGCCCGGCCACCGGAGGAGCTGGGCCGGCGGGCCCTGCTGCGTACGGTTCCGTTGGCCGCCGTGCTGGGCTGGCCCGACCAGACCGGGCACCAGTTGTGGTTCGGGCACGACCCGTCGGATCCAGGGTTCGGCGGTCGGGTCTTCGGCAGTGGGCGAGGCGGCCACACCGGTTACTGGGACCCGGGCAATCCCGCGCTGGACGGGATGGCCCGGGTCGTCCTGGGCCGCTGAGGCTTACTCGACGGTGACCGACTTGGCCAGGTTGCGGGGCTGGTCCACGTCGTGCCCCCGGGCGGCGGCGATCTCGGCGGCCAGCACCTGCAACGGCACGGTGGTGACGAGCGGGGCCAGCAGGGTGGGCGTACGCGGCACGTAGATCAGGTGGTCGGCGTACCGGACGACGGCCTCGTCACCCTCCTCCGCGATGACGATGGTCCGCGCGCCACGAGCCCGGACCTCCTGGATGTTGGAGACGACCTTGTCGTGCAGCATGCCCCGGCCGACCGGCGAGGGCACCACGCAGATGACAGGGGTGCCCTCGTCGATCAGGGCGATCGGGCCGTGCTTCAGCTCACCGGCGGCGAAGCCCTCGGCGTGCATGTACGCCAGTTCCTTGAGCTTCAGCGCGCCCTCCAGGGCCACCGGGTAGCCGACGTGCCGGCCGATGAACAGCACTGTCGGCTCGGACTTCAGCTCCCGGGCCAGCTCGCGGACGGGCTCGATCCGGTCGAGCAGCTCACGCAGCTTGCCGGGAATCTCCTGCAACTGCGCGACCACCGCGCCGACCTCGTCGGCGAACTTGATGCCGCGCACCTGGGCCAGGTGCAGGCCGATCAGGTAGCAGGCGACGACCTGGGTGAGGAACGCCTTGGTGGAGGCGACGGCGATCTCCGGCCCACCGTGGGTGTAGAGCACGGCGTCGGACTCGCGGGGGATGGTCGAGCCGTTGGTGTTGCAGATCGCCAGCACCCGGGCCTTCTGCTCCTTGGCGTGGCGCAGCGCCATCAGGGTGTCCATCGTTTCGCCGGACTGCGAGATGACCACGATCAGCGTGGACCGGTCGAGCACCGGGTCGCGGTAGCGGAACTCGCTGGCCAGCTCCACCTCGCATGGGATCCGGGTCCAGTGCTCGATGGCGTACTTGGCGACCATGCCGGCGTGGTAGGCCGTGCCGCAGGCCACGATGAAGATCTTGTCGACGTCGCGCAGATCCTGGTCGCTGAGGCGGACCTCGTCGAGGGCGATCTCACCGGTCTCGGTGAGCCGGCCGAGCAGCGTGTCGGCGATGGCCTGTGGCTGCTCCTCGATCTCCTTGAGCATGAACCAGTCGTAGCCGCCCTTCTCGGCGGCCGAGGAGTCCCAGTCGATATGGAAGTCCTTGCCGGCGGCGGGCTGGCCCTCGAAGTCGGTGATCTCGATGCTGTCACCGGTGATCAGCACGATCTGGTCCTGGCCCAGCTCGACCGCTTCCCGGGTATGCTCGATGAACGCGGCCACGTCGCTGGCCAGGTAGTTCTCTCCGTCGCCGCGACCGACGACAAGCGGCGAGTTGCGTCGGGCGCCGACCACCGCACCGGGCACCGAGGCGTCCACGGCGAGCAGGGTGAACGCGCCCTCCAGCCGCTGGCAGACCACGCGCATGCCGGCGGCGAGAAGTTGGGGGCTGTCCGGTTGGCCGGCGGCGCGTAGGTCGGCCAGCGCGGCGGCGAGCAGGTGCGCGGCGCACTCGGTGTCGGTGTCGCTGGTGAACTGGACGCCGTCGGCCTCCAGCTCGGCGCGGAGTTTGGCGAAGTTCTCGATGATCCCGTTGTGGATCACCGCGACCCGGCCGTCGGGGGCGACGTGCGGGTGGGCGTTGCGGTCGGTCGGGCCGCCGTGGGTGGCCCACCGGGTGTGCCCGATGCCTGTGGTGCCGTCACCGATGCCGATCGGGCTCGCCGCGCAGGAGGTCGGGTCGTCGGCGGCCCGCTCGGACAGCACCTTCTCCAGGTTGGCCAGCTTGCCGGCCTTCTTCTCGGTCAGCAGCTGGTCGTCGCAGACGATCGCGACGCCTGCCGAGTCGTAGCCGCGGTATTCCAGCCGCCGCAGCCCGTCGAGGACGATGCCGAGTGCAGGGCGCGCGCCCGCGTATCCCACGATTCCACACATGGCCCGCAGCCTAACCCAGTTTCACTCATGATGGGTGCTCGAAAGTCGGGTTATCAATCACGGAATCTGAGCGATCGGTGGTTGGAGGGCCGCAACGGGACGTGCGTCACAGGCCACTCGCGCCCCGCCCGGGACGCGGGGTTGCGACACGCCTTCGGGTACGACAGTCTCTCGGCGGGTTTGGCGCTCCCGTCCACGGCCCGCTCGTCCCATACCCACTCCCGCCCGGAGCAGCCATGTCCGACACGCCCCCGCCCGATCCATCCCCCTCCTCCGCACCGGACCCGGCCTCCTCCGCGCCCCCGCCGGATCCGACGGCACCGCCCTCCTCGGCTCCGCTCCCGGCCTCCGACCCGCTGGCCCCGGCCCAGCCGTGGGCACCGCCGGCCCCATGGTCACCGTCCCCGCCGGCAGCGCCGTGGGCGCCGACTCCGCCCGCCACCCAGTGGACGCCACAACCGCCCGCGACGCCATGGACGCCACAACCGCCCGGGGCACCGTGGACGCCCGACGCACAGACGCCCCCGTGGTCGCCCGACGCCTCGGGCCCGACACCCACCGGATCGACGCCCCCGGTGGGGTGGCCCACGCCCGGCGGGCAGCCGCCGGCCGCCGGCTGGCCGCCGCCCGGCACCGGATGGCCGCCGCCCGGCTATCCGCCGCCGTACGCCTACCCCGGGTATCCGCAGGTCCCCGGCAAGACGACCACGAGCAGCGGACGGATCGTCGGGATCGTCGTCGCGGCCGTCGTGGCACTCGTCCTCCTCGTGTGTGGCTGCCTCTGCGTGGGTGGCCTGTGGCTCGGCTCGACCAACCCGGACTCGGTCGCCGAGGATCCGTGGGTCGTCCCCGACGACGACGGCTGGACCCCACCGAGCGCCGGGCCGCTCATCCCGGAGCGACCCACCACCAGGCCATCCACCGCGGCGCCCACCCCCAGCAAGAAGCCGATCACCCGACCGACCTCGGGACCGGCGCCGGTGACAGTGGTCTACGAGGTGACCGGAGCGGGCACTGTCGACCTCGCGTACTTTGACGCCGAGAGCGACCTCATCCACGTCGACGGCCAGAAACTGCCCTGGCGCACCACCATCCGCACCAACGGCAAGAGCCGGGTCATGGTGGAGGCCAGATGGGCCGACGATGAGGGTGAGAGACCACTCGACTGCACAGTCACGGTCACCGGCGCGGGCAAGCCGGTCGTCAACAAGACTCGGGGATACTGGGCGACCAGTTGCGGGCCCGAGTGAGGCTGGGGTTCGGCCGGGGGGCACCCGTAGGCTTACGCAGGTGACGACGAGCACCGATGTCGACCCGCTGGTGGCCCGGATGCGGCCGTTCGGCACGACGATCTTCGCCGAGATGTCCGCCCTCGCCGTACGCACCGGCGCGGTCAACCTCGGGCAGGGCTTTCCCGACACCGACGGCCCGCCGGAGATGCTGGCCGCCGCCGCCGAGGCGCTGCGCGGCGGGCAGAACCAGTACCCGCCCGGTCCGGGGATCCCCGCCCTGCGCGCGGCCGTCGCGGCCCATCAGCGGCGGTTCCACGACCTGGCGTACGACCCGGACGGCGAGATCGTGATCACGGCGGGCGCGACGGAGGCGGTCGCGGCGAGCATCCTCGGCCTCTGCGAACCGGGCGACGAGGTGGTCTGCTTCGAGCCGTACTACGACTCGTACGCCGCCTCGATCGCACTGGCCGGCGCGGTCCGCCGGCCGGTGACGCTGCGTCCCACGGCCGACGGCCGGTACGCCTTCGACAGGGCGGCGTTGCGTGCGGCGTTCGGCCCGCGCACCCGGCTGGTGCTGCTGAACTCACCGCACAATCCGACCGGGAAGGTCTTCACCCCGGCCGAGTTGGCGCTGGTAGCCGAGTTGTGCCAGGAGTTCGGCGCGTACGCGGTCACCGACGAGGTGTACGAGCACCTGGTCTTCACCGACGCATCGAGCCCGCACGTGTCACTGGCCAGCCTGCCCGGGATGCGGGAGCGGACGCTGCGCATCTCGTCGGCCGGCAAGACGTTCTCCTGCACGGGGTGGAAGGTCGGCTGGGCGAGCGGCCCGGCGGCGCTGGTCTCGGCGCTGCTCCGGGTGAAGCAGTTCCTCACCTATGTCAACGCCGCGCCGCTGCAACCGGCGGTGGCTGTGGCGCTGGCCCTGCCGGACGACTACTACACCGGCTTCCGGGACAGCCTCCAGCAGCGGCGCGACCAGCTCGTCGGTGGCCTCACCGACGCCGGGTTCGAGGTGCTCGACTCGGAGGGGACGTACTTCGTCACCGCCGACATCACGGCCCTCGGCGGCCGGGACGGGGTGGAGTTCTGCCGGTCGTTGCCGGAGCGCTGTGGCGTGGTGGCGGTGCCCACCCAGGTCTTCTACGACGACGCCGACGCGGGGCGGCGGCTGGTCCGGTTCGCCTTCTGCAAGCGCCCCGAGGTGCTGACCGAGGCGGTCAACCGACTGCGCACCCTGACCCCGGCGTTGCATTAAGGGCATACCATCTTGCCCATGACGCAAGAAGATGGCGAGCTGGACAGCCTCGTACGCAAACGCCTCCGCGCCCTGCGGGTGGCGCAGGGCTGGTCCCTGGAGGAACTGGCCAGCCGCGCCCACCTCAGCCAGTCCTCATTGAGCCGCATCGAGAACGGCCAGCGCCGTCTCGCACTGGATCAACTGGTCACCCTCGCCCGCGCCCTGGACACCACGCTGGACCAACTCGTGGAGACCGCCACTGACGACGTCGTCACCAGCCCGATGATCGAGGGCACCCACGGAGGGTTGCGCTGGCTCGTGAAGGGTGACCCCGGCTTGAGCGTGGTGCGCCAGCGCATGACCGAGCCACCGCCCGAGAACCCGGCGCGCATGCGCGCCCATTCGGGGCGCGAATGGCTTGTCGTCCTGTCCGGCACAGCGATTCTCATGCTCGGCCACCGCAGCTTTCGCCTCGAGACCAACCAGGCCGCCGAGTTCCCCACGATGATGCCGCACGCGATCGGCACCGCGGGGGGACCGTGCGACATCCTGGGCATCTTCGACCGCGATGCCCGCCGCAGCCACCAGCGCGACGACAGCAGCGGCAGTCCCGAATGATGACGCGGGACGCGCCACGCTCCCGAAGTGATCACCTCTTGCGCGTCAGGCAGCAGACCTGACGATCTTCTTGCGCAAACAGGAAGGCAACGTGCCGCACACGCATAATCGCCCTAGCGTGAGGGCATGACCCACGCGCACCCGCACACCTCCCACCATGACGTTCCGCACGGACATCAGCACGGACACGGCACCGACGGCCAGGCAGAGATCCTCGACCTGGACGCAGAGGTCCTCGCCGAGCACATCGCCTCGATCACCGCATGGCTGCCACTGAAGACAAAGCCACGGCAGATCGTGGATCTCGGCTGCGGCACGGGAGCCGGCACCTTCGCCCTCCTCGACCGCTTCCCCGACGCGCACGTCACCGCCGTCGACGCGTCCGCCGAACACCTTCAGCGCCTGCGCACAACTGCGTGCGCCCGCGGCGTGGAGGAACGCGTGAGCAGGGTGCAGGCCAACCTCGATGACGCCGCCTGGCCCGATCTCGGCTCACCGGACTTGGTCTGGGCGTCGGCATCGTTGCACCACATGGCCCATCCGGCCCGCGTACTGCGCGCCGTCCACGACCTGCTCACTCCCGGCGGCCTGTTCGCCGTCGTCGAACTGGCCGGCTTTCCCCGGTTCCTCCCGGAAAGCGCCCCCGAGAACCGGCCCGGCCTGGAAGAGCGTTGCCACGCCGCGACCGACCGCCGCACCGCCGAGCACCTGCCCCACCGCGGCGCCGACTGGGGCCCGATGCTGACCGCCGCCGGATTCACGATCGAGGGCGAACACGCCATCGCCGTGAACATCGAGGGCTCCCGCAGCGCGGCGATCGGCCGCTATGCCCTCGGTGGCCTGCAGCGCATCCGCGGCGCTGTCGCCGACACGCTCGCCCCCGAGGACCTCACCGCCCTCGATCAGCTCCTCGACACCAGCAGCCCGCACAGCATCCTGCGCCGCCACGACCTGACGATGCGAACCGAGCGCACCGTCTGGGCCGCCCGCCGCGCCTGACGCCGAACAGCACCCATCACCCCAGGTTGACCAAGGCCCCTGGACAGCACACCTAGGACGTGACGGGGCTCGCGGTGCGGACCAGCTCGGCGATCCGCTCGGCGACCGCACGGGCGGTCTCCTCGGTGGCCGCCTCGACCATCACCCGGACCAGCGGCTCGGTGCCCGACGGACGCAGCAACACCCGCCCGGTCTCCCCCAGCTCCACCTCGGCCCGCTCGACCTCGGCGCGCACGGCCGGCGCGGCGGCGCCGACGGTCCGGTCGCCGACCGGCACGTTGATCAGCACCTGCGGCAGCTTGGTGACCACCGAGGCCAGCTCGGCGAGGGACTGGCCGGTGGCCGCCATCCGAGCCATCAGGTGCAGGCCGGTGAGCACCCCGTCGCCGGTGGTGGCGTGCGCGGGCATGACGATGTGGCCGCTCTGCTCACCGCCGAGCGCCAGCCCGGAGGCGCGCAGCTCCTCCAGCACGTACCGGTCGCCGACCTTGGTCTCGATCAGGCGGATGCCCTGCGCGGACATCGCGAGCCGCAGCCCGAGGTTGCTCATCACGGTGGCCACCAGGGTGTCCTGGGTGAGCGTGCCGGCGTCCCGCATGGCCACCGCGAGGATCGCCATCACCTGGTCGCCGTCCACCTCGTCGCCGTCAGCGGTGACCGCCAGGCAGCGGTCGGCGTCGCCGTCGTGGGCGATGCCCAGGTGGGCGCCGTGCTCGACCACGGCGGCGCGCAGCGCCTCGATGTGGTTGGAGCCACAGTCGTCGTTGATGTTCAGCCCGTCGGGCTCCGCGTAGATGGCGATGACCTCCGCGCCGGCCTCCCGGTAGGCGACGGGGGCGACCTCGGCGGCGGCGCCGTTGGCGCAGTCGACAACGACCTTGATCCCGTCGAGCCGGTGCGCGACGGTGCCCACCAGGTGCTGGACGTAGTGGTCGGCACCGTCGAGCAGGTCGTGTACGCGGCCGACGCCGGCGCCGATGGGCCGGTCCCAGGCGGTGGTGGCGTTCGTCTCGACGGCCGCCTCGATCTGCAGCTCGATCTCGTCGGGCAGCTTGTGGCCACCGGCGGCGAAAAGTTTGATGCCGTTGTCCGGCATCGGGTTGTGCGACGCGGAGAGCATCACACCCAGGTCGGCCTTGGCCTCGGCGGTGAGGAACGCCACCGCGGGGGTGGGCAGCACGCCGACCCGCACCACGTTGGCGCCGGCACTGGTCAGACCGGCGACCACCGCGGCCTCCAGCATCTCGCCGCTGGCACGGGTGTCCCGGCCGACGACGGCGAGCGGCGGATGGCTGCGGTCCTTCTCGGCCAGTGTGTGCGCGGCGGCCACCGCGAGCGCCAGCGCCAACTCCGGGGTGAGATCCGCGTTTGCCCGCCCGCGTACGCCGTCCGTGCCGAACAACCGACCCATACCCGCCAACCTCCGAATGAGCACTGCCTGTGAGGAGAAAGCGGAACGGCCGACCCGCCTCCCCCGCAGAGGGGAGGCGGACCGGCCGTCCGTCAGAAGTACAACGCGCTGGGAAAGATCAGCGCTTCGAGTACTGGGGAGCCTTACGGGCCTTCTTGAGGCCGTACTTCTTGCTCTCCTTGACCCGGGCGTCCCGGGTGAGGAAGCCGGCCTTCTTCAGGGCCGGGCGGTCGTCCGGCTCGTTGATGATCAGCGCGCGGGCGATGCCCAGCCGGAGCGCACCGGCCTGGCCGGTGGTGCCGCCGCCACGCAGGTTGGCGATGACGTCGAACTGCTCGGGCTTCTCGGCGGTGACCAGCGGGTCCTTGATGAGCTGCTGGTGCACCTTGCTCGGGAAGTACGCCTCGAGGTCCTGACCGTTGCAGGTGATCTTTCCGGTGCCCGGGACGAGGCGAACCCGGACGATGGCCTCCTTGCGGCGGCCCACGGTCTGGATCGGCCGGTCACCACGAGGCGCGCGGGCAACGGGCGCCGGCGCCTCGGTGACCTCGGGGGCCTCCGTGGCTTCCGGGGCGACCTCGGTCTCGATGATGTCCGTCATGCTGCTTCCTTCGCCCGCGCTCACTGCGCGATCTGCTTGATCTCGAACGGCACCGGCTGCTGCGCGAGGTGCGGGTGCTCGGCACCGGCGTAGACCTTCAGCTTCTTGATCAGCTGACGGCCGAGCTTGTTGTGCGGGAGCATCCCCTTCACGGCCAGCTCGATGGCCCGCTCGGGACGCTTGGTCAGCAGCTCGTCGTAGCCGATCTGCTTCAGACCACCCGGGTAACCGGAGTGGCGGTAAGCGACCTTGGTCTGGCGCTTGTTGCCGGTCAACGCAACCTTGCCCGCGTTCACGATGACGACAAAGTCGCCCGTGTCGACGTGCGGCGCGAAAGTCGGCTTGTGCTTACCACGCAGCAACGTGGCGGCGTGGGTGGCCAGGCGGCCCAGCACGACATCAGAGGCGTCGATGACGTGCCACTGACGCTCGATCTCACCCGGCTTCGGGCTGTACGTACGCACAGGTCTACCTTGTCTCGTCGTCGGTCTGGGGTCGCGCGCCGAGGTGACCAGATCTTGCAGGCCGGACCAGCGCGCACGAACGACCAAGCGTACCTGATGGGGCACGCCTCTGGATGTCGTACAACAGCAGGCAACGATACCCGGCGCCCCGTCCGCAGGTCAAAACGGGGGTGCGCTGCCGCGCGGCGACGCGCCGAGGGTGACCCGGCTCACACGTTGGCGAGTCGACCGGCCCGCGGCCGAAGGTAGACGACCCAGGTGACCGCGAAACACAACGCGTACCAGACGATGAACGCCAGATAGGCGGCGTCGGCGTTGCCCGAACTGAGGAACGACTGGCGGAACGCGATGTTGACCAGTACGCCACCGAAGGCGCCGATCGCACCCGCGACGCCGATCAACGCGCCGGTCATCCGACGCGCCCACCGCGCGGCGGCCTCCGGATCACGGTGACCCGTGGCCACCGCCTCCGCCGCGCGGGCCCGGAAGATCGCCGGGATCATCTTGTACGTGGAGCCGTTGCCGATCCCGGAGAAGACGAAGAGGGCCATGAACCCGGCCAGGTAGAGCCCGAACGAGCGTTCCCGGGCCGCGTACAGCACGATGCTCGCGCCGGCCGCCATCGCCACGAAGTTCCAGAAGGTCACCCGGGCCCCGCCCAACCGGTCGGCGAGGTGCCCGCCCAGCGGCCGGATCAGCGAGCCGACCAGCGGGCCCAGGAAGGTCAGCCAGGCGGCGTCGACCGGGGTGGGGAACCGCTCGGCGAACTGGAGCTGGAGCACCTGACCGAAGGCGAAGCCGAAGCCGATGAACGAGCCGAAGGTGCCGATGTACAGCAGCGACATCACCCAGGTGTGCGGGTCACGGGCCGCCGCGCGCAACGCGCCCGGCTCGTTGCGCGCCCCGGGCACGGTGTCCAACCAGCGGGCCGCCGCCAGTGCGGCCAACACGATCAGCGGCAGGTAGACCGCCGGCACCAACCGGGGGTACGCCGCGCCCGCGGTGGCGAGGACCGCCAGACCGACCAACTGCACGACGGGTACGCCCAGGTTGCCACCACCGGCGTTGAGCCCGAGCGCCCGACCCTTGAGCCGCTGCGGGTAGAACAGGTTGATGTTCGCCATCGAGGAGGCGAAGTTGCCGCCACCGACCCCGGTCAGGCAGGCCAGCACCATCAGGGTGGAGTAGGACACCCCGGGTTCCAGCAGCACAGTCATCGGCACCGCCGGTACCAGCAACAGCAGTGCGCTGATGATCGTCCAGCGTCGTCCGCCGAAGCGGGCCACCGCCAGCGTGTACGGCAGCCGCAGCACCGCGCCCAGCGCGGCCGGCACGGCGGTGAGCAGGAACTTCCCGGCCGGATCGATGCCGTACGCGGGGCCGAGGAAGAGCACGGTGACCGACCAGAGACTCCACACCGAGAAGCCGACGTGCTCCGCGAAGATCGAGACCCAGAGGTTGCGCCGGGCGATCGGCGCTCCGGTGGCCTGCCAGAAGTCCGGGTCCTCGGGGCGCCAGTCGTGCAGCGGTTGCCGGCGACCGGTGACGGCGGGCGGCTCGGCGGTGACTGCGGTGCTGGTGAGCGTGCTCACGGCGGCTCCTCCTCGTCGATGTGACGAGGGGAAACGCTAGGAACACCCGGTTACCTGGCAGTGCCCGTCGCGGGTCGGGCCGGAAACGGCTAACGCACCACGGGCCGGCGGCGATGGTGAGCACGCCACCAGGGTCGCGCGGTCAGAGCTGCTGGAGAATGCGCAGCGCGCGGCCGACCCGGAGCATGGTGTCGGTGTCAGCGACGTCCACGCAGCCGGTGAACCACTTCTTCATGGGCGAGGAGATCCGATCGGGCATCACGACGTACCGGCCCATCGACACGGCGAGCGGCGAGTCCCGGAGGAGCGACTCCTCGACCACCTCGACCACGATCACGATGGGCACGTCGGTGGAGTTGTAGACGTCCGAGCTGATCACGAGGCCGAGGCGTTCCCGGGCGCCCTCGATGCGCCAGATCTCACCCCTACGCAGCACGCGGCCGTCCGCCGGAGAACAGGTCGTTGACCATGCCCACCTCGCGGGCGTCGGCGAGGGCGGCGGACTCCAGATCGAGGCTGGCGCGGCCCACGGCGGCGGCGTGCGCGGTGAAGACCTCGCGCAGCGCCTTCTCCCGGGCAGCCTGGTCCATCCACGCGGAGAGCGACAGCCCCTCACGCTTGGCGAACCGCCGCGCCTCCTCGATCGTCTCGTCCGTGAACGAGAGAGTCACCTTGGCAGTCATGCCGAGCAGATTACCCACCGGTGTGACCAATAGTCATCCCCGCGTTTACCGGCTCACCCCGAGCGACGAAACGCACATTCCGCCGGGGCCTTACCCGGCCTGGCCACGCCGGGTCTACCCGGCCCGGCCGCCGAACACCGCGAAGCGCCACTCCTTGAAGTAGCAGTCGACGTCGACCAGGCCCGCCTCGGCGAGCCATCGGCACTGGTCGGCCACGGTCGCCGGTCGGTCGTGCCGCATCCGCTCCCGGGATGCCGCGATCTCGTCGGGCGACGCCCCCAGCTCGGCGATCCGCTGCATCCACACCTCGTCGTAGCGCCGGTCCAGCTCCGGCGTCGGGCCAGCAACCTGCTCGGCGTTGACGAACACCCCGCCCGGTGCCAGCGCGGCGGCGGCCCGCCGGTAGAGCGCACGCTTGCCGGCGTCGTCCAGGTGGTGGATCGCCAGGGCGCTGACCACTGCGTCGTACCGGCCGGGCGGCAGCTCGTCGGCCAGGTCGGCCCGGACCGTTCGGTGCGGCACGGACCGCGCGTCCAACTGGTCGGTGGCGCGGGCGAGCATCGCCGGTGCCCCGTCCACCAGGGTCAGCCGGACTCCGGGCACCGCCGCGGCCAGCAGCAGCGAGAGCAGCCCGGTGCCGGCGCCCAGATCCAACACCTCGGGGGTACGACCGGCGGCGAGCGCGGCGCGCAACGGCGGTGTGGCCACCTCGACGGCGGTGCCGTAGAAGGCGTCGAAGCAGGGAATCAGCCGCCGACGCGCCTCGTCGTAGGTGCCGGCAACCGCGTCGAAAACGTCCGTCACACTCATCGCGGACTCCCAAACTTTGAGACTGATTTCCCACATTATAAGCGCGCTGCGCCGGACGATGACGCTGATGTCGTCAGCGATTCAGCTCCAAAGGCTTCGGCTCACAGCTCCCGTCGCACGCCGAAGGCACCGCAGAGTCACCGCTCGATGCACGACCGCGCACGGGATCATCGACGTCACCCCGTGCGGCTCAAGGGCGCGCTCGACGAGGGTCCTTGGCCATCGTGACCCCGCCGATCTTGCACTTTCGGTCGCCGTTTTGTCGTACTCATCCTTTATGCCGCCACAGAAACTGCAAGATCGCCGCAGGGAGGGGGCGAGTCGGCGTCGTCGCGAGCGTTCTATGTGGTCAGTCTGGCCACGCTTGCGCTGCCTCGCGGTGGTTGACCTCGAACACGCAAAAGGCCCCCGGCGCTCCCCTTGGGTTCTAGGAGCCGGGGGCCGTTTGTGCTGCGTTGGTCAGCTGACGGGACCGATCGTCTTCGCCAGGTCCAGGAAGCCGGCCCATGCCGCCGGTCCGAAGGTCAGCGTCCCGCCGTCGCGGTCTTTGGTGTCGCGGACGAGGACGACGCCGGGGAGGTTGTCGGCAACCTCGACGCAGTTACCGCCGTTGCTGCCGCTGCGGGTGCTCTTGCGCCACTGCACGCCGGTCATGTCCATGCTGCCGCCGCTTTCCTGACGAGATCGAGAGACTGCGCCCTAGGTAGGGCTTCGCCAACTATGCGCGCCCACCTTCGCCCAAGGGTAGCAATTTCCGTCGTTTCGTCGATGATCTGAGCCCTGACCTGGCCGTCCACATGCGCAACCTGTGCGCCGTCGGGCATCTCGGCCATGGTGAACGGCCCACCGAGGCCGAGGTACATCGGCGTGTCAGCGGGTACGACGTGCACCTGCACGTGCGGCAGCTCGGCACACGTCGCGATGTGTTCGCACTGCTCCCGCATCAGCTCGGCACTGCGCCCGGCCCGTCGCCGCAGCACTGCCTCGTCGAGCACGGCAACGACCAGCGGCGGGCGGGATCGGTGCAGGATCGCGTGCCGCAGCATCCGCGCCGACACCTGGTCGTCGATCTCTTCAGAGGTCAGCGATTCCATGGCGAGCGTCGCCCGCGCGTACGCCTCGGTCTGAAGGAGGCCGGGCACCCATGCCAGCTCGAACCATCGCAGCGCGACCGCCTCGCGCTCGATGTCGATCCACGGCCGGAACCACGCTGGTTCCCGTCGGGTGAGGACGTCCGGCCAGAGGTCGGCGACTTCCCGACCGAGCACCTTGGCGACCTCGGCGCGGTGCCGGCTGCGCGGGATGCGTCCTGGATTGGCCCACCGTGCGGCGGTCTTCGGATCGACCCCGACCTGACCAGCAAGACTCTCGGCGGTCTCCCCCGCCTCGGCCATCGCCGCGATGAGTACCTGATTCATTCTCAGCCCCTGCCCGACGTCCCGAACGTCCCGAAGGAATGCTGCTACGGAGTGTGTGCGTCCCGCAACCCTGCGAGAGGGTGCTCTGTAGACGGCGCGGCCGGTAGGGAACCCGTAACCCGGCGGACGCGTTCGTACCGGGGCCGCCCTTGGCCTGCTAGAGATCTTGGACAGTTTCCGTTACGCGAGAACGGAAACTGTCCAAGATCTCCATGGGCGAGCACGCACGGGGCGGCCCCTTCCCAAGATGACGACCAGGGGGAGAGCGCCGTGCCGGACGAGCCGCCCGATCGGAAATCCAAGCCGAGGCCCGAACCGCGGAAGCCGCACACGGGCGACGTCCTGCACCTGACCCGCGCCGCGAGTGTGCAGTTCCTGTGCCCGATCTTCGTCCGCGTGATTCGGGTTCTCGACTGGCCGACGTACGACGGGTGGCTGTGGATTGACGGCTACGAGCTGGCCGCGAACGGTGATGCGGTCGCACGCCGGTCCCTGTTCGTGATGCCCGCGGGCCTGATCTGGCCGGACACGCCCGCCCCGGCGGCCCGTCGCCCAGCCACCCGCGCGCACGTGAGGCGCGGTCCGGTGAGGGTCGGATGAGTCGCCGCCCTCGCCCGCACCAACCGATGCGCCCGGCGTGGCTCTGCCGCAACTGCGCCGCCCCCTGGCCGTGCGCGCCGGCTCAGCTTCACCTCGCGACCGAGTTCTACGGCCATTCGATCGCCCTGGCGTTCTATCTGGCAGCGAACATGCAAGACGCGGTCGACGACCTGTACTCCCTCGGCGTTCGTCCTGACCCGCGAGCACTTCACGCCCGGTTCCTGGGCTGGCTGTCCCTGACCCGCCGACCACGCCGCGTCGACTTGCGCTGACCGTGGGATGAAGGCCGCCGCCGCCGCACCGATCGACCAGCTACCCGTCACACCTGCTGCTCCTGTGCGGTGTGAGCCCCACTTGACAGGACCGAAACAGAAGGGACCCGGACCGGAAACCGCCCGGCGGCACGCTTTCCCGACATGACAGACGGTGCACGGTCGGCAACTCCACCAGGGCTACTGCCCCGGGAAGTGGCGACGCACTGCCCGTACTGCGCACTGCAGTGCGGGATGACGCTGCGCTCGGACGACGCCGGGGTGACGGTCCACCCACGCCAGTTCCCCACCAACCGGGGCGGTCTCTGCCAGAAGGGTTGGACCGCCGCCGAACTGCTCGACCACCCGGAGCGGCTGACCACCCCGCTGGTGCGCGACCCGGCCACCGGCGAACTACAGCCAGCAAGCTGGGACACCGCGCTCGACCGGGTTGTCGCCGGCATCCGCGCCGTCCAGGACGACGCCGGCCGGGACGCGGTCGCCGTCTTCGGCGGTGGTGGCCTGACCAACGAGAAGGCGTACGCGTTGGGAAAGTTCGCCCGGATCGGGCTGCGCACCCGCAACATCGACTACAACGGACGGTTCTGCATGTCCTCGGCGGCAGCCGCCGGGATGCGCGCCTTCGGCATCGACCGAGGGTTGCCGTTCCCCCTCGCCGACCTGGGCCGGGCCGACACCCTGCTGCTGGTCGGGGCGAACCCGGCGGAGACCATGCCGCCGCTGGTGCGCTGGCTCACCGAGCAGCGCCGCAACGGCGGGAAACTGATCGTCATCGACCCCCGGGTCACCGCCACCGCCCGCCAGGCCGACCTGCACCTGCAACCGCTGCCCGGCACCGACCTCGCGGTGGCCAACGCGCTGCTGCACATCGCCCTCACCGAGGGTTGGGTCGACCGGGCGTACGTGGCCGACCGCACCACCGGGTTCGACGCGGTCCGACGGGGCGTCACCGCCTGGTGGCCGGCCCGCGCGGAACAGCTCTCCGGGGTGCCGGTGGCCGACCTGGAGGCGACCGCCCGCGCGCTGGGCACCGCCGGTCGCGTGATCATCCTGACCGCCCGCGGCGCCGAGCAGCACGCCAAGGGGGTGGACACGGTCACCGCGTACGTCAATCTCGCCCTCGCCCTCGGTCTGCCCGGCCGCGACGGTTCGGGGTACGGCTGCCTCACCGGCCAGGGCAACGGCCAGGGCGGGCGGGAGCACGGGCAGAAGGCCGACCAGCTCCCCGGCTACCGGAAGATCGACGACCCGGCGGCCCGGGAACACGTGGCCGGGGTGTGGGGTGTCCCGGCTGACGAGTTGCCCGGCCCGGGGGTGCCCGCCTACCAACTGCTCGACTCGCTCGGCACCCCGGGTGGCCCGCGCGCGCTGCTGGTGTTCGGGTCGAACCCGGTGGTCTCGGCGCCCCGGGCGGCCCGGATCGAGGGCCGGCTGCGCGACCTCGACCTGCTGGTCGTCGCCGACCTCCTGCTCTCCGAGACGGCCGCGCTGGCGGACGTGGTCCTACCCACCGCGCAGTGGGCCGAGGAGGACGGCACCATGACCAACCTGGAGGGTCGGGTGCTGCGTCGGCGTGCGCTACGCCCACCCCCGTCGGGCGTCCGGACCGACCTCGCCATCATCTCCGACCTGGCGGCGCGCCTGGCCGACGCCGAGTCGACGGACGCCAACCCGGCCAGCGTGCGACCGGCCGCCGTCGCGGCGGCCCGGTTCCCGGCCGACCCGGCCACCGTCTTCGCCGAGCTGCGTCGCGCCTCCGCCGGTGGGGCCGCCGACTACGCCGGCATCAGCTGGGACCGGATCGACGCCGACGACGGGGTCTACTGGCCCTGCCCGACCGAGGACGGGCCGGACACGCCCCGACTCTTCGCCGACCGGTTCGCCACCCCGGACGGCCGGGCCCGCTTCCACCCCGTCGACCACCGGCCGGCCGCCGAGGAGGTCTGCGCCACGTACCCGCTGCACTTCACCACCGGTCGTGTGCTGGCGCAGTACCAGTCGGGCACCCAGACCCGACGGGTGGCCGCGCTGCGGCGCGCCGCACCGGAGGCGTTCGTCGAGCTGCACCCCGACCTGGCCGCCCGGCTGGACATCGACGACGGCGACCCGGTGCGGGTCACCTCGCGCAGAGGTGAGTTCTCCGCTCCGGCCCGGCTCAGCGCCGGGATCCGACCCGACACCGTGTTCGCCCCGTTCCACTACGCGGGGAAGGGACGCGCCAACTCGGTGACCAACGACGCGGTGGACCCGATCTCCGGGATGCCCGAGTTCAAGATCTGCGCGGTCCGGGTGGAGAAGGCATGACCGCCCGGGTGGTCATCGTCGGCAACGGGATGGCGGGCGCGCGCCTCGCCGGTGAGCTGCACGCCCGGGAGGGAGACCGGAAGGTCACAGTGCTCGGGGCCGAGCCGCACCGCGCGTACAACCGGATCCTGCTCTCCACCCTGCTGGCCGGCCGGATCGACGAGCCGGACGTGGAGCTGACCGAAGCCGCCGGGCACGGCGTCGACCTGCGCAGCGGCGTACCGGTGACCGCTGTCGACCGGGCCGCCCGGGAGGTCCGCACCGACGACGGCGAACGCATCGGGTACGACCACCTGGTGCTGGCCACCGGCGCCCGTGCGGTGGTGCCGCCGCTGCCCGGCCTCGATCCGGCGAACCTGCCGGAGCGGGTGGTCCCCTTCCGGACCCTGGACGACTGCCGGCGGATCCTCGCCGCCGCGGACGGCGCCCGCACCGCGCTGGTGCTCGGCGGCGGGCTGCTCGGTCTGGAAGCCGCCCGAGGGCTGGCCACCCGGGGTCTGGCCACCACTGTGGTGCACCCGAGAGAGCACCTGATGGAACGGCAACTGGACCCGACGGCCGGCGCGGTGCTCGCGGGCACACTCGCCGGCTTCGGCGTCACCGTCCAACTGGGGGTGCCGGCGACCGGCGTGGCCGCGGACGCCAACGGCGTCCGCCTCGACCTGGCCGACGGCCGATCGATCCGCGCCGACCTGCTGGTGCTCTCCTGCGGTGTACGCCCCGACACCGCCCTCGCGCAGGCCGCCGGCCTGACCGTGCGGCGCGGTGTGGTGGTGGACGACCGGCTCCGCACCAGCGACCGGTCCATCTCGGCGATCGGCGACTGCGCCGAGCACGACGGCGTACTCACCGGGCTTGTCGCTCCGGCCTGGGCCCAGGCCCAGGTGCTCGCTGATGTGCTGACCGGAACGGAACCACTGGCCCGGTACCGGCCCCGGCCGGTGGTGACCCGGCTGAAGGCAGCCGGGATCGACCTGGCCTCGATGGGTGACGCGGCCGGTGCCGGGCCGGACGAGGAGTTGACCTTCGCCGACCCGACCCGGGGCACCTACGCCCGCTTGCGGATCCGGGACGAGCGGCTGGTCGGCGCGATCCTGCTCGGCGACAACCCGGCGGTCGGCACGGTGATCCAACTCTTCGACCGTGCTCAGCCGGTGCCGACCGACCGGCGGGCGCTGCTGCTCGGCCGGGCGCTCGGCGCGGTCGGCGCGACCCCGGCCGCCTCACCGGCGCTGATGCCGGACGCGGCCACGGTCTGTCAGTGCAACACGGTGAGCAAGGGCGCACTGGTCAGAAGTTGGCGCTCCGGCGCCCGGACTGTCGATGCGGTGGTGGCCGCGACCCGGGCCGGCACCGGATGCGGCGGATGCCGGGACGCGGTGAGCGGCATCGTCGACTGGCTGAGCCAGGCGGAATCGGTGGAGGTGACGCGATGAGCGGCGGCGAACTGGTCGTCATCGGCAACGGCATGGTCGGGCAGCGTTTCGTGGACGCGCTGCACGCCCGTGACCCACAGGGCAACTGGCGGGTGACAGTGCTGGCTGAGGAGGGGCGCCCGGCGTACGACCGGGTGCGGCTCTCGGCGTACTTCGACGGGGTGAGTGAGAGCGAACTCAACCTGCACACCCCGTACGACGGGGTGCGGCTGCGACTCGGCGAGCCGGCCACCGCCGTCGACCGGGACCGACAGGTGGTGACCACCGCCGTCGGCGAATACCGCTACGACGCGCTGGTGCTGGCCACCGGGTCGTACGCGTTCGTGCCGCCGGTGGCCGGCACGGAGCTGCCCGGGGTCTTCGTGTACCGGACCCTGGACGACCTGGCGGCGATCCGGGCGTACGCGCGGGGCCGGCGGGTCGGCGCGGTGATCGGTGGTGGGCTGCTCGGCCTGGAGGCCGCGAACGCCCTGCGACTGCTCGGCCTGAGCACCGACGTGGTCGAGTTCGCGCCCCGGTTGATGCCGGTGCAGGTGGACCAGGCCGGCGGGGCGATGCTCCGCCGCTACGTCGACGACTTGGGCGTACGGACTCATCTCGGGGTGGCGACCACAGCGATCCGTCAGGGCCCGGACGGCGGCGTCGCGGCCCTGGAACTCTCCGACGGCACCGCCCTCGACGCGGAGCTGGTGGTGGTGGCCGCCGGCATCCGGCCCCGGGACCAGTTGGCCCGGGAGGCCGGTCTGCCGCTGGGCCCGCGCGGCGGGGTGCTTGTCGACGCGACCTGCCGCACCGCCGACGAACGGATCTGGGCCGTCGGAGAGTGCGCGGCGGTCGACGGCACCTGCCACGGTCTGGTCGCGCCGGGGTACGCGACGGCCGAGGTGGTGGCCGATCGGCTGGTCGGTGGCGCGGCGACCTTCCCGGGCGCGGACACCGCCACCAAACTCAAGCTGCTCGGCGTCGACGTGGCCTCGTTCGGCGACGCCCACGGCGCGACCGAGGGCTGCCTGGACGTCACGTTCACCGACCCGGCCACCCGGGTCTACGCGAAGCTGGTCCTCTCCGACGACGCGCACACCCTGCTCGGCGGGGTGCTGGTCGGTGACGCCAGCGCGTACCCGACGCTGCGCGCCAGTGTGGGCGGTCCGCTGCCGGCCGCGCCGCTGGCGCTGCTGGCCCCCGACGGTGGCGGCGCGGACGCCGGGGCGCTGCCCGCCGCCGCGCAGGTCTGCTCCTGCAACGCGGTGACCCGGGGCGACGTGGACGCCGCCATTGCCGACGGTTGCGCGGACGTGGCGGCGGTGAAGGCGTGCACCCGGGCCGGCACCAGTTGCGGCTCCTGCGTGCCGATGCTCAAGCAGCTCCTGGACGCGGCCGGGGTGACGCAGTCCAGCGCGCTCTGCGAGCACTTCGACGTCAGCCGGCGGGAGCTGTTCGAGATCGTCCGCGTCCGCGGCATCCGCACCTTCTCCCGGCTGGTCGCCGAGCACGGCCGGGGCCGCGGCTGCGACATCTGCAAGCCGGTGGTGGCGTCGATCCTCGCCTCGCTGGGCAGCGGACACGTGCTCGACGGCGAGCAGGCGTCGTTGCAGGACACCAACGACCACTTCCTGGCCAACCTGCAACGCGACGGCAGCTACTCGGTGGTGCCCCGGATCCCGGGCGGCGAGATCACCCCGGAGAAGCTGATCGTGATCGGCGAGGTCGCCCGGGACTTCCAGCTCTACACGAAGATCACCGGTGGGCAGCGGATCGACCTGTTCGGGGCGCGGGTGGAGCAGCTGCCGCAGATCTGGCGGCGGCTGGTCGACGCCGGCTTCGAGTCCGGCCACGCGTACGGCAAGGCGCTGCGCACTGTGAAGTCGTGCGTGGGCGAGACCTGGTGCCGCTACGGGGTGCAGGACTCGGTGGGGCTGGCCGTGGCGCTGGAGTTGCGCTATCGCGGGCTGCGTGCGCCGCACAAGCTCAAGTCGGCGGTCTCCGGCTGCGCCCGGGAGTGCGCGGAGGCGCGCAGCAAGGACTTCGGCATCATCGCCACCGAGACCGGTTGGAACCTCTACGTCGGCGGCAACGGCGGCTTCCGGCCCCGGCACGCCGACCTGTTCGCCACCGACCTGTCGACAGATGCGCTGATCAGGCTGATCGACAGATTCCTGATCTACTACATACGCACCGCCGACCGACTGCAACGCACCGCCGGCTGGCTCGAGGCGATGGATGGCGGCCTGGACCACCTGCGCTCGGTGATCGTGGACGACTCGCTCGGGCTCTGCGCCGACCTGGACGCGGCAATGGCCCGGCACGTGACGTCGTACTCCGACGAGTGGCGCGACGTCCTGGACGACCCGGATCGGCTGCGCCGCTACACCTCCTTCGTCAACGCCCCCGACGTACCGGACCCGTCGATCACCTTCACCCGGGAACGTGGCCAACCGGTACCCGTACGCGACCAGTCCCCGACCGGATCCGAGCCGACCAACGGTCACCGTCGGCAACCGGTCACCCTCGGCCTACCGGAGGTACGGCGATGACCCAGACCCTCACGCTGACCTGGACCACCGTCTGCCTCCTCGACAGGTTGGAGCCGGACCGGGGCGTCGCCGCCCTGGTCGACGGGGTGCAGATCGCTCTCTTCCGGACCGCCGACGGGCTGTTCGCGATAGACAACCGCGATCCGGTCTCCGGGGCGTACGTGCTGTCCCGGGGCATCGTCGGCAGCCGTGACGGAGTGCCGACGGTCGCCTCACCGCTGCACAAGCAGGTGTACGACCTGCGCAGCGGGCACTGCCTCGACCTGCCCGGGGTGGCCGTGGCCCGACACGAGGCGCGTTGCCGCAACGGGCTGGTCGAGGTTCGGCTGCGACAGGAGGGTTGATGCGGGAAGAACTGGCGGGCTTCACCATCGGGGTGACCGCCGACCGGCGGCGCGACGAGTTGGCCGCGCTGCTCGAACGCCGGGGCGCCCGGGTGGTGCTCGCCCCCGCGTTGCGGATCGTGCCGTTGTCCGACGACACCGAGCTGCGCGAGGCGACCCGTGCCTGCCTCGACCAGCCGCCGGACATCCTGATGGCCAACACCGGAATCGGCATGCGCGGCTGGCTGGAGGCGGCCGAGGGCTGGGGGCTGGCCGAGCCGTTGCGCTCCGTGCTGGCCAGCTCGTACGTGGTGGCGCGCGGCCCGAAGGCACGGGGCGCGATCCGGGCGGCCGGGCTGCACGACCAGTGGTCACCCGCCTCGGAGAGCTGCGACGAGGTGGTCGACCACCTGCGCCGGCGGGGCGTCGCAGGGCAGGTGATCGCCATGCAGCTGCACGGTGAGCGGCAGCCCGAGTGCACGCTCGCGTTGGAGGCGGCGGGTGCCACTGTCATCGAGGTCCCGGTCTACCGCTGGGCGCCGCCGACCGACCCGGCACCGCTGCACCGGTTGATCGACCTGATCGCCGCCCGGCTGGTGGACGCGGTGACGTTCACGTCGGCGCCGGCGGCCGAGGCGTTGCTGCGGGCCGCCGGGGACCGCTCTGACGCGGTGCTGTCCGCGTTGCGCGGTGACGTGCTGGCCAGCTGCGTCGGGGCGGTGACCGCCGAGCCGTTGCTGCGGCACGGGGTGCCGGTGAGCGCGCCCGGTCGGGCCCGGTTGGGCGCGCTGGTGCGGACCATCGTCGACGAACTGCCCCGCCGGACCGTGACGTTCAAGGCCGGCGGGCACCTGCTCACGTTGCGCGGGCACGCCGCGGTGATCGACGGCGAGCTGCGGCCCCTCGCGCCCGCGCCGATGGCGGTGCTGCGAGCACTGGCCCAGTCCCCCGGCCGGGTGCTGTCCCGCACGGCGTTGCTGCGGACCCTGCCCCGGGGCGCGGACGAGCACGCCGTGGAGATGGCCGTCGCCCGCCTACGGGCCGGCTTGCGCGCGCCCCGCGTGGTGCAGACAGTGGTGAAGCGCGGCTACCGGCTCCGGGTCGACTGAAGCGCGTCACGGCCGGCACGCGAATGCCGGCCGTGACGCGATGGTTCAGCCGACCGGCGTCGGGAAGCCCCGCCCGTGCTCGGACTGGAGCCGGAGCATGGCGTGCTCGACCACAGTCACCAGCACCTGCTTGACCGAGTCCCGCTGCCGGGCGTCGGTCATCACCAGCGGCACCTGCGGCGAGATGGCCAGCGCCTCGCGGACCTCCTCCGCCTCGTACTGCGGTGCGCCGTCGAACTTGTTCAGCGCCACCACGTACGGCAGGTTGCGGTTCTCGAAGTAGTCCAGCGGGGCGAACGCGTCGGTGATCCGGCGGGTGTCCACCAGCACGGCGGCACCCACCGCCCCCCGGATGATCTCGTCCCACATGAACCAGAACCGGGTCTGACCCGGTGTACCGAAGAGGTACAGGATCAGGTCCTGGGCCATGGTGATCCGGCCGAAGTCCATGGCGACCGTTGTGGTCTCCTTGCCCGGCACCTTGGACGGATCGTCGATGCCGACACCCGCCGCGGTCATCAACGCCTCGGTGGTCAGCGGTGTGATCTCGGAGATCGCCCCGACCAGTGTTGTCTTACCGACGCCGAAGCCGCCCGCGACGACGATCTTCGCGGATACGATTCCCCGGCCCGGCCGCCCCCCTGCGGGGTCATAGCCTGCGAAGTCCACTTAGCACCCTTCCAAGCAGTTCCATCCGCTCCTCGAACCCCTCGGCGGGAGCAGCAGTGTGTAACGTCAGCAGGCTCTCGGCCACCATGTCGGCGACCAACACCCGGGCAACGCCCAGCGGCATCCGGGTGTACGCGGCGATCTCCGCCAGCGACTGTGCTCGGCCCTCACAGACCGTCGCGATGCGGTGCTTGTCATGCCCGGCGAAGCGGGACTCGGCGACCTGGGTGGGAGACGCGGTGAGGACGGCCTCGAGGGCGATGTCCTGCCGGGGCTCGGTACGACCACGGGTGACCGCGTACGGACGCACCAGCGCGCCACGCGGGTCAGCGCGTCGTTGGTCCATCCCCGATCACCTCCTCGTCCCCCTGCGGAGCCGGACTGTGCCGCCTCTCGTCCCTGGTCCGGCGCTCGGAACGAACGCCGTATTCCGGTGCTAAGAACGCACCGCGTCGCGCGGCAGTGGCACCAGCGCGGCACCCACCCGCTCGACCAGCAGCGCCATCTCGTAGCCCACCTGGCCCACGTCGCAGCTGCGCGCGGCCAGCACGGCCATCGAAGAACCGTCGCTGATCGACATCAGGAAGAGGTACCCGCTGTCCATCTCGATGACTGTCTGCAACACCCCGCCCGCGCTGAACATCCGGGCCGCGCCCTCGGTCAGGCTCACCACCCCGGAGGTGATCGCGGCGAGCTGGTCCGCCCGGTCCCCCGGCAGATCCCGGGAGGACGCGAGCAACAGCCCGTCGGCGGACACCGCCACCACGTGGGCGATA
This sequence comes from Micromonospora sp. D93, assembly GCF_018070365.1. Taxonomy (NCBI): domain Bacteria; kingdom Bacillati; phylum Actinomycetota; class Actinomycetes; order Micromonosporales; family Micromonosporaceae; genus Micromonospora; species Micromonospora sp. D93. The sequence continues at coordinate 63,609 of NZ_JAGPXW010000027.1, read as the reverse complement.
CCCGCCACGCTGTCGGCGAAGTTGGTGAGCAGCCAACCCATGTCCTGCATGGCAGCTGGCCTGTTCATCGGCTCTCCTTGGTCGAGGTGCTGTTCAGGTCCGTTCCGGCCGTCCGACCGCGCTGCACACCGCGGTGGTAGGCCGACAGCAGACCACGTACTTCATCCGGGGTCCGCCGGCTGCGGTCCCGGCCGCTCTTCGGTTCGATGCCACCCGGCACGAGTTGTGCCTGCGGCACCCGCTTGGGCAACCCGGAGCGGGTGGTCCCGGCGGGAGCCGGCTCGGCAGCCCGGCTGGCCCGGGACCAGCCCTCGTCCGCCGCCGTACGCCAGGCGTCGGGGTCGGGCGCGGGGGCGGGCGCGGGCGCGGGCGCGGGCGCGGCGGCCGGAGCCGTCCGGCCGGCCGGGGGCTGGTTGTACGACGGTGGCGCCGACGGCCGTGTTCCGAATCCGTCCATCGTGGTGCCGAGACCTCCGGCACCCGGCGTGGTCGTACCGTCGGTGCCGGAGCTGCCCGGGGTACGGGTCGGCAGCTTCGGTCGGGCCGGCGGCGCGGCCGGCGCGGACGCCGCGCTCGGCTGGCTGCCGTTGCCGGTGCGCAGCCCGGCCTCGGCCGGAGCGGCGGTGGTGGGCGCGGGCGGCTCATCGAAGTTGGGCCGGGTGAAGATCGCGGTGGCGTCGTCGCCGTGCGACCGGAACCAGACCGCCTCCATCTCCCGGAAGATGGGAGCCTCGGCGGGGAAGTCGGGCCGGGTGCTGACCGGTGCGGCGGGCACCGAGGGCGCGGCCGGCGGTGCCACCGCGCCCAGCCCGGCGACCGGCCCGACCGGGAGGCCCTGGACGCCGCGCCCGTCGGCGGCATCCGCGGCGTCCGCGGTGGAGCCACGCCGAGGCAGCGGGTCGACGGTCGGGTAGGCCACGGTCGGGCTGCCCAGCGAGGCACCCGCGCCGTTGCTGTACGCCGGTCGTGCCGGCGAGAGCGGGGCGGCGGGTGCCGGAGCCGGGGGTACGGGAGCGGCGGGCGCGGCCGGCGCGGGTGGCATGGTCGAGCGCGGACCGGTGTAGCCACCAGCCTGTACGGCAGGGGTGGTGTCCCGCGAGTCCAGCGGCGACTGCCACTGGGCGGGTGCCGGGGTGCTGGTCCGCCACTGGTCGGGCAGCGTCGCCGCCGACGTGGCGGCACCGGCGAACTGCTCGGCGTGACCGACAGGGGTGAGCGGGTTCTGCTCCACGGCCATCGGCTGACGCGGCCGGGTGAGCACCTGCTCGCGGCCCCGGTTGCTGGGCAGCACCACGGTGGCGGCGGGCAACGTCACCTGTGCGACGGTGCCGCCCTCGACGTTGCGGCGCAACTCAACCCGGACGCCGTAGCGGGAGGCGAGCCGACTCACCACGGCCAGACCCATCAGGCGGAACGCGGCGACGTCGACGCTCGGCGCGGCGGCCAGCCGACGGTTGAGCGAGTCGAGCTGATCGTCGGTGAGGCCGAGCCCACGGTCCTCGATCTGGATCAGGACGTAGTCGCGGATCCGGCGACCGTCGGCGACCACAGTGGTGTTCGGCGGCGAGAACCGGGTGGCGTTGTCGAGCAGCTCGGCGACGAGACGTACCACGTCGTTGACCGCGTGCGCGGCCACCGAGATGTCGGTGTCCACCGTCCCGAACTCGATGCGGTTGTACAGCTCCACCTCGGACTGGGCGGCGCGCAGGATATCCACCACCAACGCGTTGTCGTGACGCGGTGCGGCAGAGTCGGCGCCGGCCAGGACCAGCAGGTTCTCGTCGTTGCGGCGCATTCGGGTGGCCAGGTGGTCCAGTTCGAAGAGCTGCGCGAGCCGCTTCGGGTCCTCCTCGCCGCGCTCGATCGCGTCCAGCTCGCCGATCATCCGGTCGACCAGGGTCTGACTGCGGCGTGCCAGGTTGAGGAACATCGCCGAGACGCTGGTACGCAGTGCCGCCTGCTCGGCTGCGACCCGTACCGCCTCCCGGTGTACGACGTTGAAGGCCAACGCCACCTGACCGACCTCGTCGCGGGTGTTGAGCTGGATGGGGTCCCGGACCTGTCGGACGATCTCGTCCACTCCGCCGTCACCCACGCTGCCCATGTTCTGCAGCCGCTGCACGGCGTCGGGCAGGTCGTGGTTGGCCACCGAGAGGGCGCCCTCACGCAGCCGGCGCAGCGAGTGGTTGAGCGAGCGGGCCAGCACCACGGCCAGCGACACGGCGATGATCAGGGTCAGCAACACCAGGATCGACTCGACCACGGCCTGCCGGATGACGTCCGAGCGCGCCTGGTCGGCCTGCTGGAGCAGTCGGTCCTGCAGTTGGATCTCGGCCCAGCGCATCAGGTCGTTCACGGCCCCGATGGCCGCGGTGGCGTCCTGGGCGGTGACCAGGGGGCGCTGCCCGACCGAGCGGGTGATGTCGGTGGCCACCCGGTCGGCCAGGCCGACCGCGTCGCCGGAGACGGTGCTGTCGACCAGGGCGCGCTGCACCGGGTCGGCGGCCAGCGAGAAGGCGACCAGGGCCTCCTGCTGACCGGTCAACGTTGCCACGAAGGAGGAGAACTGCTCCGAGTCGAGCTGGCCGGCCGACAGCGCGGTGAAGGCGACTGCCTCTTCCTCGGCGACGGAAGCCTTGGCGCGGGCGAAGGCGGAGACCGCGCGGCGGCTGTCCGCCAGGCTCTCGTCGCCGGGCAGCTGGGCCAGACCGTCACCGTACGAGACCAGGTCGGTGAGGATGACGCCGTAGCGGAGCACCGCCTCGGCGACCGCCATCTGCCGGCGGTCCAGCACTTCCTGACGGGTGCCGTCCAGGGTGGCCAGGTGGTCGTCGATGGCGGCCAGCCGGTCGCGCACTGCGGCCGGCACCTCGCCGATCCGGCCCCGCTCGGCGCGGTACTTGTCCACCTGCTGCTGCGTCTGGCGGACCCGCAGGTTGTACGCGTCGGCCGGCTGCTGCGGAGCGGCCAGGTAGGCGGCTGCGGCCATCCGTTCGGCCTGGAGGTCCTGGGTGAGGGCGCTGACGTCGACGGAGAGGGCGGTCAGTGACCGGGCCCGGGTGGCGTCGAATGCGCCCTCGCCGACGGCGATCAGGCGGACCGTGGCCAGCGCGATCACCGCCGCTACCGGGACGACCAGAATCAGTGCCAACTTGGACCGGATCCGGGCGTCACGCAGTCTCGGCATCCGCCGGCGCGCGCGCCGACCGCTATCGCCGAGCGCGGGCAGGGTCGTCGGTCCGGTGCTCACGACATCGCCTCCGTCGTTTCTTCCCCGCCTGAGCCGCCGAGCCATGCCGTAAGCGGAGGGGACCACGCGCGGCACGGCCGCGATTTCATCAGAGATGATCGTGTTTGGGAAGCCGCAGTGAGGTAGGAAACGGTCGGACGGAGCGCATCCCGTGATCCGGTCAACTGATACCTTCATTTCCGCAAGCCCCTGAACAGGGCATGTAACTCCAGAGTGGTCACGCGTGTATGCAAAGTGAGCTTTTGCAAACATTGCGTTACCCCAGCATGTGGGATGGCCGTCCCGAAAATGCTGCCGGGGTCCGCGCTTGACCACAGCGCCGGCCATTGGCAAGGTTTTGCAGGCTTCGCGCACACCGTACGGCAGAGGAGATCCCGTCCTCCACTGAGGACGGATTAGCGGCGGTGACCGGGCAGCGCCCGCGCCCGCACCTGGAGGACTGAGTTGAGCCCCATCCGCTCCGCGACCATCGCGGCGCTCGCATCGGCCGTAGTGGCCACCACGCTCACCGGCTGCCAGTTTGGCGAGGCGGAACAGGACACGAGTCCGATCGTGATCGCCGCCGATCTCGAACTCTCCGGCGCCGGAGCCACGGTTGGCCAGACATACCAGCGAGCCCTCAAACTCAAGGTCGATCAGTTGAACGCCTCCGGAGCACTGAACGGCCGGAAGATCGACCTGAAGGTGAAGGACAACCGTTCCGACTCCGCCGAGTCACTTCGCAACATCGTCGACTTCAGCAGCGATTCGAAGGTCAGCGCCATCATCATGGGCGGCTGCAACGAATGCGCGGTCGGAGCGGTCGGGACCATCAACGAGAAGCGGATTCCCACCATTGCGCTAGCCGCTTCCGGCGCGATCGCCGCGCCTGCCGCCCAACGGCGCTACGTGTTCAAACTGGGCCCTAACGCCCCGGACAGCGCCGCCGCACTGACCACCGAACTGCGCCGCAACAACATCCGCAAGGTGGGGATGCTGGTCAGCGACGACGACTATGGCCAGGAGGGTGCGACAGCACTCAAGAGCGAGCTGGACAAGGCCAACATCACGCTTCGACAGCAGAAAATCAAGACCACCGGCACCGACGTCAGCCAGCAGGTCCAGCAGCTCGCGTCGGGCAAGCCCGACGCGATGGTCTTCTGGACCCCGCCGGAGCAGGCGACACTGGCCGCCACCAGCGCCCAACAGACCACCTTCCGCGGGTCGATCTACTTCGACGCGGCGGCAGCCGGGGATCTCTTCCTCGGCGCGGCGGCCAAGGCGACCGAGAAGGCCACGTTGATCTTCACGCAGACGATGGTGATCGACGACGTGATCGCGACCACGCCGGCCAAGGCGGCGCGGCGGCAGTGGTTCCAGGACTACACGGCACGCTTCGGTGGCTACAACGGGTCCTCGTCCTTCGCCGCGGACGCCGTCCAACTGATCGCCGACGCCGAACTGCGCGCCGGTGGCGAGATCGGGAAGGTGGACCGCGACGGCATCCGGGACGTGCTGGAGACGTCCCAGATGGACGGCCTCTCCGGCCCGATCCGCATGACGCCGGACAACCACAGCGGCCTGATGCCGCAGGCGCTCACCACGCTTGTCGCCCGCAATGGTCGCTGGCGGTTGGCGGGGTAAACGCTGGGCTTGTGGTTCCGGCGCTTCATCGGGTGCCGGGTGGGGGTGTGGCCGACCGTGCCCGGCTCCGGGCGGTCAGGCTTGATCCCTCCGCCGGGCACGGTCGGCCACACCCTTTGTGCCAGCAGCGTCAATGGAAAGGGCCGGCCTCCCAGTGGGGGGCCGGCCCTTCGCGTTTCTTGTGATTGATCTCTTATGTTGGGTTAGCGGCTGCTTGTGGTTTCTCGCACCCAGGGCAGGGCGATCCGCTCGATCAGCAGGAGCGCCGAGTAGAGCAGGATGCTCACCAGCGCCACCAGCATGATCGCCGCCCAGGCGGTGGCGGCGTCGCCGATGCCGGCGTACTGCGTGATGACGTAGCCGAGACCGCTCTCGCCGGCCTGGAACTCACCGATCACCGCACCGATCGCGGCCAAGGGCATGGCCACCTTGAGCCCGACGAAGATCTGCGGCAGCGCGGCCGGGAAGCGCACCTTGCGGAACGCCTGCCAGCGGGAGGCGTTCCAGGAACGCACCAGTTCGGCCAGGTCGGCCGGCGTGGTGGTCAGCCCGGTCGCGGTGGACAGCACGATCGGGAAGAAGCAGAGCAGGAACACCATGGTCAGGATCGGCTTCTGGCCCCAGCCGAGCGCCACCACCAACAGCGGGCCCAACGTGATCTTCGGCACCGCGTTCACCGCGACCAGCAGCGGCGTGAACATCCGCTCCACAGTGCGGGAGCTGGCCAGAGAGAGCCCGATCAGCACACCGGCGGCCACCGAGAGGGCGAAGCCGGTCAGGATCTCCAGCGTGGTGTCCCAGGTGTGCTCCAGCAGTTGGGCCGGCTTCTCGACGAACGCGGTGAGCACGTCACCGGGCGGCGGGAGGGCGAAAGGGTGGACCAGTTCCAGTCGGGCGATCAGCCACCACGCCGCCAGCGCGATCAGGATGCCGACCGCGGGCAGCACCGCCTCGGCCCCGGCCCGCAGACCGGCACCTCGACCCGTGCGCTTCGCCTCGGGGCCGGGACCCGGGGGCGGAAGTTCCCCCACCGCTGGGTCCGCTGACCGGACGTCGGTCATCTCTGTCCTCCTCGAAATCCCACGGCCCACCGGGGGCCGACGAGCGACGGGGGTACGCCCCACCGAGTTCGGCGGGACGTACCCCCTGATGACGACCGGACGATCAGGCCTTCGGCGCGAGGCTGAAGTCGATGATCTGCTCGGGGGTGATGGTCTGCTTCAGCGCGCCGGCACCCTGCAGGATGGCGATGCTCTTGGCGACCCGACCGCTGTCCAGGGTGCCGATCGCGGTACCGGTGTTGCCGGAACGGACGTACGCGGCCATCAGCTCCAGCTCGGCGGCGGCGGAGACCGGGTTGGTGGCGTCGACGTTCTTCTTCAGGATGTCGGCGGCCTCCTTGGAGTTTGCCAGGCTGTACTCCAGGCCCTTGAGCAGCGCCGCGGTGAACCGCTTCACCATCTCGGGCTTCTCCTTGGCGATCTTCGAGGAGGTGATCAGCACGTTGCCGTAGAGGTCCTGCATCACGTTGCTGTACGGCAGCATGATGGCCTTCTTCTTGGCCACCGCCTCGATGGTCGGCTGACCGACGACGAACTGACCGATGCCGTCGACCGACCCGGAGGCCAGCGTGCCGATCAGGTTCTGCGCCTCACCGTTGACCCAGGTCACCTTGTTCACGTCCACACCGGCGAGCCGGGCGTACGTCGGGAAGAGGTTGCGGACCACGGACCCGGGGGTGTCGGCGAGCTTCTTGCCCTCCAGGTCCTTCGGCGAGCTGATGTTCTTGCCCTCGACGGTGGCGATGCCCGCCATGGTGCGCTGCTGAATCGCGGCCACCACTGTGAAGTCCTTCGCCTGGCCGTTGCCGAACTGGAGCAGGCCGCCGGTGAGGTCGATCGGGCCGAAGTCGGCCTGACCGCCGACAACGGTCTGGATCACGCCACCGGTGCCCTGACCGGCCTTGATCTCGACGTCGAAGCCGGCGTCCTTGAAGAAGCCCTTGTCCTTCGCCACCCAGGCGTAGGAGTCACGGCCGAAGTTGCCGAACGAGGTGAGGTAGGTCACCTTGTCCAACGTCTTGCCATTGCCGCCCTTGGCGTCGTCGGCCGAATCCGACCCGCTGCTGCAGGCGGAGACAAGGGCGAGGGCGGTGGCCAGCGCGGCCGTAGCGACCGTACGGGTCAGCCTTCTCATCAGTGCACCATGTCCTTTCCGACCGGGGCCGGCAGGCCACCGGAGGGGGTTGTCGTGACGGGCCGGCGGGAGGGGTGGAAGCCGGGCGCCGCCGTCGTGAGGGGACTCTTCGCGGGCACAGCGTACGAGAAACCCACAGTTGCGACGCCAGGCGTATCGGGTTGCGGAACGGAAACAACCTGACGACCACCCCACGCGGTGCGATACCTCGACCGGGCAGCTAGCCTTTGTCGGATTCCTGACCGTCGACTCAGCGGAGGTACGCCGGAGATGATCCGACTGTCCGGGGTGTCCCGTACCTTCGAGGGCCGATCCGGCCGGGTTGAGGCGCTGCGCGGCATCGACCTCGACGTCGCCGAGGGCGAGTTCGTCGCCGTGCTCGGCCGCTCCGGCTGCGGCAAGTCCACCCTGCTGCGGCTGATCGCCGGGCTGCTCCCGCTGAGCGCCGGTGAGATCACCGTCGCCGGTACGCCGATCACCCGCCCCCGCCAGGACATCGCCATGCTGTTCCAGAAGCCGGCGCTGCTGCCCTGGCGCACCGTGGTGGACAACGTCCTGTTGCCCGTGGAGATCTTCGGCTGGGGCCGTGCCAAGCACCGGGAGCGGGCCCGGCAACTGCTCGACGTGGCCGGGTTGGCCGGCTTCGAGAAGCGGCTGCCGCACGAACTCTCCGGCGGCATGCAGCAACGGGTGTCGCTGTGCCGGTCGTTGATCGGTGAGCCCCGCGTGATGCTGATGGACGAGCCGTTCTCCGCTTTGGACGCCCTCACCCGCGAGGAGCTCTCCGGCGAACTCCAGCGGGTGCACATGGAGAACAAGCCGACAATCGTCTTCGTCACCCACTCGATCGACGAGGCGGTGCTGCTCGCCGACCGGGTGGTCGTGCTGAGCCCCCGCCCCGGCCGGATCCGCAAGGTCGTCGACGTGACCATCCCCCGGCCCCGCACCCTGGGCCGCAACGCCCACCTGGCCGACGTCGCCCAGGTCAGCGCCGACCTGCACGAACTACTGATGGAACGCGAGCAGTCGGCCACCGCCGGCACGGAAGGACACTGACCATGCGGGTGTCGGTCTTCACCGAGCCGAACCGTGGCGCCAGCTACGACACCCAGCTCCGGTTCGCCCGGCTGGTCGAGGCATGCGGTTACGAGGGCTTCCTCCGCGCCGACCACTACCAGTCGATGGGCGCCGACCCGGGCCTGCCCGGCCCCACGGACGCCTGGCTGACCCTCGCCGCGCTGGCCCGGGAAACCGAACGGATCCGGCTCGGCACCCTGGTGACGTCGGCCACGTTCCGCCTGCCCGGTCCCCTCGCGGTGATGGTCGCGCAGGTCGACCAGATGAGCGGTGGCCGGGTCGACCTGGGCATCGGCGCCGGCTGGTACGAACGCGAGCACACCTCGTACGGCATCCCGTTCCCGCCCGTCAGCGAGCGCTTCGACCGACTGGCCGAGCAGCTTGAGGTGCTCACCGGGCTGTGGGCGACCCCGCCCGGCCAGACCTACAGCTACACCGGCGACCACTACCGGCTGGTGGACGCTCCCGCCCTGCCCAAGCCGGTTCAGGTGCCCGGCCCGCCGATCATCGTGGGCGGACGTGGGCCCAAGCGCACACCCGAACTGGCCGCCCGGTACGCCGACGAGTTCAACATGCCGTTCAAATCCGTGGCCGCCACCGCCGAGGCGTACGACCGGGTGCGCGAGGCGTGTGAGCGCACCGGACGGACGGAGTCCGGGCGCGACCCGTTGGTGCTCTCCGCCGGGATCGTCGTCGCCATCGGCCGGACCGACGCGGAGGCCCAGCGTCGGGCCGCGCCCCTGCACGAGAAGAGCGCGCTGCCACCGGAGGACCCGGTGGTCGGGTCCCCCGCGCAGCTCGCGCAGCGGATCGGTGAGTTCGCCGCGATCGGCACCACGCGGGTCCACCTACGCCTGATCGACTTCGATGATCTCGACCACCTTGAGCTGATCGCCGCCGAGGTGCTGCCCCAACTGGACGGAGCACGATGACCGACGTGATCGACGGAACCGAACTCGGCCCGGTGGGTCAGGAGATCGTGTACGAGAACGACCGGGTCCGGGTCTGGCACATCCGGCTCGAGCCGGGCGAGCGGCAGCCGCTGCACCGGCACGACCACCCCTACCTGGTGGTGGCGATCGAAGGCGCCAAGAACGTCATACAGACCGTCGACGGGACCCGGATCGACGCCGACGAGCCCACCGGCGGAGTGGTCTACCGGGACCCGGGCGCGGTGCACATGTTGACCAATGTCGGAGATACGACTTACCTGGCCCGGCTGGTCGAACTCAAGTAGACCCGCCGATGGCCACCGGCGTGCCGCGCGGCGCGCCGGTGGCGATCGGGTGTACCAGGTGCGTAACGTGCCGGACATGGCCTTTCGGACCTGGGGCAGACTGCTGCTCACGGCGCTCGGGGTGAGCGTGCTGGCCGGAGCCGGCCAGCTCGGCGTCGCGTACGGTTTCGGCATTGTTCGCCTGACCGGCGCATTCACCGGTACGACAGTCAACCAGTGGCCGGCCCAGCTGGTCTGGGTGGGCTGGTTCGCCGCGAACGCCGCCGTCGCCGGTGCCGTCGTAACCGGACGCCTCGCTCGCCGCGACGCCCCGGCAGCCAGCACCGGTCGGCAGTTGGCGGTCGCTGGCGCGGCAGCGCTCGGCGCCACAGTCATCGCCCCGCTCTGCATGCAGCCCGCCCGCGCCGCGGAGCTGATCTCCGTCGACCCGGTCTGGGCGGTGGGCATCTGCGCCGTGGTCGGCGCGGTGATCGGGGCAGGCGCGGCGATCGCCGTCCTGTTCCGGCCCGAGCTGGGCTGGAACATGGCCGCCGTGGCCGGCGCGGTCTGGCTCCTGGCGCTGATCTCCGTCCTACCGTCGCTCGGCACCGCCGGCCCACTGCCGACCGTCCGACTCGGCGTACTGGAACCGAGCTGGCTCGACGACGACGCCGCACAGCGGCTGGCGCTGCTCCTGCTGCCCACCGTGGCGCTACTGGCCGGCGCGGCGACCGCCGGGCTGGCTCGCTGGCGAGGTCAGGTCCCACTGGTCAGCGGGGCCACCGGGGTGGCCGGTCCGGTACTGGTGGCGTTCGCCTACCTGACCGCCGGTCCGGGCGACGCGGTGGATCGCTACCAGGCCGCCCCCTACTACGGCTCGTTGATCGCGATCCTCGCCGGGGCGCTCGGCGCGGCCGCCGCCGCGCTGCTGCGCTGGCCGACGAGCACCCGTACCGCCGACCCGCAGGCCATCGAGCCCACCGCCATCCTGCGCCCACTGCCCGCCGGCCCGGCGCTGCCCAGCGCCACGAACGACCGGGACACCGCCGAACGCCCCGACACGGAGACAACCAACGCCGAGCTGGCCACCACGCAGCCCGGCGGCGTCGTTGCGGGTCCGCGGGCAACGGGCGACCCCGATGGCGTACGCACAGTCCCGGCCCACTGGGACTGGCCGACGACCACCGCGAGCGGCCAGCACGGCCCGACTCCCGCCGCTCCTTCGTCTCCCGCCGCGCCTCCGTCTCAGGCCGCTCCTCCGTCTCAGGCCGCCCCGACTCAGCCCGCCGCCTGGCTGACCGCGCCGACCGGTGAGTTCACCGCCGGCGGGCAGACGCCTCCGGCGCGCCGGGATGGTGTCCCGGCCACGGCCGAGCCCTCGGCCCGCACCGACGTCAGCAACGTCGCCGACGCCACCCCGACCAGCACCACGGCCGGACGCACCGACGCCGCGACCCCGACGGGTGGCCGAGCGGTCGACGAGCCGGCCGGCAGCGCGGCGACGGGCACGAACGGCAGGCCGACCGGTAGTGGGCGCACCACCCGCAGGTCCGCAGCCGTTCCGACCAGCCCGGACGCACCCAGCGCCGGCACGCCCAGCGCTGCCGCGCCCATTCCCGCCACCAGCAGCACGGCCCGGACCAGCACTGCCGCGAGCGGCACCGGCAGTGGCACGGATGCGACAAGCACATCCCCGACTGGCAGGAGCGCTTCCAGTTCCGTCGCCGCCGCCACGGGCACGACCCCGTCGGCGGCCCCGACCGGCACAGGCACGACCAGCGCGAGCGCGGGGTCGGGCACGAGCACGGGGCCGACCGGCGCGGGAACGGCCGACCACGGCACGCCCGAGGCGCCGCTGACGATCAAGCCGCGACGGCCCCGCAAGTCGAAGGCCAACCCGGACGCCACCGCTTCCGACACGGCTGACGGTGTGTCCCCTGCCGGCTCGGCGACCGCCAACGAGACGACCACCCGCGAGACGACCCCCGGCGAGACGGTCACCCGCGAGACGGCCACTGACCGCGCCACGAAAGGCACCCGGCCGGGCAGGTCCGCCGACAGCACCGGCTCCGACGCGGCCGCCGACATTCCGGTGGCCAGCCAGGGGAGCCCGGGTGAGCGGTCGAGTTCGACGACCGAGGCTGCCTCGGCTGCTGTCGCCGGCACGGCAGCAGCCACCGGCACCGCCACCGGCACCGGCACCGCCACCGGCACCGGCGCCGCCACCGGCACGAAGCGAGCACCGGCCACCCCCGTCACCGGGTCGAAGCGAGCGCCGGCCACCTCGGCGACCGCCGGAGCCGACGCGACGCAGGCGCCGGTCAACCCGGAATCCCCGACCACGGCAACCAACGCCACACAGGAACCCACCACCGCGGCCGAGGCGCAAGCACCTACCACCGCGACCGGCACGACGCGAGCACCGGCGGTACCGACCACGGCGACCGGCCAGGCTGGTGCGGAAGTCACGGCTTCCGGGCGCGTCCCGAAGGCCGGCCCGGGCAGCAAAGCAGCACCGGCCGACGCGACCTCCCCGGCCAGCGATTCTGCAATCACCGGGGCCCGTGACACCGACAGCGCACGGCCCGCCGCCGAGGACGTTCCCACCGCCGGGTTGTTCGGGGCCACCGCCGACAGTGACCCGGATGCGGACCGCTGGACGCCCGCGCCGTCGGCCTGGCCGGTCACCTCGACATGGACGGTGCCACCGCAGACCGCCGAGCCGGGGGCCACTGGGGCAACGGCATCGGAGGAGTCGAGCGGGCCCGACGAGCCGAGCGAGCCGATGCCCAGGCCCCGGCATCGGGCACCCTTGCCGGACCTGAGCCGGGCCGGCACCTGGAACGCATTCGACACCTCTCGGCGCGCCAGGTCGGCAGGATCGCAGGACAGTTCGACGGCACGGACAGCGCCGACCGAGGCCAGCACGACGACCGCTTCGGCCGAACACCCGGGCCGGACAGAGTCCCCAGGCGCGTTGGGCGCGCCCTCCGGCACCGCCAACAGCGCCACCGCCAACAGCGCCACCGCCAACAGCGCCACCACGAGCAGCGCTATTACCGACGCCGACGCCGACGATTTGGCGCCTACTGACGCCACGTCGGCAGCGCCGACGCCCCCGAAGCTGGCAGAGCAACCCTCCCGGCGAGGGCGGCTCGGCGGGTTGTTCCGCCGCAACCGGTCCCGCGCGGACGAGGAGAGCCCGACAATGTCGGACTCGGCGGAACCGCTGGCGACCCAGGACGAGGAATTCGTCGACTGGGTCACCGGTCTGAGCAAGCCGGTGTCGGACAACGAGCCCGAGCAGGAAAACGGCCGCCGGTCGTTGCGCTCCACCGGTCGACACCATCGCGAGTGACCAAACGCGACTGGCGTCACCGCGTCTCACGCAACGCACCGACCGGTCGCGGCTTGATCGACTCGGGTTCACGGAAACCGGGCTATCCCAGCGACCCGGACACCCCGACATCCATGAACCCGAGTCGACCATCCCGCGACACCCCGCGCAGCGGTCCACCCAGGCCGACCCGCGGGTCAGGCGAGCGGTAGGTAGACCCGGCTGCCGCCGGACACGAACTCCTCCGACTTGTCCTTCATGCCGCGCGCCGCGTACTCCTTGAGTTCTTGGGTGATCTTCATGGAGCAGAACTTCGGGCCGCACATCGAGCAGAAGTGCGCGGTCTTCGCCGGCTCGGCGGGCAGGGTCGCGTCGTGGTACGAGCGCGCGGTCTCCGGGTCCAGCGAGAGGTTGAACTGATCCTCCCAGCGGAACTCGAACCGGGCCTTCGACAGGGCGTCGTCCCAGTCCTGCGCGCCGGGGTGACCCTTGGCCAGGTCCGCCGCGTGGGCCGCGATCTTGTACGCGATCACGCCCGCCTTCACGTCGTCCCGGTCCGGCAGGCCGAGGTGTTCCTTCGGCGTGACGTAGCAGAGCATCGCCGTGCCGAACATGCCGATCATCGCGGCGCCGATCGCCGAGGTGATGTGGTCGTACGCGGGCGCGATGTCGGTGGTCAGCGGACCGAGCGTGTAGAAGGGCGCTTCGTGGCACCACTCCTGTTGCAGGTCCACGTTCTCCTTGATCTTGTGCATCGGTACGTGGCCGGGGCCCTCGATCATCACCTGCACGTCGTACGCCCAGGCGATCTTCGTCAGCTCGCCGAGGGTGCGCAGCTCGGCGAACTGCGCCTCGTCGTTGGCGTCGGCGATCGAGCCGGGGCGCAGCCCGTCACCGAGAGAGAACGTCACGTCGTACTTCGCGAGCAGCGCGCACAGCTCCTCGAAGTTGGTGTAGAGGAAGTTCTCCTCGTGGTGCGCCAGGCACCACGCCGCCATGATCGAACCGCCTCGGGACACGATCCCGGTCACCCGGTCCACGGCCAGCGGCACGTACGGCAGGAGCACGCCGGCGTGCACGGTCATGTAGTCGACGCCCTGCTCGGCCTGCTCGATCACGGTCTCCCGGAACACCTCCCAGCTCAACTTCACCGGGTCGCCGCCGACCTTCTCCAGCGCCTGGTAGATCGGCACCGTCCCGATCGGCACCGGCGAGTTCCGCACGATCGCCTCACGGGTTTCGTGGATCCGCTTGCCGGTGGACAGGTCCATCACGGTGTCCGCCCCCCAGCGGGTGGCCCAGGTCAGCTTCTCCACCTCCTCCGCGACCGACGAGCTGACCGCGGAGGTGCCGATGTTGGCGTTCACCTTGACCAGGAACGCCTTACCGATGATCGCCGGCTCGCACTCCGGGTGGTTGACGTTGAGCGGGAGCACCGCCCGACCGGCGGCGATCTCGGCCCGTACGAGTTCCGGGTCGACGTTCTCCCGGATCGCCACGAACTCCATCTCCGGGGTCACCACACCGGCCCGCGCGTACGCGAGCTGGGTGGGCCGGTGACCGTCCATCCCGGCGAGCGGCGTGCCCGCACCCCGGGCTGGTGCCACGTCACCCCTCTCGGCGATCCACGGTCCGCGCAGCGGCGGCAGCCCAACCTCCGGGTCCGAACCGGGACCGGACGTGTCGTAGAGCCGCACCGGCGGCAGGTCTCCGGTCAGCCCCACCTCCGCGAACGGCACCCGGACATCCGGCCGCGAACCCTCGACGTACACCTTGCCTCGTGCGTGCATGACAGCCTCCCTGGTGATCAAGCGGACCAGCCGAAGTGGTTCAGCGGCCCACGTCCCGCGCCCAGCTCCCAGCCCCGCGCGCCGGTCAGCGCACGGAGCACGTACTCCTTTGCGGCCCCCACGGCGGCCGGCACCGGGTCGCCCAGACCGAGCCGCACCGCGATCGCCGCCGAGAACGAACACCCGGTGCCGTGGGTGTGCCGGGTGGTCACCCGGGGTGCGCGCAACAGGGTGGTGACGCCGCCGCCGTGCAGCACGTCGACCGCCTCACCCCCGTCGAGGTCCCCGCCCGTGACCACCACGTACTCCGGGCCGCCGGCCACCAGGGCCTCGGCGGCCACGACCATCGCGGCCACGTCGTCCACCGGGCGTCCGGTGATCGCCGCGGCCTCCGCGCAGTTCGGGGTCGCCACCCTGGCGTACGGCAGCAGCCGCTCCACGGCGCCCACCACGCCGAGCCGGTGACCACTCGTGGCGACCAGCACCGGGTCGACGACGAGTTGAGGCAGCCGGCCGTCCCGGGCCGCCTCGGCCACCACGTCCGCGATCGCCGGGGTGCCGAGCATCCCCGTCTTCACGGCGCAGACGGTGAAATCGGTGAGGACGCTGTCCAACTGCTCGATGACCGTGCGCGGGGGTAGCGGCAGCACCGCGTCGACACCGCGAGTGTTCTGCGCGGTGACAGCCGTGAGGACGCTTGTGCCGTACGCGCCCAGCGCGGCGAAGACCTTGAGGTCGGCCTGGATGCCTGCGCCGCCGCCGGAGTCCGAACCGGCGATGGTGAGGATGGTGCGCGGGGTCATGTGGCCTCTTTGGTTGCGGTTTGGAGAGCTCTGCAGAGCGTGACGGGGTCTTCGGCTCGCATGATCGCGCCTTGGACCGCCACACCTGCCGCTCCGGCCCGTAGGCACGCGCGCACCTGGTCCGGGGTTTCCACGCCGCCGAGCGCCAGGACGGGGACAGGGCTGCGCCGGATCAGGCTCGCGAGACCGTCGGGTCGCAGGGGCGGGCCATAGCCGGGTTTGCTGCGGCTCGGGAAGACGGGCGACAGGGTCGCGTAGTCCTCACTGGTGAGTCGGAGCAACTCTGCCTCGTCATGGCAGGAGCGGCCGACGAGGCGGCACCGCGGTGCCGGGTAGGGGCCGGCGGCCGGCAGGTGCACGGCGTTGCCGTCGAGCGGGTCCGGGCCGGCCACGATCAGCGTCCCGCCCGCCTCCGCGAGGATCGGGCGCAGATCGGCGGCGAGGGCGGCGCGCTCCGCTCGGGGCAGGTCCTTCTCGCGCAGCACAACAGCACGCACTCCCCCGGCCACGGCGGCCGCCACGACCTCCACCAGTGGTCGCCGTGTCTGCCAGCGGTCGGTCAGCACGACGATCCCCCGGATTGCCGAGATCTTGGTGAGGATGTGCCCCTCCAGGGGCCGTTTCGTACCAAGATCTGGAGCCGCCGAGCCCGTCGGCCCGGCCGACGCCACCGGCCCGCTCACAGGTCGGGTCTTCCCTCGTCGGGAGTGGAGGCGAGGGCGTGGAAGCGGCGGGCGATCCGGCCCGCGCCCGCGGCCAGGCGACCGGCCTCGACCGCGTACCGCATCGCGGTGGCCATCGCCACCGGGTCGGCCGCCCGGGTGACAGCGCTCGCCAGCAGCACCCCGTCACAGCCCAGCTCCATCGCCAGCGCGGCGTCGGAGGCGGTGCCGATGCCGGCGTCGAGGATCACCGGCACGTCCACCATCTGCCGGATGAGTCGAATGTGGTGCGGGTTGCCGATGCCGAGCCCCGAACCGATCGGCGAGCCGGCCGGCATCACCGCGGCGCAGCCCACGTCGGCGAGGCGGCGGGCGAGCACCGGGTCGTCACTGGTGTACGGCAGCACTGTGAAGCCGTCGGCGACCAACTCCTCGGCGGCGCGGAGCAGCTCCACCCCGTCGGGCAGGAGGGTTCGCTCGTCACCGATCACCTCCAGCTTGACCCAGTCGGTGTCGAACGCGTCCCGGGCCAGCCGGGCCACCTTCACCGCCTCGGTCGCCGTGTGGCAGCCGGCGGTGTTCGGCAGCAGGCGTACGCCGCACCGGTCCAGCAGCTCCAGCAGCCCGCCGGCGGAGCCCGGCGCCGTGCCCACCCGGCGCAGCGCCAGTGTGACCAGCTCGGTGCCGGACGCCCGGATCGCCTGCTCCAACACGTGCAGGTTCGCGGCGCCGCCGGTGCCGAGGATCAGCCGTGAGGTGAAGGTCTCCCCACCCAGTTCGAATGGCACGCCGCTCACCCGCCCTGCGCCGCGGTGAGCACCTCGACCCGGTCACCGTCGCGCAGCACCCGCCCCGGCCAGCCGGCCCGGGGCACCACCTCGCCGTTCACAGCGACCGCCACCCCACGCGGGTGCGGCACGAGGTCGCGGACCAGATCCGCCACCGACGCGCCAGCGGCGACGCTGCGCCCGGTCCCGTTCACGGTCAACTCCACAGGTCCCCCTCCGTCGTCGCTTCAGGTCCGCCCGACGCGGCACCGCCGAAGCGGTCGGCCCGGAAGGGCGTGAGCAGCGGGTCGGGTACGCCGCCGAGCACCAGATCGGCGATCAGGTCGGCGGTGATCGGGGTCAGCACGATGCCGTGCCGGTGATGCCCGGTGGCGGCCAGGACGTCCGGCCGGTCGGGCAGCGGGCCGAGGATCGGCGCGTTGTCCGGCGTACCCGGGCGCAGCCCGGCGATCGCCTCGACCAGTTCGTACTCGGCCAGTTCGGGCAGCAGGTCGACCCCGGCGCGCAGCAGCCGCTGCACAGCGCCTGCGGTGACAGTGGTGTCGGAGCGTTCCTCGACCGTCGCGCCGAGCACGACCTCGCCGTCGGCTCGGGGCACCAGGTAGACGTGCTCGCCGTCGGCGTACCCCCGGATCACGTGCCGGAACCCCGGCGCGACGCCGTCGGGCGCGCGGAGTCGGAGGATCTGGCCCTTCACCGGCCGCACGGGCAGGCCGGTGAGCGCGGCGGCCCCGCAACCGGTGGCTACCACGGTGACCTCGGCGTCCACATCGGACAGCTGTCGGACCGGCCGCGGCACGAGCACCGCGCCGGCCCGCTGCGCGGCCGCGCGCAGGGCCGGCACCAGCAGCCGGGGGTCGACCTGGTGGTCGGTGGGCGCGAGGGCGCCGCCGCGAACCCGTGGGGCGAGCGTCGGTTCGCGGTCGCGCAGCTCGCTGGGGCGCAGCGGCGTCACGGGCAAACCCAACCCCTGCTGGTACGCCCACAGCCGGCGCGCCTCGGCCAGGTCGTCGCCGGTGAGCCCGACCATCAGGGTGCCCTCGGTCCGGTAGCCGATCTGGCATCCGGTCGTCTCGGTCAGCTCGGCGGCGAACGCCGGCCAGCGGGCGGCGGACGCCAGCAGCAACCCGGTCAGCTGCCGCTCACCGAAGTACGCCTCGGCGACCGGGGAGAGCATGCCGGCGGCCACCGCCGACGCCCCCGAACCTGGTGCCGGATCGTGTACCTCCACCCGCAGCCCTCGCGCGGCGCAACGCCAGGCGATCGCCAGCCCGATCGGCCCCGCCCCCACCACTGCCACGTCCGGCCGGACCCGGTCGCTCGACGGCGGTGACGGGGACCGGCCGGTCAGCACGTCAGGGCCTCGATCAGCTCGGCGGTGGCCCGTGCCGGGTCGGCGGCGGCGGAGACGGCACCGACCACCGCCACCCCGTACGCCCCGGCGGCCCGCAGCGCCGGCACCCGCGCGGCGGTCACTCCGCCGATCGCGATGACCGGAACGTCGACGGCGTCGACGACGGCGCGTACCCCGGCGGGCCCGATGGGATCCGGCAGGCCGGTCTTGGTGCTTGTGGTGTGGCACGGCCCGACGCCCAGGTAGCTGGCGCCCGCCGCGACGGCGTCGCTCGCCGGGCCCGGGGCGCGGGCGGTGGCGCCCAGCACGCCGGTGGGGCCGAGCACCCGGCGGGCGGCGGCGACCGGCAGATCGTCGGCGCCGACGTGCCCACCGGCGGCGCCCACCGCCAACGCCACGTGCAACCGGTCGTTGACCAGGCAGGTCGCCCCGTACGACGCGCAGAGCGCAAGCACCCGCCGGGTCAGTTCGTACGCCTCGCGGTCGGTGGCGGAGTCCTCGACCCGGACCTGCACCACCAGCTCGGCGTGGGCCACGGTGAGGGCGGCGCGAACCACGGCGAGTGGGTCGCGACCGGGTCGGGTGTCGGTGATGAGATGCAATCGCCCCAGAGACGGCACGGCAACGCTCCTCCCTGCGCCGGCATTACCCGGATCAGGTTCAACGGTCGGGGGCTGTCAGCCCCCCTCTCAGCCCGGTACACCGGGCTCCCGTGGGTTACTTGCGTGTCACCGTACGACAGATCCGCCGGCCTGCCAAGGCGCGGGGTCGGCGGCGGCCGGCGACCGGGCCGCGCCAAAACGAGCTAGATCCAATGGGGCACTTCATACGGTCCTGTTCGGAATGTCGCCCCCCGTTGCAGAACCGTTACCCGTCCGCATCTTGCCCGACATCGAGTCAGCCGAATTAATTTGTTCAGCGATTCGACAAAATGTCGGTGGGGGCACCTTGGCAGGGTGTGACCACCGGCTCCATCAGGGAGGGCCTTCGGCGAGCCGACTCCCGCGATCTCCGTCACTACGACACAGGAGGCGGCGTGTCCCGTTCTCGTCGTGCCCGTTTACCCATCACCGCAACCCTGATCTCCCTGGCCATGGCCTCGACCACCCTGTTCGGCGCGCCCGCCCAGGCGGCCGCCCAGGTCCCCCCACGGGATGCGAAAGCCGCAGCCCCGGTCAGCCAGGTGGTGCCGAAGGCGCCAAAGGCCGCAGCCGATCCCTTCTCCGTCCTCGTCTTCTCCAAGACCGCCGGCTTCCGGCACGACTCCATCCCCACCGGCATCGCGGCCATCCAACAGCTCGGCGTCGCCAACGGATTCACAGTTGACAACTCTGAGGACGGCGCCGCATTCAGCGACGCCAACCTGGCGAAGTACAAGGCCGTGATCTGGCTCTCCACCACCGGTGACGTGCTCAACGCCGACCAGCAGGCGGCGTTCGAGCGCTACGTGAAGGCCGGCGGCGGTTACGTCGGCATCCACGCCGCGTCGGACACCGAGTACAGCTGGGCCTGGTACGGCGACCTGGTCGGCGCGTACTTCGCCAACCACCCGCAGAACCAGCAGGCCACGGTCAAGGTGGAGGACCACGCCCACCCGTCCACGGCCGGTTTGCCGGACCGCTGGTCCCGGTTCGACGAGTGGTACAACTACCAGACCAACCCCCGGCCGGACGTGCACGTGCTGGCCAGCCTGGACGAGAAGAGCTACACCCCCGGCGCCGGCGCGATGGGTGCGGACCACCCGGTCTCCTGGTGTCAGGACTACGACGGTGGCCGATCCTGGTACACGGGCCTGGGGCACACCCGGGAGTCGTACGCCGAGCCCGAGTTCCTCTCCCACCTGCTCGGCGGCATCCGCACCGCGGCAGGTGTCGAGAACGCCGACTGCGGCGCCTCGAAGACCTCGAACTTCGAGAAGGTCACGCTGGACAGCAACACCAGCAACCCGATGGAGTTGGACATCGCCCCCGACGGGCGGGTGTTCTACATCGAGCGCGACGGTCGCGTGCAGATCGTGAAGCCGGACACCGGCAACACCGTCACCGCCGTCGACCTGGACGTCTTCACCGGCAACGAGGACGGCCTCATCGGCATCCGGCTCGACCCGGACTTCGCCACCAACAACTGGGTGTACCTGTACTACGCCCCGAACGACGGGGTCACCCGCAACCTGCTGTCCCGTTTCACGGTGACCGGGGACACCATCAACCTGGCAAGCGAAAAGCAGGTGCTGCGGGTCGACACCCAGCGCAACACCTGCTGCCACGCCGGCGGCAGCATGACCTTCGACGGCGACGGCAACCTCTACCTGGCCACCGGTGACAACACCAACCCGTTCGAGTCGAACTCGTACTCGCCGCTCGACGAGCGGGCAGGCCGCCAGGACTACGACTCGCAGCGCACCTCCGCGAACACGAACGACCTGCGCGGCAAGGTGATCCGGATCCACCCGGAGGACGACGGGACGTACACGGTTCCGTCGGGCAACCTCTTCGCTCCGGGCACCGAGAAGACCCGTCCCGAGATCTACGCGATGGGCTTCCGCAACCCGTTCCGGATCGGTACCGACCCGAAGACCAACACGCTGTACGTCGGCGACTACGGGCCGGACGCCAACACGGACAACCCGAACCGGGGCCCCCGCGGTCTGGTCGAGTGGAACATCGTCACCCCGGGCAACTACGGCTGGCCGTACTGCACGGGCACGAACGAGGCATACAACGACTACACGTTCCCGTCCGGCCCGAGCGGTGCGAAGTTCGACTGCGCCGCGCCGGTGAACAACTCGCCGAACAACACCGGCCTGACCAACCTCCCGCCGGTGGTCCCGGCGACCGTCGACTACGGGTACGCCGGTGACGCGCGCTACCCGGAGATCGGCGGCGGCGGCGCCCCGATGGGTGGCCCGGTCTACCGCTACGACGCCGACGTCAACTCCAACCGCAAGTGGCCGGCGTACTACGACGGCAAGGCTCTGCTCGGCGAGTGGAACCAGAACAAGATGTACACCATGCAGGTGACCCCCGACGGCAAGTCGTTGGTGGACATCAACCAGCTGCTCACCGGCATGAGCATGATCCGGCCGATGGACTTCGAGTTCGGCCCGGACGGCGCGCTGTACCTGATCGAGTGGGGCAGCGGCTTCGGCGGCAACAACGACAACTCGGGCGTCTACCGGATCGACTACACGGCCGGTGACCGTGCCCCGATCGCCGCGGCGTCCGCCAACCCGACCTCGGGTCCGGCGCCGCTGACGGTCACCTTCTCCAGCGCCGGTTCCCGGGACCCGGACGGTGGCACGCTCACCTACGCGTGGACGTTCGGCGACGGGCAGACCTCCACCGAGGCCAACCCGACCCACACGTACGCCACGGCGGGCAACTTCACCGCCCAGCTCACCGTCACCAACCCCAAGGGTCGTACGGCGGTGGCCAACGTGCCGGTCACCGTTGGCAACACCGCCCCGACGGTCACCATCGAGTTCCCGCCGGACGGCGGGTTCTTCAACTGGGGCGACCAGGTCCGCTACACGATCAAGGTGACCGACCCGGAGGACGGGGAGATCGACTGTGACCGGGTGGGGCTGCAGGTGCTGCTCGGTCACGACGAGCACGCCCACCCGCTGGAGCAGCACACCGGCTGCACCGGCACCGTCCAGACGTCGCTCGCCTCCGGGCACGGCGCCGAGGCGAACGTCTTCGCGGTCTTCGAGGCCACCTACACCGACGAGGGTGGTGCCGGCGGTGCCGGCGCCCTGACCGGCCGGCAGATCGAGGTCCTTCAGCCGAAGCAGAAGCAGGCCGAGTACTTCACCGCCACCGGGCGTGCCCCGGTGAGCACCGGCGGCGGAGACGCCGGCGTGACGCGGGAGGCCGGCGCCGACACCGCCGGTGGCGGCCAGAGCATCGCGTTCATCGAGGACGGTGACTGGTGGTCGGTCGCCCCGGCGAACCTGACCAACATCACCGAGATCCGGTTCCGGGCCGCCTCCGCCGCCGCTGGCGGTCGGATCGAGGTCCACGCCGGTGCGGTTGACGGACCGGTGGTCGCCACGGCCGTCGTACCGTCGACCGGCGCGTGGCAGACGTACACGGACGTGAGCGCACCGGTCACCGGTGCCGCGAGCGGCTCGCTGTACTTCGTGGCCCGCGATCCGAACGGCGGAACGGGTTCGCTGTTCAATGTCAACTGGATGGACTTCGTCGGCCGCGGTGTCACCGAGAACGGGCCGCCGACGGTCAGCGCCACGGCCACCCCGGCCACCGGCACCGCACCGGTCACCGTCGCCTTCGACGGCACGGCCACGGACGCCGAGGGCGACACCCCGCTGACGTACGCCTGGGACTTCGGTGACGGAGGCACGGCGACCACACTGGACGCCAGCCACACCTACACCAGCGCGGGCACCTTCACGGCCACCCTCACGGTGACCGACAGCAAGGGCGCCAAGTCGTACGCCGCAGTGCCGGTGCGGGTCGACGCGCCGGACACGTCCTGCTTCGGGGCGCGTTCGGACGACTTCAACGGCAACAGCCTCGACAAGGAGCGCTGGACCAGCGTCATCCGGGAGAACCAGCTCTACTCGCTCAGTGGCGGCGCGCTGCGGCTGCCCACCGGCGTGGGTGACCTCTACGGCGCTCGCAACGACGCCACCAACCTGGTGCTCCAGGCGGCCCCGACCGGCGCGTGGGAGATGACCACCAAGGTCACCCTGCCGGTGACGGCCAACTACCAGCAGGCCGGCGTCCTGGTGTACGGCGACGACGACAACTACGCCAAGCTGGACCTGCTGTACAACGGCAGCCGGCGGGTGGAGTTCATCCGGGAGACCGCGGCCACGCCTCGCAACGAGGCCGCCGACGCCGCCGACGCTCCGGCGGGTGACACCGTGTACCTGCGGATCACCAGCGACGGGACGAACCTGACCGCGGCCGTCTCGGCCGACGGGCAGACCTTCACCCCGGTCGGCCGTTCGGCCGCGCTCGAGGGCATCACCAACCCGCGGATCGGGGTCTTCGCGCTCAACGGAGGCACCGAGGCGCCGGTTGTCGACGCCGCGTTCGACTCGTTCCAGGTCACGCCGGACGCTCCGGCCGGCCCGGTCGACCCGTCGGACGAGTTCACCGGCAGCACGTTGGACAAGTGCCGGTGGGACGCCGTGACGCGGGAGGACCCGAGCGGTTACCGGGTCACCGATGGCGCGTTGCGGATCGACGTGCCCAACGGTGACATCTACGGCACCGACAACACCGGGCCGAAGAACTTCATCCTCCAGACCGCGCCGTCGGGCGACTGGACCCTGGAGACGAAGGTCGACGGCAGCCTGCTGAACGAGCAGTACCAGCAGGCCGGTCTGCTCGTGCAGGCCGACGACGACAACTACGTGAAGTTCGACTTCATCGCGGACAACCAGGCCGGCCAGGCGGTGACGCGGCGGATCGAGTTCCGCAGCGAGATCGCCGGGGTGGTCCAGAACCCGCAGCCCGAGGCGGGCAACCTGACCTCGGCGGTGTGGCACCTGCGGCTGGCCCGCACGGGCGACACGTTCACCGCGTCGTACTCGGCCGACGGGACGACCTGGACCGCATTGCCGACGCTGACCACCAGCGCGGTCGGGGCCACCCCGAAGGTGGGGCTGTTCACCCTCGGCGCCAACCAGACGGCGTCGAAGACCGCCTCGTTCGACTACTTCCGGCTCAGCACGAAGGTGGCCGACGAGACCGCGCCGGTCACCACCTCGGCGGTTTCCGGCACCCCGACCGACGGGTGGCACACCGGGCCGGTGACGATCACGCTCACCGGGGCCGACGAGGCCGGCGGTAGCGGGCTCGCCGGTACGGAGTACCAGCTGGACGGGGCCACCACCTGGACGGCGTACACCGCTCCGGTGGCGGTCAGCGGGGACGGCGAGCACGAGCTTCGGTTCCGCTCGACGGACAAGGCCGGCAACGTGGAGGCGACGAAGACCGTCTCCGTCAAGATCGACGCCACCGCGCCGGTGACCTCGGCGACGTTCGCTCCGGCGAACGACGACGGTTGGCACAACGGGACCATCCCGGTCGTGCTGGCCGCGACCGACGCCGGTTCCGGCGTCAAGACGGTCGAGTGGTCGCTGGACGGTGGCGCGTGGACGCCGTACTCGACGCCGGTCGAGGTGACCGGTGACGGGCAGCACGAGCTGCTGTTCCGCTCGACGGACAAGGCGGGCAACGTCGAGACGCTGAAGTCGGCGGTGCTGCGCATCGACGGCACCAAGCCGACGCTGCTGGTGTCCGGTCTCGCCGACGGCCAGCTCTACGGCGACAGCCAGGACGTCCGGGTGGCCTGGCAGGCCGTCGACCCGTCCTCGGGCATCGCCAGCGTGGTCGGCCAACTCGACGGCCAGGCGTACGCGAGCGGCACTCTGCAGGCCATGTACGACCTGTCACTCGGCCTGCACGAGTTGACCGTGACCGCGACCGACAAGGCGGGCAACAAGACCACCTCGACGGTCCGGTTCTTCGTCACCACCTCGTTCCGGGACATGCAGAGTCTGCTGGACCGGTTCAAGGCGACGGGGCGGCTCTCGACCAAGGCGCACAAGCAGCTGTCGAACAAGCTCGACGCTGTTCGCGCGTCCGAGGCGGCCGGCGACGACAAGGCGGCGGTCCGGCAGCTGACCGCATTCCGGACGCTCGCCTCCGACGCCACGTTGGTGCCTGAGGCGGAGGTTCGGGACGTCCTGGTCCGGGACGCCGACGCCATGATCGTTCGGCTCGGCGGCGCGGCCAGCAAGGCCGGGGTCAAGGCGAACGACGGTGACTCGGTCAAGGGCACCGGGCGGCTCGGTGGCGACGCCACCCGGCTGGCACCCGGTCGCCAGCTCTGATCCGACGAGGCCCCTCCCCGGCGCTGCGGCGTCGGGGAGGGGCCTCCCTCATCGGTAGTGAGGAGATGTCCGTGACGGGTATCCGCAAGGTGTTGGCCGCCGTGTTCGTCGGACTGGCCCTGACCCTGTCCGCCGCCGCCCCGGCGGCGGCACAGGCCGCTCAGGCCGCTCAGGCCGCCCCGGCGGCTCCGGCCGACAAGCTCAAACTCACGGTGGCCGGCGACGGGGCTCAGGGTGTAACCATCCAGGCCACCCACACCGACGGCCGCCGGCTGGAGCAGGTGGTGCGGTTGGTCCTCACCGCCACCGGCCCGGACGGGCAGCGGATCGGGCCGGTGCAGCTGGAGCCGCAGCCTGAGGGGCACGGCTTCTACAGCAGCGGCCCAGTGCTCTCCACCGGCACCTGGAAGGTGACGGTGAACTCCCCCGCTCCGCTGCAGAGCAAGGCCACCGCCACGGTGCAGGCCCAGGCGGCACAGTCACCGCCGGCGCCCAAGCCGGTCGCGGTGACCGAGCCGGCCGACGGCGGGGCGGGCACCGGTTGGTGGCCGTTCGCGGCGGCCGGTCTCGTGCTCGTCGCCGCGGCGATGGGGGTGGCCATGCTCTTCGGCCGCCGGCGCTCCGACTGACCAAACAGCATCCACCGAACGGGCCGGGCCGCGACGAGCGGCCCGGCCCAGTTTCTTTCGACTCAGAGGACGGTGCGCAGCGCCGCCAGATCGTCGTCGCTGGGCTCCCAGGTGCCGGCGGCGGCGTTGGCACGCACCTGCTCGGGCGTGGTGGCACCGGCGATCACCGAGGTCACCGCCGGCTGGGCGGCCAGCCCGCCGATCGCCACCTGGAGCATCGTCAGACCCCGCTCGGCCGCGTACGCCTCGATCGCCTCGATGGTGTCCCAGTCGGCCGCGGCGAGCCGCTCCGCGTACCGGCCACCACCGGAGAGCCGGCTGCCGGCCGGCGGCTGCCCCTCGCGCTTGTACTTGCCGGTGAGCAGACCGTTGGCGAGCGGGAAGAACGGCAGCATGCCGAGGCCGAACCGCTCACACGCCGGGATCACCTCGGCCTCCACCGAGCGCTCCAGCAGGCTGTAGTGGTTCTGCGCGCTGATGAAGCGGGACCGGCCGTTGGACGAGGCGACCCAGTCCGCGTCGGCGATCTGCCAGCCGGCGAAGTTGGAGTTGCCCAGGTAGCGCACCTTGCCGTCCCGGACCAGGTCGTCCAGGGCTGCGAGGGTCTCGTCGATCGGGGTGCCCGGATCGGGCTCGTGCATCTGGTACAGGTCGATGTGGTCGGTGCCGAGCCGGCGCAGCGACGCCTCCACCGCGCGGGCGATGTAACGCCGCGCACCACGCGCGCCGTAGTCCGGCCCGTTGAGGCCGTTCATGTCCATGCCGAACTTGGTGGCCACCACCACGTCGTCCCGGCGCCCCTTGAGCGCCTGCCCGAGCAGCTCCTCGGAGCTGCCCTGCGGCTCACCGTAGATGTCGGCGGTGTCGAAGAGGGTGATCCCGGCGTCGAGGGCGGCGTCCACCACGGCCCGGGTGCCGTCGAGGTCGAGCTTGCGGCCGAAGTTGTTGCAGCCGATGCCGACCACGGACACCACGAGCCCGGAGTCGCCCAGCCGGCGATAGGTCATCTCAGTCACGCGATCCACCCTATGCCCGCTGGACGCACCGCCGCCGAGGACCGCTCACCCGACGTCCCAGACCGGTTCCGGGGTCTCCACCACCTCGCTGTCGCCTCGGAACAGCAGGAACCGGTCGAAGGATCGGGTGAACCAACGGTCGTGGGTGACAGCGATCACCGTCCCCTCGAAGGCGTTCAGGCCCGCTTCGAGAGCTTCCGCGCTGGCCAGGTCGAGGTTGTCGGTGGGCTCGTCGAGCAGCAGCAGGGTCGCCCCGGACAACTCCAGCAGCAGCACCAGGAACCGGGCCTGCTGTCCGCCGGAGAGCGTGCCGAACCGTTGGTCGCCCTGCGCGGCCAGCTCGTAGCGACTCAGCACTCCCATCGCCGCGTGCCGGTCCATCCCGGTGCGGTGCTCGTCACCCCGCCAGAGGATCTCGACGAGCGTCTTCGACATCAGCTCCGGCCGGTCGTGGGTCTGGGAGAAGTGCCCGGGGCGGACCCGGGCGCCGAGGCGGGCGGTGCCGTCGTGCGCCACCGGGGCGAGCGCCCCTGCGCCGTCGACCGGCCCGTTCGCCGGGTCCGGGTCGGTGCCGCCGCGGGCCAGCAGCCGCAGGAAGTGCGACTTGCCGGTGCCGTTGGCACCGAGCACCGCCAGCCGATCGCCGTACCAGATCTCCAGGTCGAAGGGGAATGTCAGGCCGTCGAGCTCCAGCTGCTCGCAGACGACCGCGCGCTTGCCGGTCCGTCCGCCGCTGAGCCGCATCCGGATGTCCTGGTCCTTCGGCGGTACGGGCGGCGGCCCGGCCTCCTCGAACTTGCGCAACCGGGTCTGCGCGGCCTGGTAGCGCGAGGCCAACCCGTCGTTGTACGCGGCTTTCTGCTTGTACATCAGCACCAGGTCACGCAGCTTCTGGTGCTCCTCGTCCCAGCGCCGGCGCAGCTCGTCGAGGCGGGCGTGCCGAGCCACCCGAGCCTCGTGCCAGCTGGCGAAGCCGCCCGGATGCACCCAGGCGCTGCCACCCTCGACGGCGACCACCCGGTCGGCGCTCTGAGCCAGCAGCTCACGGTCGTGCGAGACGTAGAGCACCGACTTCGTCGACTCGCGCAGTCGCGCCTCCAGCCAGCGCTTGCCGGGCACGTCGAGGAAGTTGTCCGGCTCGTCGAGCAACAGCACCTCGTCCGGGCCGCGCAGCAGCAACTCCAGGGCGAAGCGCTTCTGCTGGCCACCGGAGAGGGTGCGCACCGGCCGGTCCCGTACGGCGTCCCAGGGCTGGCCGAGCACGATCGTCGCGACGGTGTCGAAGAGCACCTCGACGTCGTACCCGCCGGCCTCGCCCCAGGCGCCGAGCGCATCGGCGTACGCCAGCTGGGCCTTGCCCGCGGCGTTGCTGAACTTGCCGTGGGCCTCGGCGGCCCGCATGGCCGCCTCGGTCTCGCCGAGCCGCCGGCCCGCGTCTCGCAGCGCCGGCGGGGCCAGCGACAACGCCAGGTCGGCGAGGGTCGACTCGTCGCCGATCATGCCGATGAACTGGCGCATCACGCCCAGCCCGCCGGCCCGCGCGACGACGCCGCTGCGCACCGGCAGGTCACCGGCCACCATTCTCAGCAGCGTCGTCTTTCCCGCGCCGTTCGGCCCGACCAGGGCGACCTTGCTGCCCTCACCGACCCGGAACGACACGTCGGCGAAGAGTTCCCGACCGTCGGGCAGGATGTGCCCGACCGCTGCCACGTCCACGTATCCCACGCCGGGATCCTGCCCCAGCGAGGGTCGGGGGTATATCCAATTACCGGGTGACGCGCAGCACCCGGAAGCCCTTTTGGCTGGCGTACCGCTCGACCTGCCAGCTCTGCTCGGTGAGCCAGCGTTGCAGCGAGTCGCCGCCGAGGTGCCGGGCGACGACCAACCAGCCGACACCGTCCGGGGCGAGTCGGGGCAGCCAGCGCAGCAGCAGGTCGTGCAGCCCGTCCTTGCCGATCCGGATGGGTGGGTTCGACCAGAGCTGGGCGAAGCGGACGCCGTCCGGAACGTCGTCCGGGGCGCTGACCCGGACCCGGTCGGCGGCACCGATCCGGGCCGCGTTGGCGGCGGTCAGCTCGCGGGCCCGGGCGTTGACGTCGACGGCCCAGATGGTGCTCGTGGGCGCGAGGTCGGCCAGCACGCAGCTGATCGGCCCGAACCCGCAGCCGAGGTCGAGCAGGTCGCCGCCGGTGTCGGCGGCGGGCAGCTCGGCCTTGCGCAGGAGGACGGCGGTGCCCGGGTCGAGCCGGCTGGCGGAGAAGACCCCGCCGGCCGAGGTGAGCCGGTAGTCGCGGTCGGCGACGGAGAACTCGACCTCGCGCGCCGGGGCGTCGCTGGTGGGCTGAGCGGTGAAGTAGTGGTCGCCGGTCACTCGGCAATTCTCGCATCGGCCCGAAGACGACCGCCGGGGCGATCCTCTTCTCCACGGACCTGGCACGGCACACGCGCACATTTACCCGAAATTACCCCCTAAAGGGACAACGCCTCCTACTCTGGGCGACATGGTGTATCGGTACCAGTCCGATGAGGACGCTTTCGAGGAGTACCCGGAGCCCGGGTCCGATCTGTCGGTGCCCGGCGCGACTCCGCCCCCGCCTGCCGGGCCGTCTCCGTCGCGCTTCCCCGCGCCGTCGCTGCCCCGGCCGAACCAGCTCTCGCTGCCATCCTCGGCGCCCGTGCCGACTCGCACGGACCTGTCGCAGCCTGTGCCGACTCGTGCCGACGTGCCGCAGCCACTGCCGACTCGTGCCGACATCCCAGCCGCCCCGCCCCGCAGCCAGGTCTACACCTCGGCGACGCCTGTGGAGCCGCACGCCCGACGCGGGGGCGGCCGACTGTGGCAGGTACTGATCGGCGGCGCAGCCGTTCTGGTGCTGCTCGCCCTCTGCGGCCTCGGTGCCGCCGCGCTGCTCATCGACCGCGACGGGCAGCCACAGAGCAACCCGACGTACCAGCCGAACGCCGCACCGACGTCGGCCTCGCCGGAACGGCTGGCCCTCGACTCCCGGGACACCGACCAGGCCCCGCTCACCGCCAAGGAACTCTTCCCCGGCAAGGAGCTGAAGCTCACCGACGGCCAGCCCAGCTACCAGGTACTCAAGACCCAGTCCAGCGGCAGTTGCGCCGTCGCCGCCACCGACGAGGTCGCCGACCTGCTGGTCCGGCTCGGCTGCAACCAGGTCGTCCGGGCCACGTTGAGTACGCCCGACGACGGCCACCTGGTCACCGCCGGCCTGTTCAACCTCACCGACAAGGTCAGCGCGGAACGAACCCGAGACCGGCTCCGGCAGCTGCTCGACGAGCGGCAGGGCCGCTTCCGTGGCCTCACCGCCGACGACGTCGACGGCACCGATGTCCTGGCCAGCGCTCCGGCACGCGTCGGCTGGCAGGTCCGTGGCCACTACCTGGCGTACGCCTTGGTCGTGCGCAAGGACGGAGCGGCGGTCAAGGCCGGTGACGCCAAGGTCCGCGAGATCCTGTTCGACATGATCGAGCTGCACCTCAGCCGGGGTGTGCTCCAGAGCCGGGCCGACGGTGGCACCGCCGCACAACCGACGGCGGTCCCGACCGGCAGCAACGCGAACCAGGGCGGCGACGGCGGCCTGCCGGGCGACTGACCCCGGGGGCGGTCAGCCCTCGACCGGGACCCGCAACCGGCGGGTGAGGGTGGCGCGATGGGCGTACTCGGCCGGATCGCTCGGGTAGCCGACGGCCACCAGGGTCAGCCCGCGCGCGGGAGCCACCGTCACCTCGCTGGACCGCTCCCGCTGGGTGAGCAGCGTGCCCGGCCACTCGACCGGGCGGCGGCCGTCCCCGGCCACCAGCATGGCCCCCACCAGGCTCCGCACCATCGCCTGGCAGAACGCGTCGGCCTGCACGGTGGCGACCAGGATGCCGTCCGGGTCGCGACGCCAGTCCAGCCGGGTCACCTCGCGCAGCGTCGTCGCGTGCTCCTTGCGCCGGCAGTACGCGGCGAAGTCGTGCTCCCCCACCAGCCCGGTCGCTGCGGCATTCAGCGCGGCCAGGTCCAACGGCTTCGGCCACGCCAGCACCTCGTGCCGGCGCAGCGGCTCGGCACCGAAGGTCGCATCGGTGACCCGGTACTCGTAGCGCCGGAAGGTGGCCGAGAACCGGGCGTCGAAGTCGGCCGGCACCTCGGTCATCGCCCGCACGCGCACGTCGGTGGGGAGCAGCCGGGCCAGGCGACGCAGCAGCCGCCCCTCGTGCTGTCGCCACACCTCCACCGGCAGGTCCAGGTGGCACACCTGCCCCGTGGCGTGCACCCCCGCGTCGGTCCGTCCCGCCACCGTCAACCCGGTGGCCGTACCGACGCCGAGGACCAGGTCCAGGGTTTCGACGAGCACCCCCGCGACGGTGCGCCGGGTCGGCTGGGCAGCCCACCCGGAGAAGTCGGTGCCGTCGTACGAGACGTCCAGCCGCAGCCGGATCCGCTCGTCCACCCTCGTACCTCCTGTTACGGGTCGGGCCCGACACCCCGATGGGGTGCCGGGCCCGACAATGCCCTTGATCAGGCCTTGTTCTCGGTGGCCTCGTCGCTGTCCTCGCGGGCGGCGTCGGTGTCACCGGACGCCGACACCGGCGCCTCAGAGTCCTGGTCGGCCGGAGCCGACTGCGGGGCCTCGTCGGCCGGGGCGAGCGCCTCGACCTTGTCCTGCTGCGCGGCCTTGCGGGCGGCGGTCTTCTTGTTCACCTTCGGCTCGGCGACCTGAAGCTCCTCCACCAGCTCGATGATGGCCATCGGAGCGTTGTCACCCTTGCGCGGACCGGTCTTCACGATCCGGGTGTAACCGCCGGGGCGGTTGGAGTACCGGGGCGCGATCTGGTCGAACAGGGCGTAGACCACGTCCTTGTCCTTGACGACACCCAGCACCCGCCGCCGCGAGGCGAGGTCACCGCGCTTGGCCTTGGTGATGAGCTGCTCGGCCAGCGGGCGCAGCCGCCGGGCCTTCGTCTCGGTGGTCTGGATCTTGCCGTGCTGGAACAGCGCGGTCGCCAGGTTGGCGAGCATCAGCCGCTCGTGCGAGGGGCTGCCGCCGAGGCGGGGGCCCTTGGTGGGCGTGGGCATTTTTGGTGCTCCTCAGTTGTGGCGGCAGCGCGGACTAGAGCTGCTCGGTCTCGCGGTAGTCGTCGGTGTCGTAGTCGGCCTCGCCGAAGGTGTCCACGACGTTCGCCGGGTCGAAGTTCGGAGCCGAGTCCTTCAGCCCGAGACCCATCCCGGCGAGCTTCATCTTGACCTCGTCGATCGACTTCTGACCGAAGTTGCGAATGTCGAGGAGGTCGGCCTCGGTACGCCCGATGAGCTCACCAACGGAGTTGATGCCCTCGCGCTTGAGGCAGTTGTAGGAGCGGACGGTGAGGTCCAGCTCCTCGATCGGCAGGGCAAGGTCCGCCGCAAGTTGGGCGTCCTGCGGGGACGGCCCGATGTCGATGCCCTCGGCGGTCTCGTCCAGCTCCCGGGCCAGACCGAACAGCTCCACAAGCGTCGAACCGGCGGAGGCCAGCGCGGTACGCGGACCCATCGACGGCTTGGTCTCGACGTCGATGATCAGCCGGTCGAAGTCGGTGCGCTGCTCGACACGGGTCGCCTCGACGCGGTAGGTCACCTTCAGCACCGGCGAGTAGATCGAGTCGACCGGGATCCGGCCGATCTCGGCGCCGGACTGCTTGTTCTGCGCCGCCGTCACGTAGCCCCGGCCCCGCTCGACGGTCAGCTCCATGTCGAGCCGGCCCTTGCCGTTCAGGGTGGCGAGCTTGAGATCCGGGTTGTGCACCGAGACGCCGGCCGGCGGCTGGATGTCGCCCGCGGTCACGTCGCCCGGGCCCTGCTTGCGCAGGTACATGCTGACCGGCTCGTCGTGCTCGGAGCTGACGCACAGCTCCTTGATGTTCATGACGAGCTCGACCACGTCCTCCTTGACACCGGGGATCGTGGTGAACTCGTGCAGCACACCGTCGATCTTGATCGAGGTGACGGCCGCGCCCGGGATCGACGACAGCAGCGTGCGCCGCAGCGAGTTACCCAGGGTGTAGCCGAAGCCCGGCTCCAGCGGCTCGATGGCGAACCGGGACCGGGTCTCGTTGATCGACTCCTCGGAGAGGGAGGGTCGCTGGCTGATGAGCATCTTTTCTCTTCTCTTCCGGGGCGCCCGCTATTTGACGCCCACGACACAAACTGTTCCGGTGGCCCGCCCCGAAGGGCGGGCCACCGAACGAGCTCGGACTACTTGGAGTAGAGCTCGACGATCAACTGCTCCTGGACCTGCGTGTCGATGACCTGCCGGGCCGGGAGGGAGTGCACGAGCACCTTCATCTGGCTCGGGATGGCCTCAAGCCACGCCGGAACCGTCTTCGAGCCGGCCTGAGCCTGCGCGACGACGAACGGGGTGAGCTCCTTGCTCTTGCCCCGAACCTCGACGATGTCGTGCTCCTTGACGCGGTACGACGGGATGTCGACCTTCTTGCCGTTCACCGTGAAGTGACCGTGCTTGACCAGCTGGCGGGCCATGTCCCGCGAGTGGGCGTAGCCGGCCCGGTAAACGACGTTGTCCAGCCGCGACTCGAGGATCTGCAGGAGGACCTCACCGGTCTTGGCCTGCTTGCCAACGGCTTCCTCGTAGTAACCGCGGAACTGCTTCTCCAGCACGCCGTAAACCCGGCGGGCCTTCTGCTTCTCACGGAGCTGGAGCAGGTACTCCGTCTCCTTGGTGCGGCCGCGGCCGTGCTGCCCGGGCGGGAACGGCCGGGACTCGAACGGGCACTTCGGACCATCGCACTTGCTGCCCTTGAGGAACAGCTTCATCTTCTCCCGCCGGCAACGGCGGCAGTCTGCACCGGTGTAACGAGCCATCTCTCTCTACCTCTCAGACCCGGCGACGCTTCGGCGGACGGCACCCGTTGTGCGGCTGCGGGGTGACGTCGGCGATCTGCCCGACCTCGAGGCCCACTGCCTGCAGCGAACGGATGGCGGTCTCCCGGCCGGAGCCGGGACCCTTGACGAACACGTCGACCTTGCGCATGCCGTGCTCCATGGCGCGACGCGCGGCAGCCTCGGCGGCCAGCTGCGCGGCGAACGGAGTCGACTTGCGGGAGCCCTTGAAGCCGACCTGGCCAGCGGAGGCCCAGGAGATGACCGCACCGGTCGGGTCCGTGATGGACACGATGGTGTTGTTGAACGTGCTCTTGATGTGCGCCTGCCCGTGGGCGACGTTCTTGCGTTCCTTGCGCCGGACCTTCTTTACAGCGGCTCCGGCACGAGCCTTCGGTGGCATAAGTCTGTGCGCTCCTAGTTGACTGTCCGGATCGGGTTGCGGCCTGGCCCACCTTGGCGGCGGCCACCCCCGTCATCCGGTCAAGAACTACTTCTTGCCGGGCTTCTTCTTGCCGGCGACGGTCCGC
The DNA here is from genome assembly GCF_018070365.1 of Micromonospora sp. D93. Classification (NCBI taxonomy): domain Bacteria; kingdom Bacillati; phylum Actinomycetota; class Actinomycetes; order Micromonosporales; family Micromonosporaceae; genus Micromonospora; species Micromonospora sp. D93. The sequence continues at coordinate 29,584 of NZ_JAGPXW010000027.1, read as the reverse complement.
TTCGGGCCCTTGCGGGTCCGTGCGTTGGTCTTGGTCCGCTGGCCACGCACGGGCAGACCCCGGCGGTGCCGGATGCCGGCGTAGCAGCCGATCTCAACCTTGCGGCGGATGTCAGCGGCGACCTCGCGGCGCAGGTCGCCTTCAACCTTGTAGTTGCCCTCGATGTGGTCGCGGAGCTGCACGAGCTCCTCGTCCGTGAGGTCCCGAGCGCGCTTGTCCGGCGAGATGCCGGTAGCGGCGAGTGTCTCCAGGGCGCGGGTACGACCGACCCCGAAGATGTAGGTGAGCGCGATCTCCAACCGCTTCTCGCGGGGGAGATCCACGCCGACTAGACGTGCCATGTGCGGGCGTACTCCTCGTGATGTGTGGCGGAGGTGTGGACCCGTCCCACCCCGCTCCCGGCCGTCCCGTCTTTCCGACGCGGTGAGCGCCGGCGACCGGGATCGGTCGCTGCCCGAGCGGGCCCCGGCCTCCGACCGGGGGTCAGCCACGCTGAGGTACGTCTCCGTACCGCTCGTGGCTGGGACGAGCATGTGTGATGTGCGTGTCGCTGAGGAACTGCCTGGACCAACGCCACCCGGCCGTGCTCCGGCCGGACGGGCTGAGTCAGCCCTGGCGCTGCTTGTGACGCGGGTCGCTGCAGATGACCATGACCCGGCCGTGCCGGCGGATAACCCGGCACTTCTGGCAGATCCTCTTGACGCTCGGCTTGACCTTCACGGTTGCCTTACTTCCCATCTGGCCCGGGGACGCGCGTTGCACGACACCAGACGTCGAAGACGGACACGGGACTTCCCGGCCGTCGTCAGGACTACTTGTAGCGGTAGACGATGCGCCCGCGGGTCAGGTCGTACGGCGAAAGTTCGACGACGACCCGGTCCTCCGGAAGGATGCGGATGTAGTGCTGCCGCATCTTGCCGCTGATGTGAGCCAACACCTTGTGGCCGTTCGCGAGCTCCACCCGGAACATGGCGTTCGGCAGGGGCTCGATGACCCGACCCTCGATCTCAATGGCTCCGTCTTTTTTCGGCATGTCCTCCGCTGTCCTGACGTCGATTGCTCCGGGCGGCCCACAACGTCTTACACGGAAATCTGATCAGAGTCAGAAGCCCGCGCCAGCCGCGGCTCCAGCTCCCACCGAAGCGCAGGGTGGGCATGCCGGAGTGGACGCTGTGCGCCGATCTGAAAGTGTACGCCCGCCTGCAGTCCGCCGCCAAACCGACCACCCACCAACCCGCCCAGCGCCCCAAACAACCCCACCCCGAGCGCCGTTGATCATGAAGTTATTGTCACGACACGCCGACGCCGGCGGCAATAACTTCATGATCAACGGGCGGGGTGGGTGCGGAGGACGCTAGGAGGTTGGTGGGGGGTTGTCCGGTTTAATGGCGCGCTTTGCCTGCTTGCGGTCTCGGCGGCGTTGGCGCTTGACGGCTTGGCGCTGGGGCTCGTTGGCGGCCAGCCCCGTGAACGTACGGACCGCCAGCACCGCGCCCCACGGCCCCGCCACCCAGGCCGGCCAGAAGTAGAGCAGATCCTGGCTGAGCAGCGACGTCACCGCCCAGATGGTCACCACGATGGCGATCACCCGCAGGTAGGGGAACCACACCTCAGCCAACCAGCGGGCGGTGACGCCCCTGGTGGCGGCCGGGCCGGGCTGGTCACCCAGCAGGCCCACCGTCGCTCCGGCGACCGGCGCCAGGCCCGACCGCTGCGCCGGCGTCACCGGCGGCAGGTCGGTGAGCAGTGCCGCAAGATCTGCGTACGTGCGTGCCGCGTAGGCCCGCTGCAACCGCTCGTCGTACTCGTGCAGATCCAACCGGCCCTCGTCGAGGGCGACCCGCAACCGGTCGGCCACCGCCGCACGGTCCGAGTCCGCGGCTCGCATCCCGTCGCGCCCGTCCATGCCGGCAAGCATGCCACCGTCGCGCCAGTCCCGTCCGACCCCAACATCTGGTCGATCATGAAGTTGTTGCCAGCCTCACCGGCGTGTCAGGGCAATAACTTCATGATCAACGGGCATAGGTGGGATTAGGGGGTTCTTGTGGCTGCTGGCTGGCGGGCAGTTACCAGGTCGCCCAGGCGGGTTCGGCCGCCGTCGAACGCGGTGAGCACCCAGACGCCGTCCGGCAGCAGCGCCATCGAGTGCTCGACGTGCGCGGCCACCGAGCCGTCCCGGGTGACGACCGTCCACCCGTCGGCCAGCTCGGCCGTACGCGGGGACGCCATGGTGATCATCGGTTCGATGGCCAGCGCCATGCCGGGGACCAGTCGCGGGCCCTTACCCGGCCGACCGTGGTTGAGCACGTGCGGGTCCTGGTGCATCTCGGTGCCGATGCCGTGCCCGCCGTAGCCGTCGACGATGCCGTACCGGCCGCCCTTGCGGACAGCGGTCTCCACGGCGTGCGAGATGTCGGTGAGGCGGCCCTTGCCGCTGGCCGCGCCACGCGCGGCGGCGGCGATGCCAGCCCACATCGCGTCCTCGGCGACCTCGGCCATCTTCAGCAGCGCCGGCTCGACGTCACCGACCCCGACCGTGATCGCGGAGTCGCCGTGCCACCCGTCCAGCACCGCGCCGCAGTCGATGGAGATCAGGTCACCGGCCTGGAGCACCTGCTTCGGCGACGGGATGGCGTGCACGATCTGCTCGTTGACCGAGGAGCAGATCGACGCCGGGAAACCGTGATAGCCCTTGAACGACGGAACGCCGCCCGCCTCGCGGATTGTCGTCTCGGCGATGGCGTCCAGATCGGCGGTGCTCACGCCGGGGGCAACAGCCTCCCGCATCCGGCGCAGCGCCTCGGCCACCACCAGCCCGGCAGCCCGCATCTTCTCGATCTGGTCAGGGGTCTTCAGCTGGATGTCCAGCTGGGGACGACGCATGGAGCGGTTACCTTTCGTTGCCGAACAGCGGGGCACATAACGCGTACCCCGCTGTTCGCACTCTATCCGCCGTGGCCCGGCCGGACCTCAGCCGCCGTACGACCGCAACGCGTCGATGGCCCGGGTGGTGACGTCCTCCACCGGCCCGGTGGCGTCGATCCCGACCAGCTTGCCCTGAGCGCCGTAGTAGTCGACCAGGGGTGCGGTCTTCTCGCTGTATTCGCGGAGGCGCGTGGCGATCGTCTCCGGCTTGTCGTCGTCGCGCTGGAACAGCTCGGCGCCGCACCTGTCACAGATGCCCGGCCGGGTGGTGGCGTCGAACTCGACGTGCCAGATCTTGCCGCAGCCCCGGCAGGTACGCCGACCGGAGAGCCGCCGGATCACCTCGTCGTCGTCGACGACCAGCTCCAGGACCAGATCCAGGGCGGTGCCCAGATCGGCGAGGAGCTTGTCCAGAGCGGCCGCCTGCGGAGTCGTCCGCGGGAAGCCGTCGAGCAGGAAACCCTCGCTGGCGTCGGGCTCGGCCAGCCGGTCCCGGACCATGTTGATGGTGACCTCGTCCGGGACCAGCTCGCCTGCGTCCATGTACCGCTTCGCCTCGACACCGAGCGGCGTGCCCTGGGTGACGTTCGACCGGAAGATGTCTCCGGTCGAAATCTTCGGCACCGAGAGGTGCGCGGCGATGAACTCGGCCTGTGTGCCCTTGCCCGCCCCCGGCGGGCCAACCAGAACGAGTCTCATCTACCGCAGGAACCCTTCGTAGTTCCGCTGCATGAGTTGGCTCTCGATCTGCTTCACGGTCTCCAGACCGACGCCGACCATGATGAGCACAGCGGTGCCGCCGAACGGGAAGTTCTGGTACTGCTGGTTGTCCAGCCAGATGAAGAAGAAGTTCGGCAGGATCGAGATGACGCCGAGGTAGAGCGCGCCCGGCAGGGTGATCCGGCTGAGGATGAAGTCGAGGTAGTCGGCGGTCGGCTTACCCGGGCGGATGCCCGGCACGAACCCGCCGTACTTCTTCATGTTGTCCGCGACCTCGGTCGGGTTGAACGTGATCGAGACGTAGAAGTACGTGAAGAAGATGATCAGCAGGAAGTAGACAGCGATGTAGATCGGGCTGCTCGGGTTGACCAGGTTGTTCTGGATCCACGACTGGGTCTTGCCCGGGTCGGTCTGGTCGAAGAACTGCAGCGCCAACTGCGGCAGGTAGAGCAGCGACGACCCGAAGATGACCGGGATCACACCCGCCTGGTTGACCTTGAGCGGGATGTAGGTCGAGGTGCCGCCGTACATCCGCCGGCCGATCATCCGCTTGGCGTACTGCACCGGGATCCGGCGCTGCGCCTGCTCGATGAAGGTAACCGCGGTGATGACCACCAGGACCAGCGCGATGACCAGGGCGAACATGTCCCAGCCCTTGCTGGTCTTGATCTGCCAGCCCTCGCTGGGCAGCCGCGCCGCGATCGAGGTGAAGATCAGGACGGACATGCCGTTGCCGACGCCGCGGTCGGTGATCAGCTCACCCAGCCACATGACCATGCCGGTGCCGGCGGTCATCGTCATCACCAGGATGGCCAGGGTCAGCCAGTCCGGGATGCCGGTGCCGGTGGGGATGATCGGGAACTGGTCGCACCTGTTCTGGAACAGCTGACCCGAGCGGGCCAGGGCCACGAACGCCGAGGCCTGCAGCACACCAAGACCCAGGGTCAGGTAGCGCGTGTACTGGGTGATCTTCGCCTGACCGGCCTGGCCCTCCTTGCGGAGCTGCTCCAGGCGGGGGATCACGACGGTCAGCAGCTGCAGGATGATCGACGCGGTGATGTAGGGCATGATGCCCAGCGCGAAGACCGAGAGCTGTAGCAGCGCTCCGCCGGAGAAGAGGTTCAGCAGGTTCACCACCCCGGTGGTGTCACCCTGGATGGTGTCGAGGCACTTCTGCACGTTGCCGTACGAGACGCCCGGGCTGGGGAGCGTTGCACCCAGCCGGTAGACCGCGATGATGCCTACTGTGAACAGCAGCTTCTTGCGCAGGTCAGGCGTACGGAACGCACTGAGAAAGGCGGACAGCAACTTCTTCCTCCTGCGCGAGGCGGGCCGCCGGTGATCCCTGGCGGGTCGGGGTGGATCACGGGCGAGTGCCCGCAATCCATGGCTGGGATGGGACTCTAACAGCCTCACCCCGGTCCGGGCAGATGCGCCCGACTACATAAATCGATTCCGATGTTACCGGGCGCTCAGGGCCCAGGCACACCATGGCGCCCGCCAGTTGCTCTCAACTGGACGGGCGCCATGGTCGTACGCCTTACAGCTCGGTGACGGAGCCACCGGCGGCGGCGATCTTCTCCTTGGCCGACGCACTGAACGCGTGCGCAGACACCTGGAGCGCCACACCGCCGAGGTCCCCGGTGCCGAGGACCTTGACCGGGTGACCCTTGCGGACCGCGCCGGACTCGACGAGCTCCAGCGGGCCGACCTGACCACCGTTCGGGAACAGCTCAGCGAGTCGGTCCAGGTTGACCACCTGGAAGACCACCTTGAACTTGTTCTTGAAGCCCTTCATCTTCGGCAGGCGCATGTGGATGGGCATCTGCCCACCCTCGAACGCCGCCGAGATGTTCTTGCGGGCCTTTGAACCCTTGGTACCGCGACCAGCGGTCTTGCCCTTGGAACCCTCACCGCGACCCACACGGGTCTTCGCGGTCTTGGAACCGGGTGCCGGGCGCAGGTGATGCACCTTGATCGTCATTACTCGACCTCCTCGACCTTCACGAGGTGGCTCACAGTGAAGATCATGCCGCGGATCTCGGGCCGGTCCTCCTTGACCACCACGTCGTTGATCCGCTTGAGACCGAGCGAACGCAGCGACTCACGCTGGTTGTGCTTGGTCCCGATACCGGACCGGAGCTGGGTGACCTTCAGGCGTGCCATCAGCGCGCCACCCCCGCACGCGACGCCAGCATGGCAGCCGGCGCGACGTCCTCCACCGGCAGACCACGACGCGCCGCGACCTGCTCGGGGGACTCAAGCCCCTTCAGGGCCGCCACGGTGGCGTGCACGATGTTGATCGGGTTCGACGAGCCGAGGCTCTTGGAGAGCACGTCGTGGATCCCGGCGCACTCCAGCACGGCACGCACCGGTCCACCGGCGATGACACCCGTACCGGCCGAGGCCGGCTTGAGCAGCACCACACCAGCGGCGTCCTCACCCGTCACCGGGTGCGGGATCGACTGACCGATCCGCGGAACCTTGAAGAAGTGCTTCTTGGCCTCCTCGACGCCCTTGGCGATGGCCGCGGGCACCTCCTTGGCCTTTCCGTAGCCCACGCCGACCGTGCCGTCGCCGTCGCCCACGATCACGAGGGCGGTGAAGCTGAAGCGACGACCACCCTTCACGACCTTGGCGACGCGGTTGATCGCGACGACCCGCTCAAGGTGCGGGGTCTTCTCGACGGGCGCGTTTCCGCGGCCGCCCTCACGGCGGTTGTCGCGGCGACCACCCTCGTTGCCACCGGACCCGCCGCCACGGCGCTGTTGACCTGGCATCAGCAGCCTTCCTTCTCTCTCGTGACGGGGTTGTTAGAACTCGAGCCCGGCTTCGCGGGCGGCGTCGGCAAGCGCGGCGACTCGCCCCGCGTACCGGTTGCCACCGCGGTCGAAGACGACCTTGGAGACGCCGGCGGCCTTGGCCCGCTCGGCGAGCAGGGCGCCCACCTTGCCAGCCAGGGCGCTCTTGTCGCCCTCCGCACCGCGCAGCGAGGCGTCCAGGGTCGACGCCGACGCCAGGGTGTGACCCTTGGTGTCGTCGACGACCTGGGCGACCATGTGCCGCAGCGAGCGGGTGACGACCAGGCGCGGACGCTCGGCCGTACCGCTGACGTTCTTGCGGACGCGGAAGTGTCGACGCGCACGCCCAACGGCGCGCTTGGCGGCGACACCGCGGCGGCGCTTGAGCAGCGTGGCGCTCACTTCTTACCTGCCTTTCCAGCCTTGCGGCGGATGACCTCGCCCTGGTACTTGACACCCTTGCCCTTGTAGGGCTCCGGCGGGCGGATCTTCCGGATGTTGGCGGCGACCTCACCGACCTGCTGCTTGTCGATGCCAGCCACGTGGAACAGGGTCGGCCGCTCCACCGTGAAGGTGATGCCCGCCGGGGCGGGGACGACCACCGGGTGCGAGAACCCGAGCGCGAACTCGAGGTTCGAACCCTTGGCGGTGACCCGGTAACCGGTGCCGGCGATCTCCAGGCTCTTGCGGTAGCCCTCGGTGACCCCGACGATCATGTTGGCAACCAGCGTACGGCTCAGGCCGTGGAGTTCCTTGGCCTTGCGCTCGTCGTTCGGCCGGTTGACGCTCAGCTGCCCATCCTCGGCCCGCTCGACCGTGATCGGCTCGGCGAGGGTGTGCTGGAGCTGGCCCTTGGGGCCCTTGACCTTGACGGTCTGCCCGTCGATCGTGATGTCGACGCCGGCTGGTACCGGGATCGACTTACGTCCAATTCGCGACATTTCTACCTGTCTCCCGTTACCAGACGAAGGCGAGGACTTCCCCGCCAACACTCCGCTTGCGGGCCTGCCGGTCGGTCAGCAGCCCCTGGGACGTCGAAATGATCGCCACACCCAGCCCACCGAGCACCCGCGGGAGCCCGTCCGACTTGGCGTACACCCGGAGACCGGGCTTGGACACGCGCTTGATGCCGGCCAGGCTCCGCTCGCGGCTCTGGCCGTACTTCAGCTCGACGACCAGTCGCTTGCCGACGGCGCCCTCCTCGGGCTCCTCGACCGACCAGGTGGAGATGTAACCCTCGGCCTTCAGGACCTCGGCGATGTTCGCCTTGATCTTGGAGTAGGGCATCTTCACCTGATCGTGGTACGCCTGGTTGGCGTTACGCAGACGCGTGAGCATGTCTGCGATCGGGTCGGTCATCGTCATGGATTTCGTCAGCCTTTCTCGCCGGGGTTCCCGGGGCATCAGCCCCGGGCCTACGGCGAAGAGCAATACCTAATCGGTGCAGGAGTCCCGGCCGACGGCCGGGACGCGGTCGCCCTTACCAGGAAGCCTTGGACACGCCCGGCAGCTCACCGCGGTGAGCCATCTCCCGGATGCAGACCCGGCAGAGCCCGAACTTGCGGTAGACCGCCTTCGGACGCCCGCACCGCTGGCAGCGGGTGTACGCGCGAACCGAGAACTTCGGCTTCGCGGCCGCCTTGATGATCAGCGCCTTCTTGGCCATCTCAGTTCTCCTTGAACGGGAAGCCCAGGAGCTTGAGCAGCGCCCGGCCCTCGTCGTCGGTCGTGGCGGTCGTGACCACCGTGATGTCCATGCCCCGCTGGCGATCGATCCGGTCCTGGTCGATCTCGTGGAACACCGACTGCTCGGTCAGACCGAACGTGTAGTTGCCGTGCCCATCCAGCTTGCGCCCGTCCAGGCCGCGGAAGTCGCGGATACGCGGCAGCGCGATGGAGAGCAGCCGGTCCATGAACTCCCACATCCGGTCGCCACGAAGGGTGACCTTCGCGCCGATCGGCATGCCCTCGCGGAGCTTGAACTGCGCGATGGACTTGGTCGCCCGCCGCACCTGCGGCTTCTGGCCGGTGATCGTGGCGAGGTCGCGGACCGCGCCGTCGATCAGCTTGGCGTCGCGAGCAGCCTCACCGACACCCATGTTGACGACGATCTTGACCAGCCGCGGCACCTGCATGGGGTTGCCGTAGCTGTGCTGCTCACGCAGCTGCGCCGCGATCTCGTTGCGGTACCGCTCCTTGAGGCGCGGCATGGTCTTTTCGGTAGCCGTGGTCATCACAGGTCCTTACCGGTGCTACGCGCGATGCGGACCTTCTGGCCGTTGTCGTCGAACCGGTAACCGACGCGGGTCGGCTTGCCGTCGGAGTCCAGGACCTGCACGTTCGAGACGTGGATCGGGGCCTCCTGAGTGACGATGCCGCCGGTCTTGGCGCCACGCTGGGTGGTGCTGATTCGGGTGTGCTTCTTGACCCGGTTCACGCCCTCGACCAGGACCTTGTCCTGCCGCGGGTAGGCCGCGATGACCTTGCCCTTGGCACCCTTGTCCTTGCCGGCGATGATGACGACCGTGTCGCCCTTCTTGACCTTCACGGTCACAACACCTCCGGCGCGAGGGAAATAATCTTCATGAACCGCTTGTCCCGCAGCTCCCGGCCCACCGGGCCGAAGATGCGGGTACCACGCGGGTCCCCGCCGTCCTTGATGATGACGGCGGCGTTCTCGTCGAAGCGGATGTACGAGCCGTCCGGCCGACGCCTCTCCTTGGCCGTGCGAACGATGACCGCCTTGACGACGTCGCCCTTCTTCACACCGGCACCCGGGATCGCGTCCTTGACCGTGGCCACGATGACGTCGCCGATACTCGCGTAGCGCCGACCCGAGCCGCCGAGAACCCGGATGCACAGGATCTCCCGGGCACCCGTGTTGTCGGCGACGCGCAGTCGCGACTCCTGCTGAATCACGTCTATCTCCTATGTCTGCCGGTTCTCCGGCCGCCGTAGCGGCCGGAGCCTGGCGGAACCTACGCCCGACGCAACGCCGGGCTCGAGCCTTCGCTACTTGGCCTTTTCCAGGATCTCCACGATCCGCCAACGCTTGGTGGCGCTCAGCGGCCGGGTCTCCATGATGAGAACCCGGTCACCGGTGCCAGCGGCGTTCTGCTCGTCGTGCACCTTCAGCTTGGCCGTACGGCGCATGATCTTGCCGTACAGCGCGTGCCGAACCCGGTCCTCGACCTCGACAACGACGGTCTTGTCCATCTTGTCGCTGATCACCAGGCCCTCGCGGACCTTGCGGCGCGACCGCGCGGCGGCGGTGGCGGTCTCTTCGGTCATGATGCAGTCACCTCAGTCGGCGCGGCCGAGAGCCCCAGCTCGCGCTCACGCATGATCGTGTAGATCCGGGCGATCTCCCGACGGATGACCTGCAACCGCCGGTTGTTGTCCAGCTGCCCGGTTGCGGCCTGCACGCGGAGGTTGAACAGCTCCGCCTTGGCCTCCCGCAGCTTCGTGACCAGCTCCTCTTCGGAGAGCTCACGCAGCTCGGTCGCCTTAACGCCCGCTGCCATCAGGATTCACCCACTTCGCGCGTAACAATGCGGCACTTCATCGGGAGCTTGTGGATCGCGCGACGCATAGCCTCTCGCGCGGTCTGCTCGTTGGGGAAGGACATCTCGAAGAGAACCCGCCCCGGCTTGACGTTGGCGACCCACCACTCGGGCGAACCCTTACCGGAACCCATCCGGGTCTCGGCAGGCTTCTTGGTGAGGGCCTGGTCCGGGAAGATCGTGATCCAGACCTTGCCACCACGCTTGATGTGGCGAGTCATCGCGATACGTGCCGACTCGATCTGCCGGTTCGTCACGTACGCCGGCTCGAGAGCCTGGATCCCGAACTCGCCGAACACCACCCGGTTACCACCCTTGGACGCGCCACTGCGGTCCGGGTGGTGCGGCTTGCGGAAGCCCTTCGGAGGCTTGCGCGGCATCAGCATCTGTCAGCCCTCCTGCTGCGTTTCTGCCGGAGCAGCAGTGGCGGCGACAGCTGCGCTGTCGACCGGCTCGCCGCTCGGCGTCTCGGCCTGCTGCGCGATGGTGGTCGCAGCAGCCCGACCGGCCTCGGTGCCACCAGCCGTGGTGCCGGACGAACCCGACCGGCCACGACGCGGACGCTCGGGACGGTCGCCACGCTCACCACGACGCGGGCGGGACGGACCGGCCTCGGCCGGAGCCTCCCGGCCGCCCATGACGGCGTCGCCCTTGTAGATCCAGACCTTCACACCGATCCGACCGAACGTGGTACGAGCCTCGAAGAAGCCGTACTCGATGTTGGCCCGCAGCGTGTGCAGCGGAACCCGGCCCTCACGGTAGAACTCGGTCCGGCTCATCTCGGCGCCGCCGAGGCGACCCGAAACCTGAACCCTGATGCCCTTGCAGACCGGGTTCTTCATCGCCGACTGCATGGCCTTGCGCATCGCCCGACGGAAGCTGACCCGGCTGGACAGCTGCTCGGCCACGCCCTGCGCGACCAGCTGAGCGTCCGACTCGGGGTTCTTCACCTCGATGATGTTCAGCTGAACCTGCTTGCCGGTGAGCTTCTCGAGCTCACCGCGGATCCGGTCGGCCTCCGCACCCTTACGGCCGATGACAATGCCCGGCCGGGCGGTGTGGATGTCGACCCGGACCCGGTCGCGGGTGCGCTCGATGTCGACCTTGGAAATCCCGGCACGCTCGAGGCCCTTGGACATCATGCGGCGGATCTTGACATCCTCGCCGATGTAGTCCTTGTAGAGCTTGTCCGCGAACCAGCGGGACTTCCAGTCGGTCGAGATGCCGAGCCGGAACCCAGTGGGGTGAACCTTCTGACCCATTACTCGGCGTCCTCCGTCTTGCTCTGCGCTTCGGCCGGTGCGGCCTCCGTGGCCGGGGCGGCCTTCTTCGCCGCGGCCTTCCTCGGCGCCGCCGGCGCGACCGCTTCGACCGCCACGGTGATGTGGCAGGTGCGCTTGCGAATTCGGTACGCCCGACCCTGCGCCCGCGGCTGGAACCGCTTCATCGTCGGGCCCTCGTCCACGAAGGCCTCGCTGACGAGCAGCGCGTCGGGGTCCAGCCGCTCGTTGTTCTCCGCGTTGGCGATCGCGCTAGCGAGCACCTTGTACACCTGCTCGCTCGCAGCCTGCGGCGCGAACTGCAGCACCGTGAGCGCCTCCTTCGCGGGCAGGCCGCGGACGAGGTTGACCACCCGGCGCGCCTTCATCGGCGAGATGCGCACGTGCCGCGCAACCGCCCGCGCGCCCGGAAGCACCGGAGCGTCGCCCTTTCCTGGCATCGCTGTAACCCCTTGTTCCCTCTATCCGTATGCCCGCGGCGTCAGCGCCGACGGCTCTTCCGGTCGTCCTTCTCGTGACCCTTGAACGTGCGGGTCAGCGCGAACTCGCCGAGCTTGTGCCCGACCATCGCCTCGGTCACGAACACCGGGACGTGCTTGCGTCCGTCATGCACGGCGATCGTGTGCCCCAGCATCTCGGGGATGATCGTCGAGCGCCGCGACCAGGTCTTGATCACGTTCTTGGAGCCCTTGTCGTTCTGAACTTCCACCTTCTTGAGCAGGTGGTCGTCTACGAACGGGCCCTTCTTCAGGCTGCGAGGCATGTCTTATCTCCCTCAGCCGCGCTTACGCGTGGCGTAGCGGCGGCGGACGATCAGCCGGTCACTCGGCTGGCCCTTACGGCGGGTGCGGCCCTCGGGCTTACCCTGCGGGTTGACCGGGTGGCGACCACCGGAGGTCTTACCCTCACCACCACCGTGCGGGTGGTCGACCGGGTTCATGGCGACACCACGGACGGTCGGGCGCTTGCCCTTCCACCGCATCCGGCCGGCCTTACCCCAGTTGATGTTCGACTGGTCGGCGTTGCCGATCTCGCCGACGCTGGCGCGGCAGCGCACGTCCACACGCCGGATCTCACCGGACGGCATACGAAGGGTCGCGTACGCGCCCTCGCGGCCGAGCAGCTGGATGCCGACGCCTGCGGAACGGGCCAGCTTGGCCCCGCCGCCCGGACGCAGCTCCACGTTGTGGATCGTGGTACCGACCGGGATGTTGCGCAGCGGCAGGTTGTTACCCGGCTTGATGTCGGCGCCCGGACCGGACTCGACGCGGTCGCCCTGCTTCATGTCCTTCGGCGCGATGATGTACCGCTTCTCGCCGTCGGCGTAGTGCAGCAGCGCGATGCGCGCCGTGCGGTTCGGGTCGTACTCGATGTGAGCGACCTTCGCCGGAACGCCGTCCTTGTCGACCCGCTTGAAGTCGATCAGACGGTACTGACGCTTGTGACCGCCACCGTGGTGTCGCGTGGTGATCCGGCCGTGGGCGTTACGCCCGCCCTTCTTCGGCAACGGAGCCAGCAGCGACTTCTCCGGCGTGGACCGGGTGATCTCGGCGAAGTCAGCGACACTCGAGCCACGTCGGCCCGGCGTCGTCGGCTTGTACTTACGGATAGCCATTGTCTACACCCCTCAGCTGACCGGGCCGCCGAAGGCCTCGATACGGTCACCGTCAGCCAGCTTCACGATCGCCCGCTTGGTCGCCTTGCGCTGACCGAAGCCGGTCTTGGTGCGCTTGCGCTTACCCTGGCGGTTGAGCGTGTTGACCGTCAGGACGCGGACGTTGAAGATCTGCTGGATAGCGATCTTGATCTCGGTCTTGTTCGCGTCCGGGTGCACCAGGAAGGTGTACCAGTTCCGGTTCAGCTCGCTGTAGCTCTTCTCCGAGACGACCGGCGCCACGATGATGTCGCGCGGGTCGGCGATGGTGCTCACTTGCCACCCTCCTCGGTGGTCTCGGCGGGCACGCCCAGGAACTCGTCCAGGGCGTCCTTGGTGAAGACCACGTCGTCGGCCACCAGCACGTCGTACGTGTTCAGCTGGCCGGACTCGATCAGGTGCACGCGCGGCTCGTTGCGCAGCGACACCCAGTTCAGCTCGTCGGTGCTGCTCAGCACGACCAGGACCCGACGGGCCTCGGTGAGCTTGGTCAGCGTGGCCAGGGCCGCCTTGGTCGACGGCTTCTCGCCCGAGACGAACGCCTCGACGACGTGCACCTGCCCGGCGCGGGCCCGGTCGGAGAGGGCACCGCGCAGAGCGGCGGCCTTCATCTTCTTCGGGGTCCGCTGGCTGTAGTCGCGCGGCACGGGACCGTGCACGACGCCACCGCCGGCGAACTGCGGCGCGCGGATCGAGCCCTGCCGGGCGCGACCGGTGCCCTTCTGCTTGTACGGCTTCTTGCCGCCACCGGCGACCTCGCCGCGGGTCTTGGCCTTGTGCGTGCCCTGTCGGGCCGCCGCGAGCTGGGCCACCACGACCTGGTGCATCAGCGCGACGTTGGCCTGCACGTCGAAGATGTCCGCCGGCAGCTCGACCGAGCTGCTGGTGGTGCCTTCGACGGTGCGCACGTCAACGGTGGTCACTTGGCCGCACCGCCCTTCTTCACCTTGCTCTTGGCCGCGGTCCGGACCAGAACCAGCGCGCCCTTGGGACCAGGAATGGCACCCCGGACGAGCAGCAGGTTGTTCTCGGTGTCGACCGCCTGGACGGTGAGGTTCTGCACGGTGTATCGCACGCCACCCATGCGGCCGGCCATCCGGGTGCCCTTGAAGACACGACCCGGAGTGGCGCAGGCGCCGATGGAGCCGGGCGAGCGGTGCTTACGCTCGACACCGTGGCCGGCGCCCAGGCCGTGGAAGCCGTGCCGCTTCATCGGGCCGGCGTAGCCCTTGCCCTTGGTCTTGCCGGTGACGTCGATGGTGACGCCGGCCGGGAACTCCTCGACAGTGACTTCCTGGCCGAGCGAGTATTCCCCAGCGTCCGTGGTGCGCAGCTCGACGATGTGCCGGCGCGGCGCCACATCCGCCTTGGCGTAGTGCCCGCTGATCGGCTTCTTGACCTTGCGCGGGTCGATGGTGCCGTATGCCAGCTGGACCGCTGAGTAACCGTCCTTCTCGGCGCTACGAACCTGGCTGATGACGCACGGGCCGGCCTCGACCACGGTCACGGGAACAACACGGTTGTTGTCCCAGACCTGGGTCATGCCGAGCTTGGCGCCCAGGATCCCCTTGACTTGCCTGTCCATTTGTCCGGTCCCTACAGCTTGATCTCGATGTCGACGCCAGCCGGCAGGTCGAGGCGCATGAGCGAGTCGACCGTCTTCGGGGTCGGGTCGATGATGTCGATCAGCCGCTTGTGCGTGCGCATCTCGAAGTGCTCGCGCGAGTCCTTGTACTTGTGCGGCGAGCGGATAACGCAGAAACGGTTGATCTCCGTGGGCAGCGGCACCGGGCCCGCGACCTGCGCCCCGGTGCGCGTCACCGTCTCGACGATCTTCCGAGCCGAGGAGTCGACGACCTCGTGGTCATAGGCCTTGAGCCGGATGCGGATCTTCTGTCCCGCCATGGTGGCTTCTGTTCCTTCTCTCGATGCCGCTGTGTTGCGGGCGCCTGTACCGGCTGGCACAGGCCCACTTCGCCGACCCCCGCGGTCGGGCGTGTCGCGCCCTCGGGGCGAGCTCCGCCCCGAGGTTCCGGAGTGGTGCTGACCGTGTGGGGGTCAAGGCGCCGATCGCACTACCGCGACCTGAACGCCGTGCGAGGGTGGTTGGCGACTGGGCCGCCAACCACCCTACGCTCGACTGCCTCGCCACCCGGAGGTTCAGCGAAAGCCGAACACAGGCGACGAACTGTCTTTACGCAACCTGACTAGTATGCCGCACGACCGGCGGCGGGTCTAATCGGGGTTACCTAGTTCACTTGTTAATTTTGGTGACGAACCCGGCGCCGACGGTGCGGCCACCCTCGCGGATCGCGAACTTGAGGTTCTCCTCCATGGCGATGGGCTGGATCAGCTTCACCGACATGGACGTGTTGTCACCCGGCATGACCATCTCGGTGCCCTCGGGGAGGGTGACGACACCGGTAACGTCCGTGGTCCGGAAGTAGAACTGCGGACGGTAGTTCTGGAAGAACGGGGTGTGCCGGCCGCCCTCCTCCTTGGAGAGGATGTAGACCGTCGCCTCGAACTCCGTGTGCGGGGTGTTCGAGCCCGGCTTCACGACGACCATGCCGCGCTCGACCTCGTCGCGCTTGGTGCCACGCAGCAGCAGGCCGACGTTCTCGCCTGCGCGGGCGTCGTCCAGGGTCTTCCGGAACATCTCGATCGCGGTGACCTTGGTCTTGAAGCTCTTCTCCTTGATGCCGACGAGTTCAACATCCTCGTTCGGCAGGAGAACGCCGCGCTCCACGCGACCGGTGACGACGGTGCCACGACCGGTGATCGTGAAGACGTCCTCAACCGGCATCAGGAACGGCTTGTCAATCTCGCGCTCCGGCTGCGGAATCGAGGTGTCGACAGCGGCCATCAGGTCCAGCAGCTTGCCGGTCCACTCGGGGTCGCCCTCGAGGGCCTTCAGCGCCGAAACCCGAACGACCGGCAGGTCGTCACCCGGGTACTCCTGCGAGGAGAGCAGCTCACGGACCTCGAGCTCGACGAGCTCCAGGAGCTCCTCGTCATCGACCATGTCGCTCTTGTTGAGCGCCACGACGATGTACGGCACACCGACCTGACGGGCCAGCAGCACGTGCTCGCGGGTCTGCGGCATCGGGCCGTCGGTCGCCGCGACCACCAGGATCGCGCCGTCCATCTGCGCGGCACCGGTGATCATGTTCTTGATGTAGTCGGCGTGCCCAGGGCAGTCGACGTGCGCGTAGTGCCGCGACTCGGTCTGGTACTCGACGTGTGCGATCGAGATCGTGATGCCGCGGGCCTTCTCCTCCGGCGCCTTGTCGATCTCGTCGAACGGCGTGTAAGGGTTCAGGTCCGGGTACTGGTCGTGCAGGACCTTGGTGATGGCCGCCGTCAGCGTCGTCTTACCGTGGTCGATGTGACCAATGGTGCCGATGTTGACGTGCGGCTTAGTCCGCTCGAACTTAGCCTTCGCCACTGGTGTCCTCCTGTGGACTTCTTGGTTCGTACGCCCGGCGCGCCGGTCGGCGCTTAGGACTCTGTCGACAGCCTTTCCGGCCTGACGGCCGGAGAGCCTTTGTGGGTTCTGCGGCGATGAAGCCTACAGGCCCGGTCTCACGCGATCCGATCGTGGTGGCCGCAGGCGGGCGAACCCTCCCGCGACCAACCACGAATCACCTGCTCAGGGAGCTACTCGCCCGTCGCCTTTGCGATGATCTCCTTCGCGACGCTCTGCGGAACCTCGGCGTAGGAGTCGAACTGCATGCTGTAGCTAGCCCGGCCCTGGGTCTTCGACCGCAGGTCGCCGACGTAGCCGAACATCTCCGACAACGGCACCAGAGCCCGGACGATGCGGGCGCCGCTGCGCTCCTCCATCGCCTGGATCAGGCCGCGGCGGGAGTTGAGGTCGCCGATGACGTCACCCATGTTCTCCTCAGGAGTGGTGACTTCAACGGCCATCATCGGCTCGAGCAGTGCGGGATCGGCCTTGCGGGCCGCGTCCTTCATCACCATCGAGCCGGCGATCTTGAATGCCATTTCCGACGAGTCGACCTCGTGGTACTGGCCGTCCAGCAGGGTCAGCTTCACACCGACCAGCGGGAAGCCCGCCAGGATGCCGTACTGCAGCGCGTCCTGCGCACCGGCGTCCACCGACGGGATGAACTCCCGGGGGATGCGGCCGCCGCTGACGCCGTTGGCGAACTCGTAGGTCGGCGAGTCGTTGTCCAGCGGAAGCGGCTCGACGCTCACGATCACGCGGGCGTACTGGCCGGAACCACCGGTCTGCTTCTTGTGCGTGTACTCGACCTTGTCCACCTTGCGGCGGATGGTCTCGCGGTACGCCACCTGCGGCTTGCCGACGTTGGCCTCGACGTTGAACTCGCGGCGCATCCGGTCGACCAGGATGTCCAGGTGCAGCTCGCCCATGCCGGAGATGACCGTCTGACCGGTCTCCTCGTCCAACCGGACGCGGAAGGTCGGATCCTCCTCGGCCAGCCGCTGGATGGCCGTGCCCAGCTTCTCCTGGTCGGACTTCGTCTTCGGCTCGATCGCCACCGAGATGACCGGCTCCGGGAAGGTCATCGACTCCAGGATGACCGGGTTCGCCGGGTCGGAGAGAGTGTCGCCGGTGGTGGTCTGCTTGAGACCCTGCACCGCGATGATGTCGCCGGCCTGCGCCGACGGACGCTCTTCCCGCTTGTTGGCGTGCATCTGGTAGATCTTGCCGATCCGCTCCTTGCGGTCCTTGGTGGAGTTGACCACCTGGGAACCGGAATCGAGCGTGCCGGAGTAGACCCGGACGTAGGTGAGCTTGCCGAGGTGCTTGTCCGTCTGGATCTTGAAGGCCAGACCGGAGAACGGCTCCGACTTGGACGGCTTCCGCACCACAGGGGTCTCGCCGTCGGTGGCCGTGCCCTCGATCGCCGGAACGTCCAGCGGCGACGGCAGGAAGTCGACAACGGCGTCGAGCATCGGCTGGACGCCCTTGTTCTTGAACGCCGAGCCGCACAGCACCGGGTTGGCCTTACCGGCGATGGTGGCGCGCCGGATGGCGGCCTTGATCTCCTCGACGGAGACCTCCTCGCCTTCCAGGTACTTCTCCATCACCGAGTCGTCGACGTCGGCCAGGGTCTCCATCAGCTTCTCGCGCCACTCGGCCGCGGAGTCGGCCAGGTCGGCCGGGATCTCCTCGATGGCGTAGTCGTCACCCTTCTGGGTCTCCCCACGCCAGGTGAGAGCGCGCATGCCGATCAGGTCGACGACGCCGATGTGGTCGCCCTCGAGCCCGATCGGGATCTGGAGCACCAGCGGGGTGGCGTTCAGCCGATCGATCATCATCTGCACGCAGCGGAAGAAGTCGGCGCCGGTCCGGTCGAGCTTGTTGACGAAGCACATCCGCGGGACGTTGTACTTGTCGGCCTGCCGCCAGACGTTCTCCGTCTGCGGTTCCACGCCGGCGACACCGTCGTAGACCGCTACCGCACCATCCAGGACCCGCAACGACCGCTCGACCTCGACCGTGAAGTCGACGTGGCCAGGCGTGTCGATGATCTGGATCGTGTGGTCTTTCCACTCACACTTGGTAGCAGCGGAGGTGATGGTGATACCACGCTCCTGCTCCTGCTCCATCCAGTCCATGACGGCAGCGCCCTCGTGGACCTCACCGATCTTGTACGTGATGCCGGTGTAGAAGAGGATTCGCTCGGTGGTCGTGGTCTTACCAGCATCGATGTGCGCCATGATGCCGATGTTGCGTACCTTGGCGAGCGCGTCTGCGGCGGCCACTTCAATCCCTACTTATCGTCGTCTCGACTCAACTGGTGGCGGTTCCGGCGCCCGGAGGCGCCGGAACCAGGGTGTTACCAGCGGTAGTGCGCGAAGGCCTTGTTCGACTCGGCCATCTTGTGCGTGTCCTCGCGCCGCTTGACGGCGGCACCGAGGCCGTTGCTCGCGTCCAGCAGCTCGTTCATCAGCCGCTCGACCATGGTCTTCTCGCGGCGGGCGCGGGAGTACGTGACCAGCCAGCGCAGGCCCAGGGTGGTCGCCCGGGTCGGGCGGACCTCGACCGGAACCTGGTAGGTAGCGCCACCGACACGACGGCTGCGCACCTCGAGGGTCGGCTTGACGTTGTCCATCGCCCGCTTGAGGGTGACGACCGGGTCGGTGCCGGACTTCTCGCGGCAGCCCTCGAGGGCCGCGTACACGATGGTCTCGGCGAGCTGACGCTTGCCGCGCAGCAGGATCTTGTTCACCAGCTGGGTGACCAGCGGCGAGTTGTACACCGGGTCAGCGACCAGTGGCCGCCGCGGAGCGGGTCCCTTACGCGGCATGTCAGCTCTTCTCCTTCTTCGCGCCGTAACGGCTGCGCGCCTGCTTGCGGTTGCGGACGCCCTGGGTGTCCAGCGAGCCGCGAACGATCTTGTAACGCACGCCGGGGAGGTCCTTCACCCGGCCACCGCGAACGAGCACGATCGAGTGCTCCTGCAGGTTGTGACCGACGCCGGGGATGTAGGCGGTCACCTCGATCTGGCTGCTGAGCTTCACGCGAGCGACCTTGCGCAGCGCCGAGTTCGGCTTCTTCGGGGTGGTGGTGTACACGCGAGTGCACACGCCGCGCCGCTGAGGGGAACCCTTCAGCGCCGGGGTCTTGGTCTTGGTCGTCTTCGCCTGGCGGCCCTTTCGGACCAGCTGCTGGATCGTGGGCACCGGGTTTCTCCGCTCCCTTCGGCCGCATCCGCGGCCGCGCCGTCTGCTCGTTAGCCGGCCTGATGACCGGCTCTCCTACATTCCGACCAGGGTCACCTTGCGGAGACCCCGGCACCCGCGGTCGGGCGTGTCGCCCTCGTCACGGCCCCGTTGCGACGCTTTCGCGTGCGCACCGGGTTTGTCACCGGCGCGCGGGTCGCCCCGCCCCGGATCTTTGGCTTGTCGTGCCGCCGTCCGTCAGCCGGAAACAGCGCACGCACGAGTTGCCCGGGCATGCCCGGGCACAAGGGGAAAGAGTACCTACCACAACCGCCCAGGTCAAAACGGAATGGCCCGGCGACCGTCTCACACCCGCCGGCCGGATCTCGTCCTGCCCCGTCGCCCGCGATGGGCACCTACGAATACAAGTGTACCGGCTTCCCCGCAGAAGCACCCATCGCCCCCGGGGGGACCGGAAGCCTTCCGCGGGAAACTCCGGTCAGGTGCCGGATCTATCGGTGATCACCCTCACGTCACTGTGAGAAGCAGGGCCAGACCCAGGCCCAGCACGCTGAGCAGTCCCCCCGCCGCGCCGCAGCTGATCCCGGCCATCGCCAGCCCGCGGCCGGTGAACTGGACCGCCGAGGGCGCGGTCGGCCGGCGGATCTGCCGACGGCCGAGCAGCCCGATGACGACCGCCGCACCGCCGGCCAGCACACCCAGCGCGGCGAACGCTCCGGAGGCCCAGGCCCCGCCGTCGTTCGTGAAGGCCACCCCGAAACAGATCACCAGCAGCGAGACCAGGACCGAGGCGATCCCCGCCACCAACGCCCCGATGGCGAGCCCCGAGGTGACCGGCGCCACGTCCAGGTGTACGACGCCGAACGGCGTACCCGAAACCATCTCCACCCGCTTCGGTGGCCGGCGTTGGTCGTCGGTGGGCGGCGCCACCGAACGCCCCGGCGTGCCACCCCACCCGGGAGCCTGCCCCGGCGGCGGACCCCACCCGGGCGGCATACCGGGCCCGGACGACGGCGGACCCCAGCCGTACGGCACACCCGGCCCGGACGACGGCGGACCCCAGCCGTACGGCACACCCGGCCCGGACGACGGCGGACCCCAGCCGTACGGCACACCCGGCCCAGTTGCCGGCGGGCCCCAGCCGGGCGGCACACCGGGCCCGGACGACGGCGGGCCCCAGCCCTGCGGCGTCGAGGTCGGCGCGCTGGAGACCGGGTACGGCTGGCCGGAGCCGGGCGCCGTGGTCGGACTCCAGCCGGTCGGACCCCAGCCGGGGTGCGGTGCCGAAGGCGGCGGTGCGTCCGCGGATGACACCGGCGGGTGTGGCTCGCCGCTCGGACCCGGTCGCGCCCAGTCACTCAGCTCGGACGGAGGAGCCGGCTCCTTCGCAGGGCCGGCCGCCTCGTCCGCAGAGGGCCGCGCCGCCTCGTCCGCAGGGGGCCGCGCCGCGTCGTCCGCAGGGGGCCGCGCCGGGTCCGTCACGAGGTCCTCCTGTCGAAAGGCCGCCGCCGCCACACGGCGGACATCGGCCAGGCTACCGCCGCGAGCGCTGCCACCCGCGCCGGGCGCGGCCTCCACCGGCGGCTCAGTCCATGTTCGCCGGGTAGTCGTGACCGAACGGGGCGCCGGCCAACCGGACCACCCCGATGACCACCGCGGCCACCACGCTGACCGCGACCAGCACCAGGCCGGTCCAGGCCATCCACTCCCCCCGTCGCAGCCAGACGCTGCCGGTCAGGAAACCCCCCGAGGCGTACGCCTCGCGACGCGCCTGCCGGGCCAGTTGCAGGGCCACCGTGGCCGGCACCACGCCACCGATGAACAGCCCGGTCAGCATGCCGAGCAGGCCCAGCGCGAAGACCGCCCGTGCCTTCGTGGCGCGGGCCGGGTCCGGGTCCAGCGGGTGGCGCAGGCCCTGCTGGGCGACGGACACCTGCCCGGGTGCGGTCGTCATCCCCCCATCATGCCGAACCCGACCCGAGGGTGGGTGGGCACGGACACGACGAGGCCCCCGGCTTTCACCGGGGGCCTCGTCGTGTGACTGGTGCTTTAGCGGTACGACCCGAAGTCGAAGTCGTCCAGCGGCACTGCCTGCCCGCTGGCCGGCCCGAAGCCGTAGTCGGTCTCCGGGTAACCGGTCATCGAGTAGACCTTGGCCTTGGCCTCCTCGGTCGGCTCGACCCGGACGTTGCGGTACTTGCTGATGCCGGTACCAGCCGGGATGAGCTTTCCGATGATCACGTTCTCCTTGAGGCCGACCAGCGAGTCGCTGCGCGAGTTGATCGCAGCGTCGGTCAGCACCCGGGTGGTCTCCTGGAAGGAGGCCGCCGAGAGCCAGGAGTCGGTGGCCAGCGAGGCCTTGGTGATACCCATCAGCACCGGACGACCGGCGGCGGGCTCGCCGCCCTCCGAGACGAGCCGGCGGTTCTCCGACTCGAACAGCGCCCGGTCGACGAGCACACCCGGCAGGAACTCGGTCGAGCCGGAGTCGATGACCGTCACCCGCTTGAGCATCTGGCGGATGATGATCTCGATGTGCTTGTCGTGGATGAGCACACCCTGCGAGCGGTAGACCTCCTGGACCTCACTGGTCAGGTGGACCTGGACCGCCCGCGGACCCATGATCCGCAGCAACTCGTGCGGGTCGATGGTGCCCTCGGTCAGCTTCTCGCCGACCGCGACGTGACCGCCGTCGTGGGTACGGAGCTTGACCCGCTTCGAGATCTTGTCGTAGACGATCTCTTCGCTGCCGTCGTCCGGCACCACAATGATCTTGCGCGAGCGCTCGCCGTCCTCGATCCGGATCCGACCCGGGGTGTCGGCGATGGGCGCCTTACCCTTCGGGACCCGAGCCTCGAAGATTTCCTGAACACGCGGCAGACCCTGGGTGATGTCCTCACCCGCGACACCACCGGTGTGGAAGGTACGCATCGTCAGCTGCGTACCAGGCTCACCGATGGACTGGGCGGCGATGATGCCGACCGCCTCGCCGATGTCGACCGACTTACCGGTCGGCAACGACCGGCCGTAGCAGGCCGCGCAGACGCCCAGCTTCGACTCGCAGGTGAGCACGCTGCGCACCCGGACGGTCTCCACACCAGCGGCGACGATCTTGTCGACCCCGATGGAGTTGATGTCCTGACCGCGCTCGGCGACCACGGTGCCGTCCGGCCCCTTGATGTCGTCGGCGAGGGTCCGGGCGTGCACGCTGGTCTCGGCGTGGGTGTGGACGACGAGCTTGCCGTCCAGCTTCTCGCCGATCTGCATCGGGATCGCCCGGTCGGTGCCGCAGTCCTCTTCGCGGATGATGACGTCCTGCGAGACGTCCACCAGACGACGGGTCAGGTAACCCGAGTCGGCGGTCCGCAGCGCGGTGTCGGCGAGGCCCTTACGGGCACCGTGCGTGGAGATGAAGTACTCCAGCACGGACAGACCCTCCCGGTAGCTGGCCTTGATCGGCCGCGGGATGATCTCGCCCTTGGGGTTGGCCACCAGACCACGGATCGCCGCGATCTGCCGGAGCTGGAGCAGGTTACCGCGAGCACCCGAGTTGATCATCTTCCACAGTGGGTTCTCCTGCGGCAGCGCGGTGTCCATCTCCTTGGCGACCTCGTTGGTCGCCTTGGTCCAGATCTCGATGAGCTCGCCGCGACGCTCCTCCGCGGTCATCAGACCACGCTGGTACTGCTTGTCGATCTGGTCGGCGTCCTTCTCGTACTTCGCCAGGATCTCCGCCTTGCGCGGCGGAGCGATGACGTCCTCCATGCCGATCGTCACGCCGGACCAGGTGGCCCAGTGGAAACCGGCCTCCTTGAGCCCGTCCAGGGTGGCGGCCAGCGCCACCTTGGGGAAGCGCTCGGCGAGGTCGTTGACGATCGCGGAGAGCTGACCCTTGCGGATCTCGTAGTTCACGAAGCGGTAGCCCTGCGGCAGCGTCTCGTTGAACAGCACCCGACCCAGGGTGGTCTCCACGGTCAGCGGGTCACCCTCGACCCAGCCCTCCGGAGCGGTCCACGCCTCGGCGCCGGCGCCGTTGTCGACACCGACCACGCCACGCAGGCGGATCTTCACCGGCGCCTGCAGGTGCAGCTCGCCGTTGTCGAAGGCCATCCGCGTCTCGGCGTCCGAGCTGAACGCCCGGCCCTCGCCCTTCTCACCGGCGGTGAGGTGGGTGAGGTGGTACAGACCGATGACCATGTCCTGGGTAGGCATGGTGACCGGCTTACCGTCGGCCGGCTTGAGGATGTTGTTCGACGACAGCATCAGGATCCGTGCCTCGGCCTGCGCCTCGGCGGACAGCGGCACGTGCACCGCCATCTGGTCACCGTCGAAGTCGGCGTTGAACGCGGTGCAGACCAGCGGGTGGATCTGGATCGCCTTGCCCTCGACCAGCTGCGGCTCGAAGGCCTGGATGCCCAGGCGGTGCAGGGTCGGTGCACGGTTGAGCAGCACCGGGTGCTCGCCGATGACCTCTTCCAGCACGTCCCACACGACCGGGCGCTGACGCTCGACCATCCGCTTGGCGGACTTGATGTTCTGCGCGTGGTTGAGGTCGACCAGCCGCTTCATCACGAACGGCTTGAACAGCTCCAGCGCCATCTGCTTGGGCAGACCGCACTGGTGCAGCTTGAGCTTCGGGCCGACCACGATGACCGAACGGCCGGAGTAGTCGACGCGCTTGCCCAGCAGGTTCTGGCGGAACCGGCCCTGCTTGCCCTTGAGCATGTCGGAGAGCGACTTGAGCGGGCGGTTACCCGGGCCGGTGACCGGCCGGCCGCGACGGCCGTTGTCGAACAGCGCGTCGACGGCCTCCTGGAGCATCCGCTTCTCGTTGTTGACGATGATCTCGGGCGCGCCGAGGTCGATCAGCCGCTTGAGGCGGTTGTTCCGGTTGATCACGCGGCGGTACAGGTCGTTCAGGTCCGAGGTCGCGAAGCGGCCACCGTCGAGCTGCACCATCGGGCGCAGGTCCGGCGGGATGACCGGGACGCAGTCCAGCACCATGCCGAGCGGCGAGTTGCGGGTGTTCAGGAACGCCGCGACGACCTTGAGTCGCTTGAGCGCCCGGATCTTCCGCTGGCCCTTGCCGGACCGGATGGTCTCCCGCAGGCTCTCGGCCTCGGCGTCGAGGTCCATGTTCTGGACCAGCGCCTTGATCGCCTCGGCGCCCATGGAACCGGTGAAGTACTCACCGAACCGGTCGCGCAGCTCGCGGTAGAGCAGCTCGTCGGTGACCAGCTGCTTCGGCTCCAGCTTGCGGAAGGTGTCCAGCACCTCGTCCAGGCGGTCGATCTCGCGCTGGGCCCGGTCGCGGATCTGGCGCATCTCGCGCTCTCCGCCCTCCTTGACCTTGCGCCGGACGTCCGCCTTGGCACCCTCGGCCTCCAGCTCGGCCAGGTCGGCCTCGAGCTTGGCGGCCCGCTTCTCGATCTCCGAGTCGCGGCTGTTCTCGGACTGCCGCTTCTCGGCCAGGATCTCGTTCTCGATCGTCGAGAGGTCACGGTGACGCGACTCCGCGTCCACGCTCGTCACGACGTACGAGGCGAAGTAGATGATCTTCTCGAGGTCCTTGGGGGCGAGGTCCAGCAGGTAGCCCAGCCGGCTCGGAACGCCCTTGAAGTACCAGATGTGGGTCACCGGAGCGGCGAGCTCGATGTGCCCCATCCGCTCACGGCGGACCTTGGAGCGAGTCACCTCGACGCCACAGCGCTCACAGATGATGCCCTTGAACCGGACGCGCTTGTACTTACCGCAGTAGCACTCCCAGTCCCGCTGCGGACCGAAGATCTTCTCGCAGAAGAGCCCGTCCTTTTCCGGCTTCAGGGTGCGGTAGTTGATCGTCTCAGGCTTCTTGACCTCGCCGTGCGACCACTGACGGATGTCGTCGGCGGTGGCGAGACCAATGCGCAGCTCGTCGAAGAAGTTGACGTCGAGCACTATGTCCCCTATGTCGTCGTCTGTACTGCTAATTCTCGGGTGGGGTCGGGGGCCCGCGCGCCCGCCCCCCACCCCTCACCTCAGACCACTTAGACCCAGCTCGGCTCGCGCCGGGACAGGTCGATGCCCAGCTCCTCAGCGGCCCGGAACACCTCGTCGTCGGTCTCGCGCATTTCCAGGGCCACACCGTCGCTGGAGAGCACCTCAACGTTGAGGCACAGCGACTGCAGCTCCTTGAGCAGCACCTTGAACGACTCCGGGATGCCCGGCTCCGGGATGTTCTCGCCCTTGACGATGGCCTCGTAGACCTTCACGCGGCCGAGCACGTCGTCGGACTTGATCGTGAGCAGTTCCTGCAGGGCGTAGGCAGCGCCGTACGCCTGCATCGCCCAGCACTCCATCTCACCGAAACGCTGACCACCGAACTGCGCCTTACCACCCAGCGGCTGCTGCGTGATCATCGAGTACGGGCCGGTCGAACGAGCGTGGATCTTGTCGTCGACCAGGTGGTTGAGCTTCAGGATGTAGACGTAGCCGACCGCGATCGGGTCCGGCAGCGGCTCACCGGAACGACCGTCGAACAGCTGCGCCTTGCCGGTACGCCCGATCAGCTGCTTGCCGTCCCGGTTGGGCAGGGTCGACTCGAGCAGACCGGAGATCTCCTCCTCGCGGGCACCGTCGAAGACCGGGGTGGCCACGTTGGTGTCGCCCTCGGACTCGTGCGCGTCGATCGAGCGCAGCTGGCGCTTCCAGTCGGCGTCGTCACCCTCGACCTTCCAACCGGTCTTGGCGACCCAACCGAGGTGGGTCTCCAGAACCTGGCCGATGTTCATCCGGCTCGGCACACCGAGCGGGTTGAGCACGATGTCGACCGGGGTGCCGTCCTCAAGGAACGGCATGTCCTCGATCGGCAGGATCTTGGAGATGACGCCCTTGTTGCCGTGCCGACCGGCGAGCTTGTCGCCGTCCTGGATCTTGCGCTTCTGGGCGACGTAGACCCGGACCAGCTCGTTGACACCCGGCGGCAACTCGTCGCCGTCCTCGCGGGAGAACGTGCGCACACCGATGACCGTGCCGGTCTCGCCGTGCGGCACCTTCAGCGAGGTGTCCCGAACCTCACGCGCCTTCTCACCGAAGATCGCGCGGAGCAGCCGCTCCTCCGGGGTCAGCTCGGTCTCACCCTTGGGCGTGACCTTGCCGACCAGGATGTCACCGGGGACGACCTCGGCACCGATCCGGATGATGCCGCGCTCGTCGAGGTCAGCGAGCATTTCCTCGCTGACGTTCGGGATGTCGCGGGTGATCTCCTCCGGACCGAGCTTGGTGTCCCGGGCGTCGACCTCGTGCTCCTCGATGTGGATCGAGGTGAGCACGTCCTGCTGCACGAGGCGCTGCGACAGGATGATCGCGTCCTCGTAGTTGTGGCCCTCCCAGCACATGAACGCCACCAGCAGGTTGCGTCCGAGTGCCATCTCGCCCTCGTCGGTGCACGGACCGTCGGCGATGACCTGACCGGCCTCGACGCGGTCGCCCTCGAAGACCACCGGCTTCTGGTTGACGCAGGAGCCGGCGTTGGAGCGGCGGAACTTGTGCAGCAGGTACGTCCGGCGGTGGCCGTCATCCTGGTGGATGGTGACGTAGTCGGCGCAGAGATCCTCGATCACACCGCCGACCTCGGCGACCACCACGTCGCCAGCGTCGACCGCGGCCCGGTATTCCATGCCCGTACCCACGAGCGGCGCCTCGGCCTTGACCAGCGGCACAGCCTGGCGCTGCATGTTCGCGCCCATCAGTGCCCGGTTGGCGTCGTCGTGCTCGAGGAACGGGATCATGGCGGTCGCGACCGAGGTCATCTGCCGGGGCGAGACGTCCATGTAGTCGACGGCACCGGGGAGCACGTCCTCGGTCTCGCCGCCCTTACGACGGCAGAGCACCCGCTCCTCGGCGAACGTGCCGTCAGCCTTCAGGCGCGCGTTGGCCTGGGCCTTGACGAACCGGTCCTCCTCGTCCGCGGTCAGGTAGTCGATCTGGTCGGTGACCCGACCCTCGACGACCTTCCGGTACGGCGTCTCGATGAAGCCGAACGGGTTGACCCGGGCGAAGGTGGACAGCGCGCCGATCAGGCCGATGTTCGGGCCTTCCGGCGTCTCGATCGGGCACATCCGGCCGTAGTGGGACGGGTGCACGTCGCGGACCTCGAAGCCGGCCCGCTCCCGGGACAGACCACCCGGGCCGAGCGCGCTCAGCCGACGCCGGTGGGTCAGGCCCGCCAGCGGGTTGGTCTGGTCCATGAACTGGGACAGCTGGGACGTCCCGAAGAACTCCTTGATCGCCGCCACCACCGGGCGGATGTTGATCAGGGTCTGCGGGGTGATCGCCTCGACGTCCTGCGTGGTCATCCGCTCACGGACGACCCGCTCCATCCGGGACAGGCCGACCCGAACCTGGTTCTGGATCAGCTCGCCCACGGTACGGAGACGCCGGTTGCCGAAGTGGTCGATGTCGTCGGCCTCGTAGCCGTCCTCACCGGCGTGCAGCCGGCACAGGTACTCCACGGTGGCGACGATGTCGTCCTCGGTCAGCGTGCCGGTGGTGATCGGCACGCCAACTTCGAGCTTCTTGTTGAACTTGTAGCGCCCGACCTTGGCGACGTCGTACCTCTTCGGGTTGAAGAAGAGGTTGTCGAGCAGGGTCTGGGCGTTCTCGCGCGTCGGCGGCTCGCCAGGGCGCAGCTTGCGGTAGATGTCGAGCAGGGCCTCGTCGGCGCCGGCGATGTGGTCCTTCTCGAGCGTGGTCATCATCAGCTCGGACCAGCCGAACTTCTCACGGATCCGCTCGGCCGACCATCCGATGGCCTTGAGCAGGACGGTGACGGCCTGCCGACGCTTGCGGTCGATGCGTACGCCGACCGTGTCGCGCTTATCGATGTCGAACTCCAGCCAGGCACCCCGACTCGGGATGACCTTGACGCTGGAGAGGTCGCGGTCGGAGGTCTTGTCCGGCTGCTTGTCGAAGTACACGCCCGGAGACCGGACGAGCTGGCTGACCACGACGCGCTCGGTGCCGTTGATGACGAAGGTGCCCTTGGGCGTCATCATCGGGAAGTCACCCATGAACACCGTCTGGCTCTTGATCTCGCCAGTGGTGTTGTTGGTGAACTCCGCGGTCACGAAGAGCGGAGCGCAGTAGGTCAGGTCCTTCTCCTTGCACTCCTCGATCGAGGCCTTGACCTCGTCGAAGCGCGGCGCTGAGAAGGAGAGCGACATGGTGCCGGAGAAGTCCTCAATGGGACTGATCTCTTCAAGGATCTCCGCGAGACCCGAGCGTGCGTGCGGGTCGTCCGCCGACCGGCCCTGCCAACCCTCGTTGCCGACGAGCCAGTCGAAGGACTCGTTCTGGATGGCAAGGAGGTTGGGGACCTCGAGGTGTTCGGTGATCCTGCCGAATGAAACTCGGCGGGGAGCGAATGCGCTCGACGTACGACTGGTCTTCGCAGGGCGGGAAGCTGCCAAGATGCGTCCTTCCGAGGACCGGTGCTGCAGAACGGCTGGTACGCGTGCACTCCAATGACCCCACCAGAAATATCCGTAAACGGACATTTCCGAGCAGGGGTCAAGTCGGAAGGCAGCGCAAACTAGCAGTGTAGCCGAGAGGCTAACCGCTGTCCAGCCCACCCCGCAGGTTGTTTGCGGAGCGCGCCTCGGCCCCCGTCAACCGGGGTCTGCCGGGCCGCTCAGAACGCAACTCCCCACTGGGCCGCTCGGGTTACCGCGGCCGATGGTGCCGCCGCTGTCATACCCACGTCGTGGCCGTCGCAAGCGCGGTGTCTTGCTGGTGTCAGCGTGCCTGGCAGCCCCGGGCCGCGTCAAGGGCCGGTATTGCCCTCGCCCCGTGTTTCCCCCTGGAGAGCGACCCGCCGCCCCCGTTCCGATCGACGGAGCGGCTGGTCGGAGCCCAGCTCAGGGCCGATCGGAGCCAGCTCCACCAATACGGCGTGCGGGGGTTCGTGTGGGAGCAACGCCCGGC
>NZ_JAGPXW010000026.1:0-111299 GCF_018070365.1 Micromonospora sp. D93 | reverse complement strand
GCCAAAGGAATCCCAACCAGCCAGCAAAAACTGACCAGTCCGGGGTATAAATCATAATTGGCACTGGCTTTACAAGCACCCTGTTGAGTTCTCAAAGAACAACCACACACCGACCAGAAGCCCCACCACAGTGGAACCCATCTCGGGGCTTTACCGCTCCGCACACCGGCGCTATCAGCGCCAGGCACTTTTACTACGTTACCCGCTCGTTTCCGCCGTGTCAAACCGATATTTCGCGGTTCGCCATGCTTCACCCGATAACGCGGGCACCATGTCGCAACCGGCTCGCGCCGCTCTCGTCATGGATTCGATAGGCCGGCCGTCGCGATTTCCCGCGACCCGCCCGGTGCCCTACCGGTTCGTAACCATACCCGGTCGGTTTCGCCGCGCCAAATCCGCCTCGCGGCGTTTCTGGTGGCACCTCCCGGTCGGGGTTCCCGGTGGGCGTGCCCACCCGGCCCCCAGGCCGTTGGCCGGCGCTCCGGCCGTCTCAGGCTTTCGCCTGTTTCGTCCGTTCCGCGCTGGCAGAGAGAAAGTTACGCGTCCGGCGGGATGATCGTCAAATCCGCCGGACGCGTCCCCCGTCACATCGTCGACGGACGGCTATTCACCCAGCTCAACGCCCGCGAACGAACGCTTCCCGCGCCGCAGCACCAGGTATCGCCCGTGCAGCAGATCGGCCGGCGACACCCCGGCGTCCACAGCGGTCACCCGATTGTTGTTGACGTAGGCGCCGCCCTCGGCGATCACCCGACGGGCCTCCTTGAGGCCACTCACCAGCCCGGAGTCCCGCAGTAGACCTGCCACATCCGGCAATTCGCCGGAGAGGCGTACGAGACCCGCCTCGGTCAGGGCCGCGCGCAGAGTCTCCGGCGCCAACTCGTCCAACGATCCGCGGCCGAAGAGCGCCTGGCTGGCGGCGATCGCCTGCCGGGTCTCGTCGGCGCCGTGCACCAGGGTCGTCAGCTCCTCGGCGAGTGCCCGCTGCGCCAGACGGGCCGCTGGCCGCTCGGCGGTGGCCTTCGCCAGCTCTTCCAACTCGTCGCGGCTGCGGAAGCTGAAGTACCGCAGGTAGCGGTCGACCTCCTGGTCCTCGACGTTGAGCCAGAACTGGTAGAAGGCGTACGGGCTGGTCATCGTGGGATCCAGCCAGACGGCGCCGCCCTCGCTCTTGCCGAACTTCGTACCGTCGGCCTTGGTGACCAACGGCGTGGTGAACGCCTGCACCGGCCCGGCGCCTCGCCGGCGGACGTAGTCGACGCCGGCGGTGATGTTGCCCCACTGGTCGGAGCCGCCGAACTGGAGCTGACAGCCGTGCCGGCGGTGCAGCTCGTAGAAGTCGTTGGCCTGCAACAGCTGGTAGCTGAACTCGGTGAAGCTGATGCCGGTCTCCAGCCGGGCCCGCACCACCTCCCGCGCCAGCATCTTGTTGACCGGGAAGTGTTTGCCCACGTCGCGGAGGAACTCGACGATCGACATCTCGCCGGTCCAGTCCAGGTTGTTGACCAACTGGGCCGCGTTGTCGCCGGTGTACGACACGAAGGGCGCGAGCTGCTCGCGGATCCGCTCGACCCAGCCGGCGATCACGTCGAGTGGGTTGAGTGCGCGTTCGGCGCTCTCCTTCGGGTCACCGATCTGACCGGTGGCCCCGCCGACCAACAGCAGCGGGCGGTGGCCGGCGAGTTGCAGCCGGCGGGCCATGAGGACCTGCATGAGGTTGCCGACGTGCAGGCTCGGAGCGGTGGGGTCGAAGCCCACGTAATAGGTGGCGGCCGCTCCACCGTCGAGCAGCTCGCGCAGCTCGTCGAGGCCGGTCGAGTCCTGTATCAGGCCACGCCAGAGCAGGTCGTCGGTCAGGGAGTCCCGCCCGGGCGGCGGAGGGCTGCTGTCGGTCACGGTCACCAATTCTCCCCCATCGCCGGCACCGAGCCGTACCGGGTTTGGCGCAACCCGCCCCGGCTAGGCTTGCGCCCCGTTGATCGAGGAGGGCTTTGCCATGGAGATTCCGGATCTGACGGGCGGTTTCGTCGCCCTGCTCGGCCTCAAGTTCGAGGAGGCGAGCGCCGACCGGGTGGTCGTCAGTTGGCAGGTCCGCCCCGAGCTGCACCAGCCGTTCGGCATCCAGCACGGCGGGGTGTACTGCGCCGTCGTGGAGTCCGCGGCCAGCGTGGGCGGCGCCCTCTGGTTCGCCGACCGGGGCAGGGTGGTCGGGGTGTCGAACCAGACCGACTTCCTACGCGCCGTCCGGGACGGCGAGCTGACCGCCGTCGGCACCCCTGTGCATCGGGGCCGCAGCCAGCAGCTCTGGCAGGTGGAGATCACCGACGCCGACGAGCGGCTGGTCGCCCGTGGTCAGGTCCGTTTGCAGAACCTCTCCCGCGACTGAGCGACGGCGTGCGCCGGATGGCTCAGCTGCGGGCCTCGTCCAGTACCGGCTCCGCGGCCTGGTCGGCGTCGGTGTCGGTGTCATCGGGTACCCGGCTCAGTCGTACCTCGGTGATCGCCCGGTGGTCGATGCCGGCCACCACCAGCACCCAGCCGTCCAGCCTGACGTCCTCGCCGGCGACGGTGGGGATGTGCCCGAGCCGGGCCAGCACCAGCCCGGCGACGGTCGTGTAGTCACCGGCGGGGCGCGACGGCAGCTCCACGCCGATGTCCGTAAGGTCGTGCACCGGGAAGGTGCCGGGCAGCAGCAGCGCGCCGTCGGGGTCACGGCGCACCGAGCGCACATCCCGGTCGGTCTCGTCGTAGATCTCGCCGACGATCTCCTCCAGGATGTCCTCCAGTGTCACGATGCCGTCGACGGCGCCGCGCTCGTCCACGACCAGCGCGATGTGCTGACGCTCGGCCTTGAACTGGCGCAGCGCGTCCACCACCGGTAGCGAGTCGGGCAGCAGCATCGGCGGTCGGGCGATCTCGTCGACCGGGCGGTCGTCGGGCACACCCACCAGGTCACGCAGGTGGATCACTCCGGCCGTGTCGTCCAGGCCGCCGTGGCGCACCACCGGAGCACGGGAGTGCCCGGTGGCGGCCAGCACGAGCCGCGCGGCCTCCGCGGTGGTCCCGCTGTCGAGCGTGAAGACCTGCAACCGGGGTACGAGGACAGCCCGCAACCGCCGGTCGGCGATCTCCACGGCGCCCGCGATGATGGTGCGCTGTTCCTTGGTGAAGCCGTGGTTGCCGGCGACGATGTCGCGCAGTTCGTCCGGGCCGATCTCCTCCGGCTGGTGTTTGGGGTTGAGCCCGACCAGGCGGACCACCACGTCGCTGGTGGCGCCGAGCGCCCAGACGGCCGGCCGGGTGAGGCTCGCGAGCAGGTCGAGTGGGCGGGCCACCAGCAGCGCCCACCGCTCGGCGGACTGCATGGCGATCCGCTTGGGCGCCAGCTCGCCGAAGACCAGGGTGACGAAGGTCAGCGCCAGGGTGACCATCACGATCGCCGCCGTCTCGGCGGCGCCGCCGAACACCCCGAGCAGGGGCACCAGGGGTTTGGCCAGCGAGACCGCCGCGGCGGCGGAGGCCAGGAAACCGGCGAGGGTGATGCCGATCTGGATGGTGGCCAGGAAGCGGTTCGGGTCCTTGGCGAGCCGGGCCAGCACCCGCCCGGCCCGGCTGGTGCGCTCCAGCCGCTGGATCTGGCTGTCCCGCAGCGACACCAACGCCATCTCGCTGCCCGCGAAGAGCGCGTTGATCACGACCAGGACTCCGACCAGGGCCAGTTGGCTCCCGTAGCTCTGCACGCCCGGTTCGCTCCCTCGTGGTGGTGGCACCGGCCGCTACGCGCGGCACCCGCCGGTCGGCGAGCCCGCCCGGCGTAGGCGTTGTCTGTGCCCCGTCCGGCGCCGGCCGAATCCTGCCTCGGCGACGCTACGCCAATCGGGCGTCAGCGACGCCACGCTGAATCAGGCGTCAGCGACGCCACGCCGAATCGGGCGTGGACCGCGCTACGCCGTCGCGGTGCTCGGTGACGCCGGCAGGTCGAGGACGTACGAGTCGCCCTCCGGTCGGAAGCCGAGCCGGTGGTAGTAGGGGGCGACCATCCGGGGCGGGCTGACCACCCGGTGGAAGCCGCGCTCGGTGAAGAGGTGGCTGCGCCGGTAGACGAACTCGCCCGGGGTGAAGTCACGGAACTTCGGGGTCACGTAGTCCAGATCGATCTGGGCGACACCGGGCGCCTCGGCGTGGGACAGCACCACCCCGACCACCTCGTCGGCCGTGACCACGAGGAACGCCGAGCGCCCCGACGCGACCGGGTCCCAGTGGAAGTCGGGGTTGAACCTGGCGATGTCAGTGGCGTGCACCCGCAGCGTGTGCGCGAGGAACTGGTCCCCGACACCGACCTCCACCACCTGGTAGGTCTTCTCGTCGTGCCGGGTGGCGAGCATCCCGCGCAGGTACCAGATGTTGATCGCCGCGAGCACGACGTTGAGCCCGACCCCGGGCCAGACCTCGATCGCGGCGTTGTAGCCGATCAGCACGAAGCAGCCGACGAGGTTGAGCGCCCGCAACCGCAGAATGCGCGACTGCAGCAGCGACCAGACCAGCACCGCGGAGCCGGCCCAGCCGACGAGATCCAACCAGTTCACGTCGCGAGACTAGTGCCCGCCCAGGTCAGGGCCATCGGCGGGCAGCTCGAGCAGCCACTCCTCGACGTCTTCGCCGCGGCCGTTGGCGTACCCCGAGTCTTCACCGACCACCACGAACCCGCACTTGCGGAGCACCGCGAGGGAGGCGGCGTTGTCCTTGGCGGCGCGGGCGTGGATCGGCCGGGGCAGCTCGCGCAGCAGGGCGGCCAGGGCCGCCGTGGCGTGACCCCGGCCCCAGCGCGCCGGGTCGATCCAGTAGCTGACCTCGGTCTGCCCCTCGACCGGAAAGGCGCTCACGTAGCCGACCACGTCGCCGTCGACCTCGACGGTGCGGACCAGGTTCGCCGGGTTGGTGAGCACCCGGGCCCAGTGCGCGGCGAACTCCCGGTGGTCGGACGGGTCCTTGGGGCCGAACGCGGCCATCCGGTTGGCCTCCGGGTCCTGCTGGTGCAGGAAGAACTCGACGAGATCGTCCTCACGGACCGGGCGGAGCAGCAGATCGGACGTCATCCGGCGAGGGTACGCAACCAGGGTGACACGAGGCGGCGGCGCGAACTCAGGCGGCGACGGCCGCGACGGCCAGCGCGGCGGCCACCAGGGAACTCGCCACCGACAGCACGCGACGCCACGGCACCTTCGCGTCGACCGTCGGCAGTGCACGCCACCGGGCCGCCGCCTGGGCGATTCCCACCGCGGACAGGCCGACCCCGACCGGCCACAGCCAGGCCGGCACCACCGACCAGTCCCCCATCCGGTGCCCCAGGGCGAGGTAGGCCACCCCCCACACCGTCGCGGCCAGCAGCGTCACCCGGTCCAGTTCGCGGCGCCGGGCGGTGCCGAGCAGTGACAGGCCGCCGAGGAAGGTGAAGGCCACCGCGAGGCCGATGCCAATCCAGACCGGGGCAACCGGGGCTGCCGCCTCAGCCTCCTCCTGCGGCACTCCGAGCAGCCGCAGACCGATCGGTTCCACACCCTTGTCGGTGTTGCCGAGCACCACGACCGCTCTGCCGGTGGCCCGTTCGAAGCCGACGTATGACCGGAATCCGCTGGTCGCGCCGTTGTGCCACACCACCTCGCGGTCACCGTGCCGGGTGGTGAACCAGCCGTACCCGATGCGGGTGTCGCCGTCCTCGCGGAAGCGGGCGGTGGCGGCGTCGGCGCCCGACGCGGTGCCCGCGAGGGTCGCGGCGGCCAACCGGGCCAGATCCTCCGCCGTGGACCAGGCGCCGGTGCCGGCCGGGGCGTACCCGGCGCCCGTCCACGGGTCGAGCGGCCGGCCGGCGGCCCGGCTGCCGTGGGCGCGTTCGGCCGGCAGGCCGTCGGCCTGGGCGGCGACCACGGTGGCGGTCATGCCGAGTGGCCGCAGCAGCCGCGCCTGGAGCAGGTCGGGGTATGCGACGCCGGCCTTCGTGGCGAGCGCGTGGCCCAGCACTGACACCCCGAAGTTGGAGTAGTGGACCTCACCGCGCCCGTCACCGGGGGTGGCCCGGTCGGCGGCAGCGCGGACGGTGTCGACGTCCTGCTCGGCGTACGGGTTGCCACCGGAGACGTTGGACCACAGCATGCGTGCCCAGGCCAGCGGGGAGCCGAGGGCCACCCGGGGCAGACCGGCACGGTGGCTGGCCAATTCGGCGAGGGTCACGTCGCGGGCGGGACCGGTGATCGTGGGCCAGGTGGCGCCGAGCGTGTCGTCGGGATGGACGATGCCGGCGGCGGCCTGGTCGGCGAGGAGCATGCCGGTGAACGCCTTGGTGACCGAGCCGATCTCGAAAGGGGTGCCGGGCTCGACGGGCCGACCGGCGGGATCCCGGTCACCCAGGCCGGCGGTGCGGATCCGGCCGTTCTCCACCAGGGCGACGGCGAGCCCCCGGTGCCCCGACGGATCGGACGCGGCCGACCGTGCGGCCGCGGCCAGGTCGCGATCGCCACTGGTCTGCGCGCCCAGTCGGGGCACACGGGGCATCAGCGCCACCCCGACCAGGCCGGCGATCAGCGCGACGACGAGGGCGGTGACGGTCGTTCGGCGCATGGTTGTTCCTCCCAGAGGGTGGTCGGATGCGCGGCCGAGCCGCGTCTGGTCAACGGCCAGCGGCGGTGAGGATGGCCAGCAGCGGCACCACGCGTTCGGCCGGGACCGCGTACCGGCCCCGGCCGGCGCTGCGCAGCCAACCGGCGGCGGTGATCTGGCGCAGGTGGTGATGCAGTTGGCCGGTGGTGCCCAACTCCTCGATCTCGGCCAGCTCGCTGGTGCTCTGCCGACCGGCGAGGACCTCCCGTAGCAGCCGCAGCCGCACCGGGTGGGCCAGCGCGGAGAGGGTGCTGGCCAGCTCGGTCCAGTCGGCGGAGAGCAGGTCGTCGACGGTGCGGCCGTACTGCCAGTCGTAGTGCTGGTCGGCGACGCGGACGGTGCCGGTGTAGAGGACAGCGCCTGTGCCGTCGGCCGGCAGTCGTTGCTTGAGGCCGTCGAGGGCCCAGAAGGTGCCCTCGGACGGGGTCGGTGCTGGCGCTGCCGCCGTCGGACGCTCGATCAACGCGGCGACCTGTGCTTCCAGTACGGCGAGCCGCTCCTCTAGAGAGGTCATCCGTCGATAATACGAACATACGTAGTTACGTGCAAACGCCGAACCAGTGCGCCGCCAGAAACGCCAGGGCCGGCGCGTCCGGCCCCGCCGGTGCGGCCGAGCGGTCGACAATGACCTGACCGACCCAGGGAGCACCGATGAACCGACCTGTCGTGGTGGGCGTGGACGGATCGCCGTCCAGCCTCGTCGCCGCCGAGCACGCGGCGCGGGCCGCGCTGCTCCGGTCCCGACCGCTGCTGCTGGTGCACGGCTACCTGCATGCGTCCGGCTACGGCGTGCCGCTCAACCCGTACGACCTCGGGGTGCCGGTGCCCTCGGAGGAGGCGCAGGAGATGTTGGAGCGCACGGCGGCCGAGCTGACCGGCCGGTGGCCCGGCCTGGCCGTCGAGGTGCGTCAGGTCGCCGGCGGCCCGGGGGCCACCATGATCGAGGAGTCCCGCCGGGCCGAGCTGGTCGTGGTGGGCAGCCGCGGCCTGGGCGGGTTCGCCGGGCTGCTACTCGGCTCGGTCGGCGCGCAGGTGGCCGCGCACGCGCACTGCCCGGTGCTGGTCGTCCGCCCTGACGAGCAGCCGATCCCGGTGGACGGCCCGGTGCTGGTGGGCGTGGACGGGTCCGAGTCGTCCCGACTCGCCGTGGGCCTCGGCGCCGACGAGGCGGCGCTGCGGGACGTGCCGTTGGTGCTGGTGCACGTCGGTCCCGCGGACGGGGACCGGACGGTGCCGGAGGAGATCGAGGAGTCGCAGGCCGCGTACCAGGCCGAGGCGGTGCGGCTGCTGGCCGACGCCTCCGCCGCGGTGCGCGCCGAGCACCCCGACCTGGTGGTGCGGGAGCATCCGGTCCGGGCGGCCGGCGCGGCCCAGGGGCTCATCGAGGCCAGCGGCGCGGCGTCGCTGCTGGTCGTGGGCACCCGGGGCCGGGCCGGGTTCGCCGGTCTGCTGCTCGGGTCGGTCAGTCAGGCGGCGATCCAGCACGCGCACTGCCCGGTGCTGGTCGCCCACCCGATCAGCTGACCGGCGTGCCGTCACCCCGGCCGAGCATCTGCAGGAAGTCGGTGGTGAGGGCGAACGGGTCGGACGGCCCGGTGGCCGGCGGCCGGCGCTCGATCTGGTCGGCCAACTCCCCGGCGGCGCGCCGGATCCGGTTGCGCAACGCGCCATCGGCGGTGCCGTCGGACCAGTCCTCCGGGGCGGCGAAGACCGCTGTCGGGACCACCACCGACCGGAGGTAGGCGAACATCGGGCGGACGGCGTGCTCCAGAGCGAGGGAGTGCCGGGCCGTGCCGCCGGTGGCGCCGATCAGCACCGGCCGGTCGACAAGCGACTCGGCATCCAGCACGTCGAAGAAGGACTTGAACAGCCCGTTGTACGAGGCGCTGAAGATCGGGGTGACGGCGATGATCCCGTCCGCCCCGGTCACCGTGTCGACGACCTCGCGCAGCGCTGCCGGCGCGAACCCGGTGAGCAGGTTGTTCACCACGTCGTGGGCGTGCTCCCGCAGGTCGACGACGTGCAGCTCCACGTCGGAGCCGCGCCGGACCAATTCGTCGCGGGTGGCCGCGGCGAGCTGGTCGGCGAGCAGCCGGGTCGACGAGGGCTGACTCAGCCCCGCCGAGACGACGGCCAGGGTGCGGTGGGTCATCGGGTCGCCCCCTCCGGCGCCTTGCCCGTCACGTCGTCGACGGCGTGCACGGTGCTGTCCTTGGCGCCGCCCGCCGCGGCGACCAGCGAGGCGTGCGTCGGCGCCGCCGGCACGTGCGCCGGACGCAGTGCGTCGAACTCCTTGCGCAGCACCGGTACGACCTCCTCGCCGAGCAGGTCGAGCTGCTCCAGCACGGTCTTCAGCGGCAACCCCGCGTGGTCCATCAGGAACAGCTGCCGCTGGTAGTCACCGACGTACTCCCGGAAGCCCAGCGTGCGGTCGATGACCTGCTGCGGGCTGCCCACGGTCAGCGGGGTCTCCCGGGTGAAGTCCTCCAACGACGGCCCGTGCCCGTAGACCGGGGCGTTGTCGAAGTAGGGCCGGAACTCCCGGACCGCGTCCTGCGAGTTGCGGCGCATGAACACCTGCCCACCGAGGCCGACGATCGCCTGGTCGGCGGAGCCGTGGCCGTAGTGCGCGTACCGCTGACGGTAGAGCGCGACCATCCGCTGGGTGTGCTCCTTGGGCCAGAAGATGTGGTTGGCGAAGAAGCCGTCGCCGTAGTACGCGGCCTGCTCGGCGATCTCCGGGCTGCGGATCGAGCCGTGCCAGACGAACGGGGGCACGCCGTCGAGCGGGCGCGGCGTCGAGGTGAACGACTGCAGGGGCGTGCGGTACTTGCCCTTCCAGTCGACCACGTCCTCGCGCCACAGCCGGTGCAGCAGGTCGTAGTTCTCGATGGCCAGGGGGATGCCGGCGCGGATGTCCTTGCCGAACCACGGGTAGACCGGGCCGGTGTTGCCGCGGCCCATCATGAGGTCCACCCGGCCGTCGGACAGGTGCTGGAGCATCGCGTAGTCCTCGGCGATCTTCACCGGGTCGTTGGTGGTGATCAGCGTGGTGGCGGTGGACAGCAGCAGCCGCTCGGTGCGCGCCGCGATGTGACCGAGCATGGTGGTGGGTGACGACGGCACGAACGGCGGGTTGTGGTGCTCGCCGGTGGCGAAGACGTCCAGGCCGACCTCCTCGGCCTTCAGCGCGATGGCGACCATCGCCTTGATCCGCTCATGCTCGGTCGGCTCCCGACCGGTGGTCGGATCGACCGTGACATCCCCGACCGTGAAGATTCCGAACTGCATGACCAGCTCCTCGCGTGTCAACCGGGTGCCGTCGTGGTACCCGGACGCAGCTCTCAACTTATTTGACGACGCAACTATTCCGTCGGCGGGACGCCTCGCAGTGGCGCCGATCACCCTCGACAACCGGACATCGGGCCAGGAACTCCCCGCTCAGCCGCCCGCCACCGAGGGCAACACCTGCACCTCCGCGCCGTCCTTCACGGGAGTGGCCAGACCGCCGGAGTGCCGGCAGTCTTCCCCGTCGACGAAGACGTTGACGTAGCGGCGCAGCTCACCGCGCTCGTCGCGGATGCGCCGGGCCAGCCGGGGATGCGCGACGGCCATCTCGTCGAGGACCGCCCGTAGCGTCCCGGCCGCGGTGACGTTCAGGCGACTCGCGCCCCCGGCCTCGCCGCGCAGCGGGCCGGGCAGCAACACGGTGACCACGCTCAGACCTCCGCGGCACGAACGCAGAGCACATCGGGCAGGTGCGCCGCGACCGACGACCAGGAGTCACCCTCGTCGCGGCTGGCGAAGACCGAGCCGGAGCGGGTGCCGAAGTAGACGCCACCGGGGCTGGCGTCGTCGGCGCACATCGCGTCACGCAGCACCGCCGGATAGAACGGGCCCTCGGGCAGCCCGACCGACAGCGGCTCCCACTTGCCGCCGGCGTCGGCGGAACGGAACACCCGGCAGCGGTGGTCGGTCGGGAACCGCTCGCCGTCGGCCACCAACGGGAAGGCCCACACCGTGCCGCCGCGCCCCGGGTGGGCCACCATCGGGAAGCCGAAGTCGCTGGGCAGCCCATCAGCGATCGAGGACCAGGTGCGGCCGTCGTCGTCGGAGCGGTAGACGCCGTGGTGGTTCTGCGCGTACAACCGCTCGGGATTGCCGGCGTCCCGGGCGACCTTGTGCACGCACTGGCCGAACTCCGGCCACTCGTCGGGCATGAAGTAGGCGCGGATGCCGGTGTTGCCCGGCGCCCAACTCGCCCCGGCGTCCTCCGAGCGGTAGACCCCACCTGTGGACATGGCGACCAGCAGCCGAGCCGGGTCACGCGGGTGGGGCAGCACGGTGTGCACTGCCTGACCGCCGAAGCCGGCCTCCCACTGCGGGCGGTGCGGGTGGTCCCAGAGGGAACGGACCAGCTCGAAGCTGCGGCCACCGTCGGTGGATTTGAACAACGCCGAGGGCTCGGTGCCGGCCCAGACCACGTCCGGCTGGTCGGGACCGGCCGGCATCAGCTGCCAGACCCGCCCGAGGGAGACGCCGGTGTCGGCCGGGAACGCGACAGGCGCCTCGTCGGGCTCGTCCCAGGAGGCGCCGAGGTCGTCGCTGGTGGCGACACTGGGGCCGAAGTGTGAGCTGGTCATGCCGGCAAGCAGCCGCGGGGTGGAACGACGGGTGTCGACAGCGACCGCGTAGACGCCGGTCATCGGAAAGTGCGGACCGGTGATTTCCCAACTGCGCCGGTCATCGGTGCTGGTGGCGAGAAACAATCCCTTGGCCGTGCCGATCGCGAGCAGTGTTGCCATGACGTCCTCCGAACCGTCGGTGAGCAGGTTCGGTGATTATGGCCACACCCCCCGACAACCTCCGCCGCCCACACGCCGGAGGGGCTGCTCAGCGCCGGATGCGGGGCACGTGTCGGCGGTACGCGCTGACCGTGGGGTCGCCGTCCAGCCAGAACCGCCAGGGCAGGTCGTGCGCTCCGGTCACGCCGACCCGGGGGCCGGCCACCACCGTCTCCGGCGGCACCGGTCGGGCCGGGGGCCGCAGGCGGACCGGGCCGTCGCCGAGCAGGTGCGCGCCGTACGCCTCGCGGTCGATGCCGAGCGCGGAGCAGAGCCGGGCGGGCCCGCGGGCGAGGTCCACGTCCCGCCGGATGGCCGGCCGGCGCTCCCGTGCCGTGGGCAGCCCGTCGACCACCTCACCGGCGCGCAGCAGCACGGCGGACGCCTCCCCCTCGACACCGGTGACCACGTTCATGCACCAGTGCATCCCGTAGGTGAAGTAGACGTAGGCGTACCCTGCCGGGCCGAACATCACGGTGTTGCGTGGAGTGGGGCCTCGATGGGCGTGCGAGGCGGGATCGCCGCCACTTCCCGCGTACGCCTCGACCTCGGTGATCCGGACGGTGACCCCGCCGGCGTGCAGCTCGCAGCCCAGCAGGCCACGCGCCGCCGGCAGCAGTGGACCGGCGAGCAGGTCCGCAAGCGCCGCCAGGTCGGCGGCGGTGCTGCGGTCGCCGGACGACAGGGCCATGTCCCCGACGGTACCCATCCCGCCGCACCGGCACCCGGCCGGGCGCACCGACCTCTCAGCGCCGACCGAACAAGACTCACGTCGCACATCAGACAGCCGGCCGAACAGTGAAACCCCACCGTCGGCTCGGGAGTGTTCCCGATGTCGTCGCAGGGAGCGACGACATCACGGGAGGAAATCACCATGACCGTACGGAGCATCCGGCGACCACTGATCGCCACCGGCCTCGTCGCCGCAGCCGCGACAGTGGCCTTCACCCCGTCGGCCAGCGCGAGCGTCCCGCTGCGGGCCGCGGCGCAGGCCGACAACGCGGCGCTGCCCACGCTCGCCATCGGCGCCACGGGCAAGATCGAGGCGAAGGGCGCGGCGGCGATCGTGCCGGTCACCGTGACCTGCACGAAGGCCCTCGAGTTCGACGTCACGGTCAAGGTCGCGCAGGCGGTCGGCCAGACGATGCGCGCGGGCACGACGGTTCGGAGGGTCACCTGCGCGGAGGGCACCCAGCAGGTGCGGATCGCGGTGATCCCGGTCGAGCGTCCGTTCGCAGCGGGCGTCGCGTTCGGCGTGGTGACCGCGAGCCCCTGTGACCCGTACTGCACACCCATCCACGACGAGCGGCGGGTCGACCTGACGCTCTGAGGAACCTGACGCTCTGAGGAGTCGCCTGGCGGCACGGCTCGCTCGTGCCGCCAGGCTTCAACATCTCGTTGACAATTAGGCGTTCATAGGGTGTGCTCGGGGTATGACGACCGAGGACATCTTCACCGCGCCGGACCCGGGCCGGGCCCGCGCCCATCGGACGTACGAGGCGTTGCAGCGGATCAGCGAGCGGCACGCCGGCACCGACACCCAGCGGGGCCGCTGGGCCCACCCGTACGTGCTGGACCCGTGGGAGGCGGTCGCCCTGGTCACCGCGCTCGCCGCCGGCGGGGCCGAGCGCGAGCCCGCCGAGGAGCCGATCGACGCGGCCGACCTCACCGCCGCGTTGACCCTGCTGCCCCACGTCCGCGCCGAGCTGGACGCCCTGGAGGCCGGCCTGTTGACGCTGGCCCGCGACCGGGGGCTGACCTGGCAGGCGATCGCGTACGGGTTGGGGCTGGGCAGCGCACAGGCGGCCCGGCAGCGCTACGAGCGGGTCGCCGCCCGCTCGGCCGAGCAGACCACCGGATCCGGCACGTCCTGAGCCGACGCCCGGATCGGCACGCCG
Source organism: Micromonospora sp. D93 (assembly GCF_018070365.1). Taxonomy (NCBI): domain Bacteria; kingdom Bacillati; phylum Actinomycetota; class Actinomycetes; order Micromonosporales; family Micromonosporaceae; genus Micromonospora; species Micromonospora sp. D93. Next base: position 97,903 of record NZ_JAGPXW010000026.1, on the reverse strand, counting down.
CCCCTGCGACGGCGGTCGGGCGGGCACACTGTGCGCACGACGAGGAGGCACCCATGGAGCGCGCGGAAATGCTGGCGTACTGCCTGGCCAAGCCGGGAGCGTGGCTGGACCAGCCGTGGGAGGGCGACGAGGTGGTGAAGGTCGGAGGCCGGATCTTCGCGTTCCTCGGCAGCGACAGCGGCAAGCCGACGGTCGGCATCAAGTGCGGGCCGACCCGGGAGGTGGCCGACGAGTGGCTGCACCGACACCCCGACGACGCCAGCGTGATGGCCTACATCGGCCGGTCCGGGTGGAACACGCTGCGCCTGGACGGCGGGATCGACGACGAGGAGCTGACCGAGGCGGTCGACTCGTCGTACGACATGGTGGTGGCCAAGCTCCCCAAGCGGGAGCGCCCGACGGCCTGAACCGCCGCGGCGCCGGCGGCCAGCGCCGACGCCACGGCAGGGCTCAGCGCGGGACGACCTGTTCGGTGGCCCACTCCCGCCAGCCGGCCAGCCGGTCCGCCGCGGCGGCGAGCTGGTCGGCGACCGGGCCGGGGCCGGTGGAGCCGGGGGTGGTCCGGGCCGCGAGAGCCGAACGGACCGAGAGCACGTCGCGCACCGACGGGTCGAGGTGCCCGCTGATCGTGGCCAGGTCCTCGTCGGAGACGTCGTTCAGCTCGCACTCCCGAGCCGCGCAGAGCGCCACCAGCTGACCGGTGATCTCGTGCGCGTCGCGGAACGGCACGTTGCGTCGGACCAGCCAGTCGGCGACCTCGGTGGCGAGGGAGAAGCCGACCGGGGCGGCGGCGACGAGGCGGTCCACCCGGACCGTCATCGTGGAGATCATTCCCGCCAGGGCCGGAAGCAGCAGCTCCAGGGTGTCGACAGCGTCGAAGGCCGGCTCCTTGTCCTCCTGCATGTCCCGGTCGTAGGTCATCGGCAGACCCTTGAGCATGGTGAGCACTGTCATCAGGCCGCCGATCAGACGCCCCGACTTGCCCCGGGCCAGCTCGGCGATGTCCGCGTTCTTCTTCTGCGGCATGATCGACGAGCCGGTGGCGAACGAGTCGTCCAGCTCCACCCAGCCGAACTCGTGCGAGGTCCAGAGCACCACCTCCTCGCCGAGCCGGGACAGGTGCACCCCGATCAGGGCGGTGGTGAAGAGGAACTCGGCCACGAAGTCCCGGTCGGCGACGGCGTCCATCGAGTTGGCGAACGACGTACGGAAGCCCAGCTCCTTGGCCACGGCCACCGGGTCCAGCGGAAGCCCGGAACCGGCCAGGGCGCCCGCGCCGAGCGGGCTGATCGCCGCCCGGTGGTCCCAGTCGCGGAGCCGCTCCAGATCGCGCAGCAGCGGCTGCACGTGGGCGAGCAGCCAGTGTCCGAAGGTGACCGGCTGGGCGTGCTGGAGGTGGGTCATGCCCGGCGCGGCGGTGTCGATGTGCCGCTCGGCCTGCTCGACCAGCGCCTCCGCCAACTCGACCAGGCGACTGGCCACGCCCCGGGCGTGGTCGCGCAGGTAGAGCCGCAGGTCGGTGGCGACCTGGTCGTTGCGGGACCGGCCGGCGCGCAGCTTGCCACCGAGGCTGCCGAGGCGCTCCAGCAGACCGCGCTCCAGCGCGGTGTGCACGTCCTCGTCGTCGATGGTGGGGCGGAACGATCCGGAGGCGCAGGCGGCCTCCAGGTCGTCCAGCGCCGCCAGCATCCGGCCTAGCTCCTCGGGGTCGAGCAGGCCGGCGCCGGCCAGGACCCGGGCGTGCGCCCGGGAACCAGCGATGTCGTACGGGGCCAGGCGCCAGTCGAACTGCACGCTCACCGACAGTCGGGCGAGCGCCTCGGCGGGGCCACCCGCGAACCGGCCACCCCAGAGGCTCGTCCGGTTGGTGGCGGCGCTGTTCTCGGTCAGGCTCTTGTCGTCCACCCCGCCCATTGTGGTCCCCATGGTCAGTGGCCTCCCAGCCGGGCGTCCCGAGCGGCGGCCATCCGACTCGGCAGCCCCCACAGCTGCACGAAGCCCTTCGCCAGCGACTGGTCGAAGGTGTCGCCGGTGTCGTAGGTGGCCATCCCGAAGTCGTAGAGGCTCGCCTCGGAGCGCCGGCCGGTCACCGTCGCCCGGCCGCCGTGCAGGATCATCCGCACCTCGCCGCTCACGTGCCGCTGCGCGTCGTCGATGAACGCGTCCAGCGAACCCTTCAGCGGCGAGAACCACAGCCCGTCGTAGACGAGCTCGCCCCAGCGCTGGTCGACGCCCTTCTTGAACCGGGCCAGATCCCGTTCGACGGTCACCGCCTCCAACTCCTGGTGGGCCGTGATCAACGCGATCGCGCCGGGCGCCTCGTACACCTCGCGGCTCTTGATGCCGACCAGGCGGTCCTCGACCATGTCGAGCCGGCCCACGCCCTGGGCGCCGGCGCGTCGGTTGAGCTCCAGGATCGCCTGGTACGGGGTGACCGTCTCACCGTCGATCGCCACCGGCACGCCGCCGTCGAAGGTGATCACGACCTCGTCGGGGTCGCGCTCCTGGGTCGGGTCGGAGGTGTACGAGTAGAGGTCCTCGACGGGGGCGTTCCAGATGTCCTCCAGGAAGCCGGTCTCCACCGCGCGACCCCACAGGTTCTGGTCGATGGAGTACGGCGACTTGGCCGACACGTCGATCGGCAGCCCCTTCTCCTCGGCGAAGGCGATCGCCTTGTCCCGGGTCCAGGCGAAGTCCCGGGCCGGCGCGATGATCCTCAGGTCGGGGGCGAGCGCGTTCAGGCCCACCTCGAACCGGACCTGGTCGTTGCCCTTGCCGGTGCAGCCGTGCGAGACGATCGTTCCGCCGTGCTTGCGCGCCGCGGCCACCAGGTGCTTGACGATCAGCGGTCGGGACAGTGCCGACACCAGGGGGTAGCGGTCCATGTAGAGGGCGTTGGCCCGGATGGCCGGCAGGCAGTAGTCGGCGGCGAACTCGTCGCGCGCGTCCACCACCTCGGACTCGGCGGCGCCGCAGTCCAGGGCACGCTGGCGGATGGCGTCGAGGTCCTCGCCGCCCTGCCCGACGTCGACAGCGACCGCGATCACCTCGGCGCCGGTCTGCTCGGACAGGTACGGAATGGCGACGGAGGTGTCCAACCCTCCGGAGTACGCGAGCACGACCCGCTCGGTCATGGCGTGGTGTTCCCTTCGACTGTGTCTTCCCGGCGGGCCCAGCCGGCGAGCTTGTCTCCGAGTGCGGCCCCGCCGAGGGCCTCACGGGCCACGACGAGGATGGTGTCGTCGCCGGCGATGGTGCCGACGATCTCGGGCAGGCCCGCCCGGTCCAACGCGCTGGCCAGGTACTGGGCTGCGCCCGGCGGTGTCCGCAGCACGGCGATGTTGCCGCTGGAGTCGACCCCGTTGAGCAGTTCGCGCAGCAGCCGTACCAGCCGGGCCGGCGCGGCCTCGGCGTCGCGCAACGGGCGCTGCCCGTCCTCGGGGATCAGGTAGACGGCCGGCCCGTCGCCGCCGCGCACCTTGACCGCGCCCAACTCCTCCAGGTCCCGCGAGAGGGTGGCCTGGGTGACGCCCACGCCGTCGGCGGCGAGCAGGTCGGCCAGCTCGGTCTGCGACCGGATCGCCCGGTCGCGGATCAGCTCCACGATCCGGGCGTGCCGGGCCGCGCGGGTCAGCGGCGCGGTCATCGTGGCCCGCCGGTCGCGGCGTCGCCGGTCGCGGTTTCCAGCAGGAACGTCAGCAGCGCTTTCTGCGCGTGCAGTCGGTTCTCGGCCTGGTCGAAGATCGCGCTCTGCGGCCCGTCGAGCACCTCGTCGGTGATCTCCTCGCCGCGGTGCGCGGGCAGGCAGTGCAGCACTATCGCGTTCGGCGCGGCCTGGCCGAGCAACCCCTTGTTGACCTGGTACGGCAGGAACGGGGTGATCCGGTCCAACCCGTCGGCCTCCTGCCCCATCGACGTCCAGGTGTCGGTGGCCAGCACGTCGGCGTCGCGGACCGCCTGGGTCGGGTCGGTCAGCACCCGCACCGACCCGCCGGTGTCCGCCGCGATCCGGGCCGCTCGTTCCACCACGGCCGCGTCCGGTGCGAACCCGGCCGGGCCGGCGATCCGCACGTGCATCCCGGCCGTCGCACCGGCCAGCAGGTACGACTGCGCCATGTTGTTCGCGCCGTCCCCCACGTACGCCAGGGTGCGGCCGGCCGTGCCACCGCACCGCTCCCGGATGGTGAGCAGGTCGGCCAGCAACTGGCACGGGTGGAAACCGTCGGTGAGCGCGTTGACCACCGGCACGCTGGCGCCCGCCGCCACCTCGGCGATCCGCTCGTCACCGTGGGTACGCAGCACGATCGCCGCGACGTAACGGGACAGCACGCGACCCGCGTCCGCGAGGGACTCGCCACGGCCGAAGTGGGTGACCTGGGTGTCCACGACGAGGGGGTGCCCGCCCAACTCGGCGATCCCGGCGTCGAACGAGATCCTGGTCCGCAGGCTCTGCTTGTCGAAGAGCACCGCCACCGAGCGGGGGCCGACCAGCGGACGGTGGCCGAACCGGTCCGCCTTCATCCGCGCCGCCAGGTCGAGGACGGCGACCTGTTCGGCGGGCGAGAGGTCGTCGTCGCGCAGGAAGTGCCGGGTCATCGAGTCGTCCCCGTCGTGGTCGTGGGTGTCGGCGTCGAGATCTTGGAAGATTTCGGACCCTGGAGGGGCGCTTTCCCTCCAAGATCTGCGTCGGTTCCGGCGGCGGCAACGGCCGCCGCGTCCAGGGCAGCGGGTAGGGCCGCGAGGAAGGCGTGCGCCTGGGCGGCGGTGAGGATCAGCGGCGGAGCCAGCCGGAGCGCACCCGGCTGCACCGGGTTGACCAGGAAGCCGGCTTCCCGCAGGGCGTCGGCCAGCACCGACGCCACCGGCGCGGTGAGCGCCACGCCGAGCAGCAGACCGGCACCGCGTACCTCGGCGATCAGCGGGTGGCCCAACGCCTCGATGCCGCGACGCAGCCGCTCACCGACCCGCTTGACGTTGTCGAGCAGGCCCTCGTTGGCGATGGTCGCCACCACGGCGAGCGCCGCCGCGCAGCTGACCGGGTTGCCGCCGAAGGTGGTGCCGTGCGAGCCGGGGGTGAGTAGGTCCGCGGCGGGGCCGAAGGCCAACGTCGCGCCGATGGGCAGCCCGCCACCCAGCCCCTTGGCCAGGGTGACCACGTCCGGCTCCACGCCCTCGGCCTGGTGCGCGAACCAGTGCCCGGTACGCCCGACGCCGGTCTGCACCTCGTCGAGAACCAGCAGCGCGCCGTGCCGGGCGGTGATCCGCCGGGCCGCGGCGAGATAGCCGGCCGGCGGGACGAGGACGCCGTTCTCACCCTGGATGGGTTCCAGGATCACCATGGCGGTGGCGTCGGAGACGGCCGCGTCGAGGGCGGCGACATCGCCGTAGTCGACGTGGGTCACCTCGCCGGGCAGCGGCCGGAACGGGTCGGCCTTGGCCGGTTGGCCGGTCAAGGCGAGGGCGCCCATGGTGCGGCCGTGGAAGCCGCCCCTGGTGGCCACCACGTGGGTACGGCCGGTGCGCCGGGAGAGCTTGAACGCCGCCTCGTTCGCCTCCGCGCCCGAGTTGGCGAAGAAGACCCGACCGGGTCGGCCGGCGAGCGCCAACAGCAACTCGGCGAGGGCGACCGGTGGCTCGGCCACATAGAGGTTGGAGACGTGCCCAAGGGTCGCGACCTGCTTCGACACCGCCGCCACCACCGCCGGATGGGCGTGACCGAGGGCGTTGACAGCGATGCCGCCCACCAGGTCGAGGTACTCCCGGCCGGCGTCGTCGACCACGACGGCACCGGTGCCGGAGACCAACGCCAACGGCGGAGTGCCGTAGTTGTCCATCATGGACTGCTTCCACCGCTGCGCCAACGTGCTCATGTCGCGTCCGTCCCGTCTCCCGGCACCACCATCGTTCCGAACCCTTCCGAGGTGAACACCTCGAGCAACGTGGAGTGCGCCACCCGACCGTCGACGACGTGCGCGGCGGGCACTCCCCCACGCACCGCCCGCAGGCAGGCCTCCATCTTCGGCACCATCCCCGACTCGAGGCCGGGCAGCAGCTTGGCCAGGTCGTCCGCCGCGATCTCGGAGACCAGGCTCGTGGTGTCCGGCCAGTCGGCGTACAGACCGGCCACGTCGGTGAGCACCACGAGCTTTCGAGCCCGCAAGGCGATGGCCAACGCCGCGGCGGCGGTGTCCGCGTTGAGGTTGTGCAACACGCCCTCCACGTCCGGCGCCACCGTGGAGATCACCGGAATCCGACCGGCCTCGATCAGGTCGGTCACCGCGGACACGTCGACCGACTCGACGTCCCCGACCTGGCCGACGTCGACCGGCAACCCGTCCACGTAGGCCGGACGGCGCACCGCGGTGAACAGCCGGGCGTCCTCCCCGGAGAGGCCGACGGCGTACGGACCGTGCGAGTTGATCAAACCCACCAGCTCCCGGCCCACCTGACCGACAAGCACCATCCGGACCACGTCCATCGCCTCGGCGGTGGTCACCCGCAGACCACCCCGGAACTCGCTGGCGATGCCGAGACGACCCAGCATCGCGGAGATCTGCGGACCACCACCGTGCACCACCACGGGCTTCAGGCCCGCAAAGCGCAGGAAGACCATGTCGGCCGCGAACGCCCGCTGCAACTCCGGGTCGGTCATCGCGTTGCCGCCGTACTTGACCACGATCGTCGAGCCGGAGAAACGCGCCAACCAGGGCAGCGCCTCGATCAGCGTCTCCGCCTTGACCTGGGCGCGAGCCAGGTCGCTGCTGAGTGTCATGTGGAGTACGCCGAGTTCTCGTGCACGTACGCGTGGGACAGATCGTTGGTCCAGATCGTGGCGGCCGACGTGCCCGCGTGCAGGTCGATCCGGATGGTCACGTCCCGCCCGGTCAGGTCGACCTTCGAGCGGTCCTCGGCGGCGGCGCCACCCCGGCACACCCACACCCCGTTGACCGCCACGTCCACCTCGTCCGGCTCGAACGCGGCGGCGGTCGTGCCGACGGCGGCGAGGATCCGACCCCAGTTGGGGTCGTTGCCGAACAGCGCCGTCTTGACCAGGTTGTTGCGGGCCACCGTACGGCCCACCTCGACCGCCTCGTCCTCGTCCGCCGCGCCGACCACGTCGATGGCGACCTGCTTGGTGGCGCCCTCGGCGTCGGCCACCAACTGCTGGGCCAGGTCGTGACAGGCCGCTGTGACGGCGGCGGCCAGCTCGGCCGGCGTCGGCTCGATGCCGCTCGCGCCGCTGGACAGCAGCAGCACGGTGTCGTTGGTGGACATGCAACCGTCGGAGTCGACCCGGTCGAAGGTGATCCGGGTCGCCGCGCGCAACGCCTCGTCCAGCGTCGCCGGGCCGGCCACCGCGTCGGTGGTCAGCACGCACAGCATGGTGGCCATCCCCGGCGCGAGCATCCCGGAGCCCTTGGCCATGCCGCCGACCGTCCAGCCGCTCCCCCGGGCCACAGTGGTCTTCGGCCGGGTGTCCGTGGTCATGATCGCCTCGGCGGCGGCCGGGCCACCGTCACGGGACAGCCTACGGATCGCCGAGCGGACGCCCGGCAGCAGCTTCGGCATCGGCAGCCGCTCACCGATCAGGCCGGTCGAGCAGACCGCGACCTCACCGGCACCGAGGATCAACCGTGGGCTGACCGAGGTCAGCGCGGCGGCGGTGTGCTCGGCGGTGGCGTGCGTGTCCTGGAAGCCGGCCGGGCCGGTGCAGGCGTTGGCGCCACCGGAGTTGAGCACGACGGCGCGGACCACACCGCCCTGCACGACCTGCTGGCTCCAGAGCACCGGCGCGGCCTTGACCCGGTTGGTGGTGAAGACACCGGCCACGCCGGCGTCCGGACCGTCGTTGACCACCAGGGCGACATCCGCGCCGCCGCTGGCCTTGAGGCCGGCGGCCACACCGGCCGCCCGGAACCCCCGAGGGGTGGTGACACTCACGGCGCCTGCCTTTCGTTCGCGACTGCGGGGCTCCGTTGCGCTGCACTCCTCGCGCTCACGGCGCGGTCCCCCAGATCGACAGGCCCGTCGTCTCCGGCAGGCCGAGCATCAGGTTGGCGTTCTGTAGGGCCTGACCGGCGGCGCCCTTGCCCAGGTTGTCCAACGCGCTGAGCACGATCAGACGACCCGAGTCGACGTCGACGGTGGCCTGTAGGTGACACGAGTTGGAGCCCAGGGTGGCGGCGGTGTGCGGCCAGCGGCCCTCCGGCAGCACATGCACGAACGGCACGTCCGCGTACGCCCGCGCCAGCACGTCCTGCGGGTCGACGCCGCGCGCCGGCACCGCGGTGACCGTGGCCAGGATCCCGCGCGGCATCGGCGCCAGGACCGGGGTGAACGACAGGCCGGTCGCGCCGGTGGCCTGCTTGATCTCCGGGACGTGCTGGTGGGTTCCCACCCGGTACGGCGACAGGTCGCCCATCACCTCGCTGGCCAACAGGTGCGGCTTGGCCGCCCGGCCGGCCCCGGAGGTGCCGGAGGCGGCGACCACCACCACGTCGGCGGGGCTGGCCGCGCCGTCGGCGATCAGCGGCGCGAGCGCCAGGGTGATCGCGGCGGCGTAGCAGCCGGTGTTCGCCACCCGGGTGGAGTCGGCGATCAGCTCCCGCTGGCCGGGCAGCTCGGGCAGGCCGTAGGTCCACTGCCCGGCGTGCGTGCCGCCGTAGTACTGCGCCCAGGCGTACGGGTCGGTCAGCCGGTGGTCGGCACCCAGGTCGACGATCCGCACCTCGGCCGGGAGCTGGGCCGCGAGGGCTGCCGACTCGCCGTGCGGCAGGGCCAGGAAGACCAGGTCGGCGTCGGCCAGGGTGGTTGGATCGGTCTTGCCGAGCACCAGGTCGAGCCCGGTGAGCTGCGGGTGCACCACGTCGACGCGATGCCCGGCCTGGCTGTGCGCGGTGGCGGCGACCAGGTCGAACTCCGGGTGCCCGGCGATCAGGCGCAGCAACTCACCCCCGGCGTACCCGCTCGCTCCGGCGACCGCGACTCGGATCCCCATACTCACCTCCGCATGACTATGCAGCGAAGATTAACAAGGACGACACAGGACTGCAAGTTAATACAATGCTCTGCATGATGATGTAGTTCCATCCCGATGAGCCAGAGCCTTTCATGCTTCTGGCTCATCGGGCTGCGGAGAGCCGATCTCAGTCATCCGGTAGGACCGGGTGTGTCGGGCGGGCCAGCCGAGGAACCGATCGAACATGTCACTGGCGCACCCGGTGGTGGTCGGGTCGAGCTTGTGTAGGTCGTCGATGGCGTCATGGAGCAGACTGGCCAGGTAGAGGAACAGGCTGACCGGGTTGCCGTCGTACTCGGTGACGAGAGCGAGCTTGGCCCGCCCACAGGGCCCAGGGTCGGCCGCAGGCACGGCAGAGCCAGATCGGGGCGCAGCGCGGTGTGCTCTCGGGGCCGCTCTCGCTCCTGAGCGCTCACTTCTTTCCCCACTCGGTAGGTCGGGCTTGGAATGGCAGCGGAACGGGCGGGAGCCCACGCAGTCGCCACACCTTGCACAGCGGCTTCCGCTCTCACCCGTTCCGGCCATGCGTCTACACAAGTCCCGGCGGTCGCTGGTGCCCAGCGCGGCGACGATGCAGAACTGACGCATCCCCATTGCGTCACATGGCGTGAGCTGGATGAATGGACCGTGACGGATGGAGGCGAAGGGAGGCGGTACGTGGCGGACAGGCGTCGGCATCGGCTTGCCCAGCGCCGTAAGACGATCGGGCTGAGCCAGGAACGCCTCGCCGAAGCCCTCGGCGTCGACCGCTCCACCATCGTGCGGTGGGAACGGGCGGAGACTGACCCGCAGCCCTGGCACCGGCCGCGACTCGCTGCGGCCCTCAAGCTGTCGATCGAGGAACTGGCCGACCTTCTGGCCGACGTCGGCCAGGCACCGTCACCGCCCGACGAGCGTCTCGGCTACGTGCTGCGCAACCCCGGCCGCGCCGACCTGATCGCTGTGGCGTACCTGAGGGAAAGCGTGCAGCGCCTCGACGAGCACTACGACCAGACGCCCTCGACGCTCCTGCTCGCCGAGGCCGGACAACTACATGGTCAGGCAATCTTCCTTCGCCAGCACGCCAGCACGCCAGCAACGGGCCGGTTCAGCGCGAACTGGCGGCAGCAGTCGCCGAGTCCGCGACGTTGATGGGTCAACTCGCCTGGGACGCCGCCCAGCGGCGCGACCATGTCGCCAGCCCCGCCTACTTCGACCAAGCGATCAGCGCAGCCCAGGAAACGCGAGACGCGGCCACTGAGGCCAACGCGTTGCTCCGCAAGAGCTACCTCGCCCTCTACGGCACCAAGCAGCCCCACGCCGGCCTCGTCCTGACGACCCGCGCAGCCGCCGTCAGCAACAGGGACAGTCACGTCATCGCCGGCCTCGCCCAACTGCATCGGGCCGAGGCACACGCGATGCTCGGTCAGGCCGGGGACTGCTCCAACGCTCTCGGTACCGCTGAGGCTCACTTCGCCGCCATCGACGCCCGAGATCCAGCCACCGACATCTTCTGCCCCAGCCACTACACGAGGCTCGCGGGCTCCTGCTGGCTCTCCCTCAACAGGCCAGACCAAGCGGTGCCAGCGCTAGAAAACGCCCGACAACTGATCGCCGCACGCCGCAAATCCACGGCCGTCATCCTCGGCAATCTCGCCCTCGCCAGCATCCTCCAACACGACATCGACGCCGCGACGTCCTACCTGCATCAGGCCGTCGACGTCATCGAGCGGACCCGTGCCGGCGGTGGACTCAACCTCGCCTTCGCCGCCGCCCGACAACTACGCCCCTGGCGCAACGAGCCCTCGGTCCAGGACGTGAACGACCGACTCCTCACACTCATGAGCCCATAGGAGCACCAACGTGACCGACATCGACCGCGCCAAACACGCCGTTCGGCAACACGTTTGGGACCTCCTCGAACGTCAAGGTGCCGTCCCACCCGGCGTGCACGGTCACATCCCTGACTTCGTCGGCAAGGAAGAGGCCGCAACCCGCCTCGCGGAACTGGACGTCTGGAAGAACGCCCGAGTTATCAAATGCAATCCCGACCGGGCACAGCTTCCCGTCCGGGTACGAGCCCTGCAGGAAGGCAAGCTGCTCTACATGGCAGTCCCGAAACTCGCTACACCCAAGCCCTTCTATCTGCTCGACCCCGCCAGCCTCACCGCACCAATCGAGACCGCAGCTACGAGTAGCGGTGCACCGCAGGTCGCTCCCACCGTGGGACCCGCCGAAATGCGTCCGGTGGACCTCATCGTCTGTGGCAGCGTCGCTGTCAGCCGCCAAAGCGGCGTGCGGGTCGGTAAGGGCGCCGGCTACTCCGACCTGGAGATCGCCCTCCTCACCGAGGCCGGACTCGTCACCACCGAGACCGCCATCGCCACCACGATCCACCAGACCCAACTACTTGAGGATGTGCTGCCCGACACGGACCATGACTTCAGCGTCGACTTCGCGATCACGCCGAACGAGGTAGTGGCTTGCAGACCCGACCGGGGACGGCCGTCCGGCATCATCAGATCAAACCTTCTTCAAGATCAACTCGACAGCATTCCTATACTGCGCGCCTAGCGACCTTTCGCCACAGGACGTCAGGAGGCCGAGACAGAGCCTCGCTAACGGTGTTTAGCGATCTTGTTCAGTAGGTCAGCGGCTGGGAAGCGGTCGCTGAACGGCCAGCTCGTTGGGAAGATGGCCACGGGCCTTGACCGGCCGCCGGCAGCGGGCGTCCATCGGCACCGCCAGGACCCCCGCCGTTCGCAGAAACACGGTCAACGGCGGGGTGTGTGCAGCCAGGCTCGACGATCTCCCACTCGACGTCGGTCAGGTCAGACGCATACCTGCTTACCGACCGAGCTACACCCATCGACCGGAACCACTGCGCGACACACCCAACCGACCCACAGACCAAGCGCGCCCCTAGAGAGAAGATACGTTCGATTCGTGGCGTTATCAGGGCGTCTGACAAAGTCCGATGAGAAATCGACGTAGCCAAACACGAGCCAGGACGGCAGCGTCTTCGGTCAGGCCGCGTCCGACGTCGGCCGCACGACCGCAACCCGGCAGAACGAATGGCACAGCAGGGTCTAATTCACCGAGCCATGCGACCCTCATCTGGACGTTGAAACCCGGTGTGAAGATGATCTTGGCAAGAGTACCTTCACACCGGGGCTCGGTGTCTTGTTCCACTGCAACAACTTCAGGTGTGGAACCAACCCAGCCTCACCCTGCTACTGCACCGTCGCCCGAGCGGCTAGCGCCGCGTTGATGAATGCCTCAGGTACAGCGTACCCACCGCGAGGAACAGGGATAGGCAGCCTAGTGTCCCTGTGATCCACACTTGGTGCTGCTCATGCGGACGGAACAGCGGGGGAACGGACAGGATGAACGCGCCTGCCGTCAAGGCCATTCCGATGAGTAGCACCGCGGGAAGCGGGTTAGACATATTGCGCATGTCAAATCCTTACGTGAAGCAACTTGCGATTGCTGCAATGGAAGCACCGCCGATAGTGGTGTAGGCAGCGATGCACGCGATGACGCCACAATCCCAAGCACTGCGAGGCAAGACCTCGTGCTTTGGGCTTCGTGCGACGTATCCGTCGAGCTGTTCTTCTGCAACTGAGCATCAGACATGTAGGGCATGTCTCTGTCCTGGCTGCTGATGAGTTTGCCATCGCTGCAGCTGGTGATGTTGAAGTTCCCGGCGGCGTTCTCGCTGACGTACGTCTCGGTGTACTGGACGATACTGCTTTTCTCGGCGAAGAGGACAGTGAAGTAACCCGTCAGGCTGTAGCCGGCGCCGATGGGCACGATCGCGGCCGTGTAGGTGCCCTGCTCGGACGGGTTGGCGTGGACCTTGGCATCTGATGTCTTTAGCGCACTCTTCGCGACGCGAGGGGTGACTACCGATGGCGTCCACCACACCGCCGACCTGCACACCGAGATCCTCGCCTGCGGCCAACAGGGCAGCCTGCGCGCACTGAAAGACTGGTTCACCACCAACCTCGCCGACGCCCGCAACCGCTGCCCCAACCTCGACACCGTCGCCGACCTCGCCCGCAGGTTCACCGCACTGGTCCGCCACCAAGGCACCGGACAACGCTCGACGCCTGGATTCACCGCGCCCGACACGACGCGGCGTATGGCGGTTCATCCATCCGCCGACGCGGCCGGCGTCCAAACGAGCGTGGCCGGTCCAACGGCTTCCGAGCACCCGCCGAGCGACCACTCACCATCGACGTACACGAAAAAGGCCCCGAACCCGGTGTGAACCACCAGGCCAGGGCCCTTGATCGTTGGTGCGCCGCCAGGGACTCGAACACCGAACCCGCGGATTAGGGAATCGCGGGGCAGGGACGGGCCGGTCCGGTTACGCGCCGCGCAGGGTCGCGCCGAGGCGTTCCGACGCGACGGCGACCGCCGCGTCCCGTGCCGCGACCGCCTCCTCGACGGTGAGCGTCCGGTCCGGTGCGCGGAAGGTGAGCTTGTACGCCAACGACCGGCGACCGTCACCGAGCTGCGCGCCGGAGTACACGTCGAACAGCCGCACGTCCTCCAGCAGCTCACCGGCGCCCGCCTCCAGCGCGCGGCGCACCTGCTCCGCCGGCACCGAGTCGTCCACCACCAGGGCCACGTCGATCAGCGCCGGCGGGAAGCCGGAGACCGTCGGCGCTGGCGTCACCGGGGTGGGCGGCAGCGCGTCGAGGTTCAGCTCCATCGCGCTGGTGCGGCGGGGCAGCTCCAACGCCGCTACCGCCACCGGGTGCAGTTCGCCGGCGTGTCCGACGACCGAGTCGTCGACCCGCAGCTCGGCGCAGCGGCCCGGGTGCCACGGGGCGTACTCGGCGGCGCGCACCTCGACCCGCTCGTCGGGGATCCCGGCGGCGGCCAGCACGTCACGGGCCGCCTCGATCGCGTCCGCCCAGCCGGCCGGTCGACCCGGCCCCCACCAGCCGGCCGGGTCCAGGTCGCCGGAGAGCACCACCGCGACGTGCACCGGCTGCGCCGGCACCACCGCGTCGGCGGCCGCGAACTCGGCGTCGGTGGGGCGCCGGTCCACGCCCATCGCCGGCGGGCTGCCGGCGCCGATGCGCGGGTGGAAGACCGCACCGATCTCGTAGAGGGCGAGGTCGCGGTGACCCCGGCCGAGGTTGCGCTTGAGGATGCCGAGCAGCGGGCCGAGCAGTGTGGTGCGCAGCAGCGGCTCCTCGTCGGACAGGGGGTTGGCCAGCCGCACCGCGGGCCGACGCGGATCGTCGGCCGGCAGGCCGAGCTGGTCGGCCAGCTCCGGCGACACGAACGGGTGCGCGAGCACCTCCACGTACCCCCGCTCGGCCAGCGACCCGGCGACGGCCCGGCGGCGGCGCTGCCGCGGGGTCAGACCGCTGCCCGGAGGCGCGGTCGGCAGCACCGACGGCACCTTGTCGTACCCGTCGAGGCGGACCACCTCCTCGACCAGGTCGGCCGGGTCGGTCAGGTCGGGCCGCCAGGTCGGCGGGGTGACGCTCAGCACCGCACCGGCGCCGCTGGCCACGCCGACCGCGCCCGGGTCCTCGGACAACCGGTCCGCGCCCTGCGCGACGGTGCAGCCGACCCGCTCCAGCAGGGCGACCACCCGCGCCGGCGGGTACTCCACGCCGACCCGCCGGGTCGGCAGGTCCGCCGGAAGACTGATCGGGGTACGCGGCCGAACGTGGTCGATGTCCAGGATCTCCGCGCTCGGCGTGCCCCCGCCGTGCTCGGTGAGCAGCCGCACGGCACGCTCCAGCGCGACAAGCGCCACGGCCGGGTCGACGCCCCGCTCCCAGCGCTTCGCGGCCTCGCTGAACAGCTTGTGCCGGCGGGCGGTGCGCCCGACCATCGCCGGGTCCCAGTGTGCCGCCTCGAAGAGCACTGTGGTGGTGGAGGCGACGACCTCACTGGTCTCGCCGCCCATCACGGCGGCGAGGGAGATCGGACCAGTGTCGTCGCAGATGACCATGTCGTCGGCGGTGAGCACCCGGTTGACGCCGTCGAGGGTGGTCAGCTTCTCCCCTGCCTCGGCGCGACGGACCACCAGCGGCCCGACGATCCGGTCGGCGTCGAAGGCGTGCATCGGCTGGCCCAGCTCCACCATCACGTAGTTGGTGATGTCGACGGGCAGCGAGATGCTGCGGATGCCGGCGGTGACGAGCCGCTGGGCCATCCAGGACGGCGTGGGCGCGTTCGGGTCGACCCCGCGCACCAGACGGGCCGTGAACCTGTCGCAGCCGACCGTGTCGAGGACCTCCACCGGGTACGCCGGCGTCTCGGTGCCGCCCGGGGCCGGCGCCAGGGCCGGGTCGCGCAGCGGCACGTCGAACGCGTGCGACAGCTCCCGGGCCAGGCCGCGCAGGCTCAGCGCGTACCCCCGGTCGGGGGTGATCTCCAGGTCGAGCGCGACGTCGTCGAGGCCGACCACCGGACGCGCGTCGTCACCCGGCTTGGCCGTCACGTCCGGCCCCAGCACGATGATGCCGGAGTGGTCGTCACCCAGGCCCAGCTCCTTGGCCGAGCAGATCATGCCCGCCGAGTTGTGCCCGTACGTCTTGCGGGCACCGATGGCGAAGCCGCCGGGCAGCACGCCACCGGGCAGGATCACCACCACCCGGTCGCCCTGGGCGAAGTTACGCGCCCCACAGACGATCTCCTGCGGCTCGCCGGTGCCGTTGGCGGCACCCACGTCGACCCGGCAGAACCGGATCGGCTTCTTGAAGCCGGTGAGCTCCTCGATCTCACGAACCTCACCGACGACCAACTGGCCAGTGACGGTCTCGGCCAGGTCCACCACGGACTCGACCTCGATGCCGAGGTTGACCAGGGCCTGCTCCAGGTCACCGGTGGGCAGGTCGGCGGGCAGGTCGACGTACTCCCGCAGCCAACTGACAGAAACTCGCATGACTTCAGACCACCGTTCCCGTGTCTCGTACCCGCATCGCCTACGCCCCGGTCCCGAGCGCGCGGCTGAACCGCACGTCGCCCTCGAAGAGATGGCGGATGTCGCTGACCCCGTGCCGGACCATCAGGGTCCGGTCGATGCCCATGCCGAAGGCGAATCCGGAGTAGACCTCCGGGTCGACGCCGCAGGCGCGCAGCACCCGCGGGTTGACCATGCCGCAGCCACCCCACTCGACCCACTGCGGGCCGTCCCGGTGCTCCGGGAACCACACGTCGAACTCCGCCGACGGCTCGGTGAACGGGAAGTAGTGCGGCCGCCACCTGGTCTTCGCCTCCGGGCCGAACATCGCCCGGGCGAAGTGGTCAAGCGTGCCCCGCAGGTGCGCCATCGTGATGCCCTTGTCGACCACCAGACCCTCGGCCTGGTGGAACACCGGGCTGTGGGTGGCGTCGATCTCGTCGGTGCGGTAGACGCGGCCCGGCACGATCACGTAGATCGGCGGTTTGCGGCTGAGCATGGTGCGGGTCTGCACCGTCGACGTGTGCGTTCGTAAAACAAGACCCGAACCCTCGGGTGCGATGTGGAAGGTGTCCATCAAACCGCGCGCCGGGTGGTCGGCGGGGATGTTCAACGCGTCGAAGTTGACCCACTCCAGGTCGACCTCGGGCCCCTCGGCCACCTCGTAGCCCATCCCGACGAAGAGATCGCTGATCGACTCCATCAGGGTGCTCAACGGGTGCCGGGCGCCACGCGGACGCCTGTCGTAGGGCAGTGTGACATCCACCCGTTCCTCGACCAGCACCCGCTGGGCCTGCTCGCGCTGCACCACCTCGGCGCGGTCGGCGTACGCGGTCTCGATCGCCCGGCGGGCCTCGTTGACCCGCTTGCCGGCCTCGGACTTCGCCGCCGGCGGCAACGCGCCGATCTCCCGGCGGGCCAGCGAGACCGGTGACCGGTCACCCAGGTGCACCGAGCGCAGGGCGGTCAGCGCATCCGGGTCGGTCGCCGCTGTGAACGCCTTCGTGGCGTCCGCGACGGCCTCGTCCAGGGCGGCGGGGTCGAGCAGGGCGACCTGCTTCGGGTCATACGGATCGTTGCGGTAGCTCATGGCGTACGGGCACTCCCTCACGGCGGCGCCAGCCCTCAGCGGGGCGGCTAGGCGAGTCTACGGACGCGCGGCTGTGCCGCAGCCCGCCGGTAGGAGTTGCGCAGGGAGCAGGTCAGGCCCGCCGCCCGCCGACACCGGCGGGCTGGCTAAACGAACGCCGTGTCGCGTTCATGGACGGACGCTCTCCCCCTGCTGTCAGTCGCGCCGGAGGCAATCACCCTCAGCGCTGCGCTCTCGCTGAAGCGTACAGGCAGACCGCCGCGGCGGCAGCCAGGTTGAGGCTCTCCGCGCGCCCGTACAACGGCACCCGTACCCGGGCGTCGGCGGCGGCGCTCAACTCCTCGGGCAGGCCGTGCGCCTCGGAGCCGAACAACCACGCGGTGGGCGCGACGAGCCGACCGTAGTCGGTCATGTCGTCCAGGTCGCTGTCGCCGTACCCCGTGGTGGCGAAGATCGACAGCCCGGCGGCGCGCAGCGCGTCGACCACAGCGACCGGGTCGGTGGCGCGGACCACGTCGACGTGGAAGAGGCTGCCGGCCGAGGCCCGCACACACTTGCCGTTGTACGGGTCGACGGCGTCTCCGGCGAAGACCACCGCACCCGCACCGGCCGCGTCGGCGGTGCGCAACACCGTGCCGGCGTTGCCCGGGTCGCGGATCTCGGCGAGCACCGCCACCAGCCGGGGCGCGCCCGCGAGGGCCTGCTCCAACGAGACGTCCAGGTGCCGGCAGACCGCCACCAGCCCCTGCGGTGCGACGGTCTCGGCCAGCGCCGCGATGGCGTCGTCGGTCACCTCGGAAACCGGCACGTCGGCGCGGGCCGCCGTGGCGGCCAACTCCGGATACCTGTCGAGCGCGGTGGTCGTACCAAACAGTTCGGTGACCACGCCCGGCCGCGCGAGGGCCTCGCGGACCGCCTGCGGGCCCTCGGCCAGGAAGCGGCCGGTGGCGTCGCGGTCCCGGCGGCGTTGCAGACGACGGGCGGCGACAACCCTGGGGGTACGCGGGGTGAAAGCCATGATGTGCGCTCCTCCGGCACGATTGAGGCGCCCCCCGGACGGCGATGCCGACACGGGAGACGCCTCGCTCTGGTGCGTGGGGATCAGGCGGCCTGAGCCGCCGCGCCGCCGGTGCCCTCGGCCGTGACCGCGGCCCGGGCCAGCTCGACGATCGCCGCGAAAGAGGCGGCGTCGTTGACAGCCATGTCGGCCAGGATCTTGCGGTCGACCTCGATGCCGGCCAGACGCAGGCCCTGGATCAGACGGTTGTAGGTCATCCCGTTGGCCCGGGCGCCCGCGTTGATCCGCTGAATCCACAGCTGCCGGAAGTCGCCCTTGCGGTCGCGACGGTCCCGGTAGGCGTACTGCATCGAGTGCAGCACCTGCTCCTTGGCCTTGCGGTACAGGCGGGAGCGCTGACCGCGGTAACCACTCGCGGACTCCAGCAGGGTACGACGCTTCTTCTGGGCGTTTACAGCCCGCTTGACGCGTGCCATCTCAACTCCTAATTACGTAAAGGTGGCGCGCGTCAGCGGCCGAGCAGCTTCTTGATGCGCTTGACGTCGGCCTTGGCCAGCACGACCGTGCCGGTCAGCCGGCGGGTCTGGGTGGAGGGCTTCTTCTCCAGGTTGTGGCGGAGGCCGGCCTGCTGGGCAACGATCTTGCCCTTGCCGGTCACCTTGACCCGCTTACCCATACCCGTGTGGCTCTTCATCTTCGGCATGTGGAACGTCTTCTCCCCTGTTACTCGCCGCTGGTGTCGGCGGCGAGGCCGGTGTCACCGGCTGCTGCGGTCTCGCTGACCGCCGCGGTCTCATCGGCTTCCGGAGCGGCGGACTCGTCCCCTGCCCGGTCCCGAGGTCCGCCGCGAGACGCCGTGGCGGCGACCGCGGAGGCCTTGACGGCCCGATGCGGGGCGAGAACCATGATCATGTTTCGACCGTCCTGCTTCGGAGCGGCCTCGACGTATCCCAGTTCCGTGATCTCGGACTCGAGCCGGCGCAGGAGCCGGTAACCCAGCTCCGGGCGGCTCTGCTCGCGACCGCGGAACATGATCGTCACCTTGACCTTGTCGCCCGCCTTGAGGAACCGCACCACGTGACCCTTCTTGGTCTCGTAGTCGTGCGGGTCGATCTTCGGCCGAAGCTTCATTTCCTTGATGACGGTCTGCTGCTGATTACGCCGCGCTTCGCGCGCCTTGAGTGCGCTCTCGTACTTGAACTTGCCGAAGTCCATGAGCTTGCACACCGGCGGGCGCGCCATCGGCGCAACCTCGACCAGGTCCAGATCGACGTCCGCGGCCAGCTGAAGAGCGCGCTCCAGCGGGACGATGCCCACCTGCTCACCCTCTGGGCCGACCAGTCGGACCTCACGTGCCCGGATCTGCTCGTTCACGCGTGGTTCGACGCTGATGGGGCCTCCTCGAGTCGTTTCTGCTCTCTCGCCGACCGCTGCGGCTCCCAGGAGGGAACCGACCCGAAAAGCAGAAGGCCCTGGCGCATGCCAGGGCCCGCTCGACCGGTCAGCACGATCACAAGGATCGCGCATCCGGGACCGGGACATGCCCGGAACCGGTGACCGGACCCGGCCACCGTAGCGGTGACTCGGGTGGGAGCAGGCGCCCCGCTTTCAAGGCTGTCTGCTCGCACGCGGAGACAGCCTGGTCGACTCGATAACACTACACCGGCGCCCCGGCCACCCCCAAACCGGGCACGACCTGCGCTCACACCGGCGCGCCGCGCCCCGCCGCGGTGCCGCGCCGCGGTGCCGCGCGGCGCCGCCTGCTGAGATCCGCGCACTTTCCCCGAAACTGCTGCCTCAGGATTTCGGGAGGCAGCAGTTTCGGGGACGTTGTCCAGATCTTGGCGTGGGTGCGCCCGGCCGGGCGGGCGGCGACGCGGGGTCGGCGGTGGGCGGTGGGCGGTGGGCGGTTTCGCTGGGTCAGCGGCCGACGGCGCGTTCGGCGAGACGGGCCTGGTGGGCCTCGTGCAGCCGGCGCAGCGCGCGGACCCCGTCGACGGCCAACTCCTTGTCGGCGGCCTGCAACGCGACCATCGGCAGCAGGTCGTCGTCGTGCAGCTCCAGGCTGGCCCACGGCGCGCCCCGGTCGAAGCGCACGCCCCGGACAACCTCCCAGGGCAGCTCGTAGGAGCTGATGACGTTACGCACCCGGATGCTTCGCGCGTCCGCCTCCACCCGGGGGCGGGTGAACAGCAGGAACCCCAGCGCCCCGAAGACGCCCAGGCCGATCATGGCGATCTGGTCGCCGCGCTGGAAGCTGCCGTAACCATCGCCGGTCGGGCCACTCAGCGACGTGGCGACCAGACCGAACACCAGCACCAGGGCAACCGCCGCCGACCAGCAGACCACGCGAATGCGGCGGGGCTTCAGGCGGACCAGCTCGGTTTCACTCACCCCACCAGTCTGCCACCCACACTCCCCCATCAAACGCACCACCCGCCGAGCCACCACCCCCGAACCGCGAGTCCTGTGGCCCTGGCGAGCGGAAGGGTCGCCGATCTTGCGGTTTCGGTTGTCGGAACGGGGTGATATGCGCCGTGTGTCGGTGCAGAAAGTGCAAGATCGCGGAGGAGGGTCAGGTCGGGCTTGGCGATCATGGAGTTGTGGTGCCCGGTTTGGGGCCCTTCGGGCGCTTTGCCGCCCACCACAACTCCATGATCGACGAGGTAGCACTGGAACGGGCGCGCGCGGACACCCCGGTCCAGCCGGTGTTCGGGACGGGGACGGTCAGAGGCGACAGGCGTGGATGTTGGTGACGAGGATGGCGCGGGCGCCCAGCTCGTACAGCTCGTCCATGATGCGGTGCACGTCGTCGCGGAGCACCATCGCCTGCACCGCCACCCAGCCCTCGCGGTGCAGCGGCGACACGGTGGGCGACTCGATGCCCGGGGTGAGCCCGCTGGCCCGGTCCAGCAGACCGGCCGGCACGTCGTAGGCGAGCATCACGTAGCGGCGGGCCACCAGCACGCCGTGCAGGCGGCGCAGCAACTGCTCGGCCTGTGGTTGTGCGGGCGCGCCGGCGCGCCGGACCAGCACCGCCGACGAGCGCAGCAGCGGCTCGCCGAAGACCACCAGGCCCGCCTGGCGCAGGGTCGCGCCGGTCTCCACCACGTCCGCGATCACGTCGGCGACGCCGAGGCGTACGGCGTTCTCCACGGCGCCGTCGAGGCGGATCACGTCGGCCTTGACCCCCACCTCGCCGAGGTGCCGCTCGACCAGCCCCGGGTACGCGGTGGCGATCCTGTGACCGCCGAGCTCCTGAACGGAGGCGATGTCGTCGGGGCGGGCGGCGAAGCGGAAGGTGGCCCGGCCGAAGGCGAGGTCGACGACCTCCTCGGCCGGCGCGGCCGAGTCGATCAGCAGGTCCCGGCCGGTGATCCCCAGGTCGAGGTCACCGGAGCCGACGTAGGTGGCGATGTCCTTCGGGCGCAGGTAGAAGAATTCGACGTCGTTGGCCTCGTCCCGGCAGACGAGGTCCTTGGGGTCGGTGCGCTGGCGGTAGCCCGCCTCGCGCAGCATCTGGGCGGCCGGTTCGGCCAGGGTGCCCTTGTTGGGAATGGCGACACGCAGCATGACGGAGTGCTCCTTCGATCCGGATGGCGATCAACGGGGTTGGGGGCACTCACAGATGTCGGTAGACGTCCTTGAGCTCGAGGCCACTGGCGAGCATCAGCACCTGGACCTGGTAGAGCAGTTGGGAGATCTCCTCGGCGGTGCGCTCCGGCCCCTCGTGCTCGGCGGCCATCCACGACTCGGCCGCCTCCTCGACGACCTTCTTGCCGATGAAGTGCACGCCCTTGTCCAGCGCGGCGACGGTGCCCGAGCCCGGGGTGCCGGCGGCGGCCTTGGCCTGCAGCTCGGCGAACAACTCCTCGAACGTCTTCACGGGGAGCAATTCTTCCAGCCACCCGAGCGGCGCCCCGCGTCCGGGTCCGCCGGAATCCAGCAAGCGGACAATTCCCTACCAAGATGGTGGGACAATTGTCGATCGATGCCCATGGAGCTCTACGCTGTCCGCCATGGCCAGCAGCTCACGTCTCCTCGCGCTCACCCTCGCCGGCGCCGTCGTCGTAGCCACCGCCGGATGCGCGCCGCAGGACGAGAAACCCACCCCCAATGTCACAGCGGCGCCGTCCTGCGACAGGGACAGCCTGCCCACACGTACGCCGGGCAAGCTGACCATCGCCACCGACCAGCCCGCGTACGAGCCGTGGTTCGCCAAGGACAAGCCGGACAGCGGCGAGGGCTTCGAATCCGCCGTGGCGTACGCGGTGGCCGAGAAGCTCGGCTACGCCCGCGCGGACGTGGCCTGGACCCGGGTCAAGTTCGACACCGCGATCGCGCCGGGGCCGAAGGACTTCGACTTCGACATCAACCAGTTCTCCATCACCGAGGAGCGCAAGCAGGCGGTCGACTTCTCCGCGCCGTACTACCTGGTGCGGCAGACAGTCATCGCGTTGAAGTCCTCGAAGATCGCCGGCCGGAAGTCGCTGGCCGAGCTGCGGGACGCTCGGCTCGGCGCGCAGGTCGGCACCACCAGCTACCAGGCGATCACCGACGTGATCAAGCCGGCGGCCAAGCCGCAGGTCTACAACAGCAACGACGACGCCAAGAAGGCCCTGCAGAACGGGCAGTTGGACGGTCTCGTGGTGGACCTGCCGACCGCCTTCTACATCACCGGCGCGGAGATCACCGACGCGACGATCGTCGGGCAGGTGCCGCAGGTTGGTACGCCCGAGGCGTTCGGGTTGCTGCTGGACAAGAACTCGCCGCTGACGTCCTGCGTGAGCGGGGCGGTCGGTCAGCTCACCGAGGCGGGCACGCTGAAGGAGCTGGAACAGAAGTGGCTCGCGCAGGTGGCGGGGGCGGCCGAGCTGCGGTGACTCTTCTGGATCATGTGCCCTCGGAGGCACAGCTGCGGCGGTCGGCGTACCGGCGGCGGCAGACCGTCCACAGCGTGCTCGTCGCGGCGTTCTCGACGGCGGCGCTCGGCACGCTGCTGGTGATCGCGGTGACCGGGGCGCCGGGCTGGGACCGGGTCCAGCGGTCGTTCCTGGATCCGGAGATCGCCCGCGACGCACTGCCGACGGTGCTGAGCGGGCTCTGGCTCAACGTACGGCTGCTGGTGTGTTGTGCGGTCGGCGCGCTGCTGGTCGGCTTGGTGATCGCCGTGCTGCGGACGCTGCGCGGGCCGGTCTTCTTCCCGGTCCGCGCGCTGGCCGCCGGCTACACCTACACGTTCCGCGGCCTACCGCTGATCATCGTGCTGTACCTGCTCACCCTCGGCGTGCCGGGGCTGCGGTTGCAGGGCATGCCGCCGGTGCTGGTGCTGGGTGGGATCGCGTTGGTCCTCACCTACGGCGGCTACCTCGCCGAGGTGTTCCGGGCCGGCATCGAGTCGGTGCACTCCAGTCAGCTCGCCGCCGCCCGCTCGTTGGGCCTGACCTACCGGCAGACGATGCGGCACGTGGTCCTGCCGCAGGCCGTCCGTCGGGTGGCGCCACCGCTGCTCAACGACGTGGTGGCGTTGCAGAAGGACGTGGGTCTGGTGTCGCTCGCCGGGCCGATCGACGCGGTCCGCGCCGCCCAGATCGCCACCGCCCAGACGTTCAACTACACGCCGTACGTCGTGGCCGGGGTGCTCTTCGTGCTGCTCGCGATCCCGTTGATCGCGGTCACGGACTGGGTGACGCTACGCGCGGCCCGCCGACAGTCGGGGGGCTGACCCATGGCGTTGTTGCGGTGTCGGGGCCTGCGCAAGGAGTTCGGCGGGCACGTCGTGCTCGACCAGCTCGACCTGACCGTCGCCGAGCACCAGGTGGTGGCAGTGATCGGCGCGTCCGGGTCCGGCAAGTCGACACTGCTGCGCTGCGTCAACCTGCTGGACGAACTCGACGACGGCACCATCGAGTTGGACGGGGAGGACATCTCCGATCCCCGGGTGGACCCCGACCAGGTCCGGCGGCGGATCGGCATGGTGTTCCAGGCGTACAACCTCTTTCCGCACCTGAGCGTGTTGGACAACATCACCCTCGCGCCGCGCCGCGTACACCGGCGGGCCCGGGCGGAGGCCGAGGCGCAGGCCCGGGAACTGCTCGACCGGGTGGGGCTCGGCGCCAAGGCGGACGCCTACCCGGACCGGCTCTCCGGCGGGCAGCAGCAGCGGGTGGCGATCGTCCGGGCGCTGGCCAACTCACCTCGACTGATGCTGCTCGACGAGGTCACCTCCGCGCTGGACCCGGAACTCGTCGGCGAGGTGCTGACGATGATCCGGGACCTGAAGGCCGACGGCATGACCATGGTGCTGGCCACTCACGAGATGGGTTTCGCCCGGGAGGTCGCCGACGAGGTGTGTTTCCTCGACGCCGGGCGGGTCGTCGAGAGCGGCCCGCCCGAGCAGGTGCTCGGCGAGCCGACGCAGCCCCGTACCCGGCAGTTCCTGCGCCGGATCATCGAGGCCGGTCGGCT
Source organism: Micromonospora sp. D93 (assembly GCF_018070365.1). Classification (NCBI taxonomy): domain Bacteria; kingdom Bacillati; phylum Actinomycetota; class Actinomycetes; order Micromonosporales; family Micromonosporaceae; genus Micromonospora; species Micromonospora sp. D93. Next base: position 73,392 of record NZ_JAGPXW010000026.1, on the reverse strand, counting down.
GTGAGCGAGAGGCGGTAGGGGCGTCAGCCGCTGAAGCCGACCCGCTGGGCGTTGCCCGCCGCCACGGTCCGCACGGCCAGTGCCGCGTCGAGCGCCGCGACGGTGGCGGCCCAGCCCTTGTCCTCCGCGGACCCGGGCAGACCGGCGCGGTCGCGGGCCTGCTCGATGGTCTCCACTGTCAACACCCCGTGCGCCACCGGCTTGCCCTCGTCCAGCGCCACCCGGGTCAGCCCGTCGGTGACCGAGCGGCAGACGTAGTCGAAGTGGGCGGTGGCCCCGCGGATCACCACGCCGAGGGCGACCACGACGTCGCAGCGGCGGGCGAGGGCCTGTGCCACCACCGGCAGCTCGACCGAACCGGCGACCCGGGCCACCACGGAACGGGCGCCGCACGCCTCGGCGGCGGCAATCGCACGCTCCAGCATGTGGTCGGTCAGCTCGCCGTGCCAGCGGGCGGCAACGACCCCGACGGTCAGACCCGCGGCGTCGACCGCCTCGACTCCCGGCTCACCGAAACCCGCCATCGTCATGCTCCGATCTCGTCGTTGGCGACCGGACGCCCCAGCGGCGCCTCGGACACCTCGTCCAACTGGTCCAGCAGGTGACCCATCCGGTCCCGCTTGGTGCGCAGGTAGCGCATGTTCTCCGGGTGCGCGCCGACCGGTAGCCCCTCGCGGCCGGTGATGGTCAACCCGTACCCCTCCAGCCCGGCCCGCTTGGCCGGGTTGTTGGTCAGCAGCCGCATCGAGCGCACGCCCAGGTCGTAGAGGATCTGCGCGCCGGTGCCGTAGTCGCGGGCGTCGGCCGGCAGGCCCAGGTCGAGGTTGGCGTCGACGGTGTCGCGGCCGGAGTCCTGCAACTGGTACGCCTGCAGCTTGTGCAGCAGCCCGATGCCACGCCCCTCGTGCCCCCGGACGTAGAGCACCACGCCCCGGCCCTCCTGCCCGACCCGAGCCAGCGCGGCGTCCAACTGCGGCCCACAGTCGCAGCGCAGCGAGCCGAACACGTCCCCGGTCAGGCACTCGGAGTGCACCCGGACGAGCACGTCCTGGCCGTCACCGAGGTCACCCAGCACCATCGCGACGTGCTCGGCGGGGTCGTGCTCGGCCCGGTAGCCGAGCGCCCGGAACACCCCGTGGCGCGTCGGCATCCGGGCGTCGGCGACCAGCTCGACCTGCTTCTCGGTACGCCGCCGGTAGGCGATCAGGTCGGCGATGGTGATCAGCGTGAGGCCGTGCTCGGCGGAGAACTTCTCCAGGTCCGGTAGGCGCATCATGGTGCCGTCGTCGTTGACCAGCTCGCAGAGCACGCCCGCCGGACGCAGCCCGGCCAGTCGGGTCAGGTCGATACCCGCCTCGGTGTGCCCCGGGCGACGCAGCACCCCGCCCTCGCGAGCGCGCAGCGGCACCACGTGCCCGGGCCGGGACAGGTCGGTCGGGTCGGTCGCCGCGTCGGCGAGCAGCCGGCTGGTGTGCGCGCGGTCGGCCGCCGAGATGCCGGTGCCGACCCCCTCCCGGGCGTCCACTGTCACCGTGTACGCGGTGCCACGCCGGTCCTGGTTGGTGTGGTGCATCGGCGGCAGGTCGAGCCGGTCGGCCTCGCTCTCGGTCAGCGCCACGCAGACGTACCCGGAGGTGTGGCGCACCATGAACGCCATCAGCTCCGGCGTGGCCAACTCGGCCGCGAAGATCAGATCGCCCTCGTTCTCCCGGTCCGCGTCGTCGACCACGACGACCGGCCGGCCGGCCGCGATCTCCGCGATCGCCTGCTCGATATCCCCAAAACCGGTCACGCCAGGGCCTCCGTGTAGGTGGGCGTACGGACGGTGGCCGTCGCGCGCGAGGTGCGCCACCAGGCGGCGAAGCCCCAGACGCAGAGGGCGCCGTAGATCAGGTACATGACGGCCGACGGGTAGAACCCGCCGCGCAGCAGCAGCGGCACGCCGACCGCGTCCACAGCGATCCAGAGCAGCCAGAACTCCACCCAGCCGCGGGCCATGCCGTAGGTGGCCAGCAGGCTGCCGGTGAGGATCCAGGCGTCGGGCAGCGGGCCCCACGAGCCCAGGGCCTTGAGCAGCGGGTACGCCGCGGCGGTGCCGATCACGGCGGCCACCAGCAGCAGCAGTCGTTCCCGTCCGGTGGCCCAGCGCGGGACGACCGCCGCCTGCCCGGCGTCGCCGCGACGGTTGCGCTGCCAGCGCCACCAGCCGTAGACGCTGACCGCGAAGAAGAACACCTGTCGGCCGGCCTGCCCGTACAGGTCGTGCTCCTGCGGGGTGGCGAACACCCCGCCGAGGAAGACGGTGAGGAGCAGCGCGTTACCGATCATGCCGACCGGCCACGCCCAGACCAGCCGGCGCAGCCCGAGCAGCGCCGAGACCAGCCCGAACGTGTTGCCGACGATCTCCCGGGCCAGCACCGGCGAGCCGGCGACCTGCACCTGGGCGTCCAGCAGCCAGCTGAGCGGACCCATCAGGCCACCCCGCCCGGTGTCGAGGCCACCCCGCGAGCGTCGGCGTCGGTGACCCGGTCGCCGAGCAGCCGCTCGACGTACTTGGCCAACACGTCGACCTCCAGGTTGACCGGGTCGCCGACGCCCTTCGCGCCGAGCGTGGTCAGCTTGAGCGTGGTCGGGATCAGCCCGACGGCGAACTCGTCCGCGCCGACGGCGGCCACTGTCAACGAGACGCCGTCGATGGTGATCGAGCCCTTCTCCACCACGTACCGGGACAGGGCGGCGGGCAGTCGGAACCGGACGGTCTCCCACTGCTCGGCCGGCTCCCGGGAGATCAGTTCACCGACGCCGTCGACGTGGCCCTGCACCAGGTGCCCGCCGAGGCGACTGCCGAGCGCGGCGGCCCGTTCCAGGTTGACCGGGTCGCCGGGGCGCAGGGCGCCCAGCGCGGAGCGGCGCAGCGTCTCCCCCATCACGTCGGCGGTGAAGACCCCGTCGGCCACCTCCACGACGGTCAGGCAGACACCGTTGACGGCGATCGAGTCGCCGTGCCGGGCGTCGGACGTGACGAGCGGGCCGCGTACGCCGAGCAGCGCGGAATCTCCCGCCGTCGGCGCGACCCGGACGATCTCGCCCAATTCCTCGATAATGCCGGTGAACATCTCAGCCCTCCCTTTTGCGGGGCAAAGCGGTGATCCGGAGATCCGGACCGATCTGCGTAACGTCGACGAACTCCAGATCGATGGCCTCAGCGATGGTGGTCACTCCCGCGTCGACCAGAGCGGTCGGGCCGGCGCCGAGCAACCGCGGCGCGACGTACCCGACGATCTTGTCGACCAGGCCGGCCCGCAGGAACGCGCCGGCCAGTCGGGGGCCGCCCTCCAGCAGCACCGCGCGGACCCCACGCTGGTGCAGCGCCGCGAGCAGCGCCGACAGGTCGACCCGGCCGTCCGCGTCGGCGCCGACCTCGTCGGCGGTCGCGATCCACGTCCGCGCGGCGCCGTCGCGGACCAGGGCGTCAGCCGGGGTACGCCCCGAGCTGTCCACCACCACCCGCAGCGGCTGCCGGATGGCGAGGCTGCCGTCGCGCAGGTTGCGGGCGGTCAGCCGGGGGTCGTCGGCGAGCACGGTGCCCACCCCGGCGACGACCGCGTCGACGGTGCCTCGCAGCGCGTGCACGTCGATCCGGGCCGCCTCCGAGGTGATCCACATGCTGGTGCCGTCCGCCGCGGCGGAGCGCCCGTCGAGCGTGGCGGCGTACTTCCAGATCACATACGGCCAGCCCCGGCGCATCGAGGTCAGCCACGCGACGTTGCCGGCCTCGGCCTCCTCGCCGCGTACCCCCAGATCGACCCGGACCCCGGCGGCGCGCAACGTGGCGGCGCCACCGGAAGCGACCGGGTTGGGGTCGGGTACGGCGATGACCACCCGACCGACCCCCGCCTGGACGAGCGCGGAACTACAGGGGCCGGTGCGGCCGGTGTGATCGCAGGGTTCCAGAGTGACGACAGCGGTGCCGCCCTTGGCCCGCCGCCCGGCCTGTGCCAGCGCGACGATCTCGGCGTGCGGGCCGCCGGCGTACGCGTGGAAGCCCTCGCCCACGACCTCGCCGTCCTCGTCGAGCAGCACGCACCCGACCACCGGGTTGGGGCTGGTGGTGCCGAGCCCGCGCGCGGCCAACTCGATCGCACGCCGCATCGCCTCATCAACGGAGACGCTGGCCATCGCCCTGCCCCTGCCCTCTCACTCGCCGATCCGCGCGCGGGCGGTCAGGGAGGCGGTGGCCATGGGGCCACGGGCAGGCGGTGGCGGATTCCGGGAACGGCACAGCCGGCCCCGGAGGGTCGGGACGGCACGCTGAAGCCAGCGGCCGGCTCGGACCCGTCCGTCCCGCGCGCTGTCTCCCATCCGGACTGTCTGGGCGCGGACGAACCGCCCCCAACCGTCGGCCCCGGATTTTCACCAGGTCCACCGGACGGCAGAGCCGTCCGGGTCGCGGGCTGACCACGGTTGGACCGTGGATCACCGCCGGTTCGGAATTTCACCGAGTCCCGCCAGCGCGTGGTGGGTACACGGGAAGTCTTACACGCCGATGCGACTCTGCCGCCACCTAGGCGAGCTACTTCACAGCGGTATCACGCTCAGGTGACGCCGCGACGCCGGTCCACCGCCACGTACGAACCCGGTTGACTCTTGGCGACCGTCTTCATCTCCGAGGCCACCGCGATCGCTTCGAGGGGGTCGGTGAACCGCTTGCCGTCGTCGGAGAGGGACACCCCGATGGAGAGCGTGACCAGGGCCGCGCGCCTGATGTTGCCGCGTCGGTCCTTCAGCTCGACGAAGCCGCGCTCCCGGTCGGTCGGGTCGTAGAGCGTGTCGGCGGCGTTCTCGAAGTCGACGACCGCCCGGGACGTCAGTGGGCGCACCTGGTCCGGGGCGCAGACGATGACGAAGTCGTCACCGCCGACGTGGCCGAGGAAGGCGGGCGGCAGGCCCACCGCCACGACCGCCCGGTGCAGGCTGCGGGCCAGCGCGGAGATGAAGTCGTCGCCGCGCACGAAGCCGTACCGGTCGTTGACGCTCTTGAACCGGTCGATGTCGACGTAGCCGACCGCGTAGTCCACGCCGTTTCGGACCCGGTCGCTGATCTCCCGGCGGATCCGGCTGTTGCCGGGCAGCCCGGTCAGCGGGGAGACCTCCCGGAACTCCTTGTTGCGGCGCAGCGTGGACGAGACCCGGGCCACCAGCTCGGCGGTGTCGAACGGCTTGACCAGGTAGTCGTCCGCACCGGCGCTGAGCCCGTGCACCTTGTCGACGGTCATCCCCTTGGCGGTCAGCATGATCACCGGAAGAGCGGAGGTCATCGGGTCCGCGCGCAACCGCCGGGTCAGCTCCAGCCCATCGATCCGCGGCATCATGAGGTCGACCACCGCCAGGTCCGGCCGCTGGCGCTCGATGACCTCCAGAGCCTCCTGGCCGTCGCTGGCGTGGATCACCTCGAAGCCGTGCAGCCGCAGGTTGAACTCGACGAAACGAGCGATGTCCTCGTCGTCGTCGACGACGAGAATGATGTCCTTGCGGTCGGCCTCGGGCTCCACCTCAGGCCCCGGGAGCCGCGCGTTCCGCCAGTGCCCGCAGGTGGCGTACCGCCTCCGCCGGGTCGGCGGCCCCGTACACGGCGGTGCCGGCCACGAACGCGTCGGCGCCAGCGGCGGCCGCCTGCTCGATCGTGTCGGCGGCGATCCCGCCGTCCACCTCGATGCGCAGCTCCAGGTGCCCGGCCGACACGTGCCGCCGGGCCGTCTGGACCTTCTCCAGCATCTGCGGAATGAACCGCTGCCCACCGAAGCCGGCCTTGATGGTCATGATCAGCAGGGTGTCGAAGCTGGGCAGCAGGTCCAGGTAGGGCTCGATCGGGGTGTCCCGATCGATGGCCAGGCCCGCCTTCGCACCGGCCGAGCGCAGGTCCTTGGCCAACGCCACCGGGTCGTCCGACGCCTCCGCGTGGAAGGTGACGTTGTACGCCCCCGCGTCGGCGTACCCGGGCGCCCACCGGCGTGGGTCCTCGATCATCAGGTGCACGTCGAAGGGCATCGCCGTGACAGCGCGCAGGCTCTGCACCACGGGCAGCCCAATGGTCAGGTTCGGCACGAAGTGGTTGTCCATCACGTCGACGTGCAACCAGTCCGCGGCGTCCTCGACGGCACGGACCTCTTCGGCGAGTCGGGCGAAATCGGCGGCCAGGATGCTCGGCGCGACGATCGGCGGCGGTACGGTCACGGGGCCAGTGTACGAACGTGGCCACCCGCCACCCGCATCGCGCCACCTTCGGGGACGCGCTGTGACCCAGTAGTGACCAGTGGTGCAGAATTGGACGCTCCGGACCCCCGAATCCGGACGAACAGACATCAGCGACTGGCCGATCGACGGAAACGCGACGACACTCCAACCGGGACGGTGCCATAGGCTGCACGCCCGCCGGGGTTTCGCCGCGGGGCGCGGTGACCGGCCGCCAGCTCCCGGGAGGGCGGACGATGCGACGGTGGCTTCCAGCGCTGGTGCTGGCCGGCGTCACGACGATGCTGCTGCTGACCGGCTGCGCGCCGGCGCGGGGCGCGGACGGTGATCTCACCGACGACTGGCCGACGCTGCGGGTGCCGAAGCCGTTCACCCCCGCCACCGACACCTGTCTGCCGCGGATCGCCACCGTGGTGCAGGCCAGCACGTACGAGACGGTGGACTGCGCGCGTAACCACCTGGCCGAGACCATCCACGTCGGCACCTTCGTCGGGCCCGACGCGCTGACCGAGACCCGACCGGAACCCGGGTCGTCGGCGCTGCGCACGGCTCGCGCCGAGTGCGACCAGCGAGCCCGGCAGGTGCTCGGCGGTGACTGGCACACGGCCCGACTCGCGCTGTCCCTCGCGCTGCCGTCCACACCCGCGTGGACCGGCGGCGCCCGCTGGTTCCGCTGCGACCTCAGCGAGACCGGCAGCATCGACAACACCCGCGCGGTGAACCGCACCGGCAGCCTGCGCGGCGCCCTGATCGGCGACACGCCCCTGACGCACCGCTGCTTCGATCCCAAGCTGATCGGCGACAACCTCAACTACATGGCGCCGGTGCTCTGCACGGAGCCGCACCGCGCCGAGTTCGTGGGCGTCTACGAGGAGGGGGACGTGAGCTGGGCGGAGTTCGCCAAGTCCGCCGAGCAGGCACACCGGCGCTGCATGGCGCTGATCGCCGAGTACGCGGCGGTACCCAACAACAGCGAGCTGCCGTACCGGGCCGGGTCCATCTACTACCCACCCTCGCAGCGGGAGTGGGAGGAGGGCGACCGTGGAGTGCGCTGTTTCCTGTGGAGCGACGACCGCAAGCTCACCCGCTCCATGCGCGGCGCCGGCCCCGAGGGACTGCCCGCGATCTGAGCATCGGTGCCGTATGCTGCTGCGCCGTGGCGCTATCGACCGGCTGGGTCCGGTCGGGGGCCAGCAGCGGCGGGAGGTCGGGATGCGACGGTGGTTGGCGGCGTTCGCCGGGGGTGGGGCACTGGCCCTGACGCTGGCCGGGTGCGGCGCACCCGCCGGACTCGACAGTGACCTCATCGACGACTGGCCGGCGCCCGTCGCGGCGCAGCAGTTCGTCCCCGCCGCCGACGTCTGCCACCAGAGCTCCCAGCAGGTCGGCTTCCTGACCGGCTACAACCCGACGGCGTGCACCGAGTCGCACCGGGTGGAGACCATGCACGTCGGCACCCTCACCGGCCCGGGCGCCGCGGGCGGCACTCCCCCGCAGCCCGGCTCGGCCGGCATGCGGGCCGCACAGGCCGGGTGCGACACCGTCGTCAACAAGGCGGTGGGCGCCGACTGGCGTTCCGGGCGGCTCGGCCTGACCGTCGTGCTGCCGTCACCGCAGGCCTGGTCGGGCGGGGCCCGCTGGTACCGCTGCGACGTCACCGAGATCGCCAGCATCGACGACACCGCCGTCGACCTGCGCACCGGCAGCCTCCGGGGCGCGCTGTCCGGCACGGCGCCGCTGGCGTACCGCTGCTTCAACCCGAAGCTGGTTAAGGACGACATCGACGAGATGAAGCCGGTCTCCTGCACCGCCAAGCACCACGCCGAGTTCGTCGGCGTCTGGCAGGCCCCGGACGTCAGCTACGCCGAGTTCACCCGCAGCATCAAGCGGACCCACCGGGCCTGCCAGACGATGATCGCCAAGTACGCCAAGGTTCCGGACAACTCCCAGCTCGACTTCCGCGCCGGGACGATCTACTACCAGCCGTACGAGGAGGAGTGGCGCAACGGCAACCGGGGCGTGCAGTGCTTCCTCTGGATCTCCGACCGGAACCTGACCCGGTCGATGAAGAACGCCGGCACCAAGGGTCTTCCGGTCACCTGAGCGCCGCGTCCGGCCAGTCGGGTCACCGACCGGCCGGACGCAGGGTCGGGTCAGCCTCGGCGCAGGACGGCGAGGAACATCGCGTCGGTGCCGTGCCGGTGTGGCCAGAGCTGCACGGTCGGCCCGTCGCCGAGACCGGGCATGCCGGCCGGCAGCAGCGGCCGGGCGTCCACGAAGTCCACCGGAACCCCGCTGCGGCGGGCCGCCTCGGTCACCGTCACGTGCGTCTCGACGGTGTGCGGCGAACAGGTGACATAGGCGACCAGCCCACCCGGGCGGACCGCCCGCAGCGCCGCGCCGAGCAACTCCCGTTGCAGTCGGGTCAGCGGCGGCAGGTCGGACGGCTGGCGACGCCAGCGCGACTCCGGCCGGCGACGCAACGACCCCAGCCCGGTACACGGTGCGTCGACCAGCACCCGGTCGAAGTGCTGCTCCGGCAGCTTCGGGTCGCCGCCGACCTCACGGCCGTCCATGGTCAGCACGGCCACCGGCAGGTCCCGGGTCGCCAGGGAGACCAGCCGGGCGCGGTGCTCGGCCACCTCCACCGCTGTCACCCGGGCGCCCCGCTGCGCGGCCAGCGCGCCGAGCAGCCCGGCCTTGCCACCCGGGCCGGCGCACAGGTCCAGCCAACGCCCGTCCGGGCCGTCCAACGGCGCGTCGGCGAGCGCTGTCGCCACCAGCTGGGAGCCCTCGTCCTGGACGTGGGCCCGGCCGTCGACCACCGCCGGGATGTCACCCGGCGCGCCACCGGGCAGATAGACGGCGTACGGCGAGAAGGCACCGGGCGCACCGCCGACCTGGTCGGCCAGCTCGACCGGGTCGATCAGGCCGGGCCGGGCACACAGGTGCACCGGCGGGCGCTCATTGTCCTCGATCAGGAGGCGCTCCGTCTCACCCAGATCGCCGCCGAGCGCCTCGGAGAACGCCCGCACGATCCACTGCGGGTGGCTGTACGCCAACGCGAGGTGCCCGACCGGGTCGGTCTCCATCGGTGGGGCGAGCTTCGCCACCCAGGCGTCCGCGTCACGGGTGGACACCTCGCGCAGCACCGCGTTGGCGAAGCCGGTCGCGCCCGGTGCGACCGAACGGACCAGATCCACAGTCGACGAGACCGCGGCGTGCGCCGGCACCCGGGTGTGCAGCAGCTGGTACGCCCCGAGCCGCAGCGCGTCGCGGACCGGCGGGTCGATCCGGGCCACGTCCCGGCCGGCCGCGTCGGTCAGGATCGCGTCCAACGTGCCCAGGTGGCGCAGGGTGCCGTAGGTCAGCTCGGTGGCGAAGGCCGCGTCCCGACCGAACAGCCCCTCTTCCCGCAGGATGATGGGCAGCACCAGGTTGGCGAACGCGTCGTCACGGTGCACCGCCGCCACCGCCTCGTACGCGGCGCGGCGCGGTCGGTCCAGCGGTGGTCGGACCGGGCGGCGATCCCCGCCACGGCCGGTCGACGGGCCGGAGCGCGTCGGTCGGGTTCCCTCCGGTGCCGTCACGAGAAGTCCTCTCCAGTGCCGACCCGGACGCCGCGCGCCCAGTCGGTAGCGCCCATGGCCCGTTTGCCCGCGGCACGGACCTCGCCGAGACGCACCGGCACTGTCGCCGTGCCGGCCAGCACCCGGGACTTCTCCACCAGCAACTCCCCCGGCTTCAGCTCGGGGCCGTCGGGCACCGGGACGACCGGGCCGAGCTTCACCCGCTCGTCGCGGAACGTGGTCCAGCCGCCCGGCGCCGGGGTGCAGGCCCGGATCCGCCGATCCACGGCGAAGGCCGGGTCACTCCAGCGCACGCGCGCGTCGTCCACTGTCAGCTTCGGCGCCAGCGACACCCCGTCGGCGGGCTGCGGCTCGGCGCGGGCGGTGCCGTCGGCGATCGCGTCGAGCACCGCCACCAGCAGCCCGGCGCCGGAATCGGCGAGCCGCCCCAACAGGTCACCGGAGGTGTCGGCGGCGCGGATCTCGTCGGTCAGCGTGCCGTAGACCGGCCCGGTGTCCAGGCCCTCCTCCAACTGGAAGACGCTGGCCCCGGTCAGTTCGTCACCGTGCAGCACGGCGTGCTGCACGGGCGCGGCGCCACGCCACGCGGGCAGCAGGGAGAAGTGCAGGTTGATCCAGCCGTGCCGGGGGATCTCCAGGGCGGCCGGTGGCACCAGCGCGCCATAGGCGACCACCGGCACGCAGTCCGGCTCCAGCTCGCGCAGCCGATCGAGGAACTCCGGGTCGCGGGGACGGGCCGGCGTGAGCACCTCGACGCCGTGCTCGTCGGCCCACGCGCCGACCGGGGAGCGGGACAGACCCCGCCCACGCCCGGCGGGCGCGTCGGGCCGGGTGACCACTGCCACCAGCTCGTGGCGGGAGGCGGCGACGGCGGCCAGTGCGGGAACGGCGACGGCCGGCGTACCGGCGAAGATCACGCGCATCCGGGTCAGCGCCCCAGACCGAAGGGATCGCTGATGTGCGGGCTGAGCTTTACCGTGGGCGGGGCCGCCGCGTCGTACCACTCGGCCTGGCGGATCGCCTTCATGGCTTCCTTGCGTCCCTCCGGGTCCAGTCGGTCCAGGAAGAGCACCCCGTCGAGGTGGTCGGTCTCGTGCTGCACGCAGCGCGCCATCAGACCGGTGCCGACGATCTGCATGGGGTCGCCGAACGAGCTGAAGCCCTTGGCGACGACATTCTGCCGACGCTTGGTGTCGAAGTAGAGCCCGGGGATCGACAGGCAGCCCTCCGGACCGTCCTGCTCCTCCTCGTCGGGGAACTCCAGCACGGGGTTGATCAGGTGCCCGAGGACGTCGTCGACGTCGAAGGTGAACACCCGCAGACTCACACCGAGCTGCGGCGCGGCCAAGCCGGCGCCGTTCTGCTCACGCATCGTGTCGGTGAGGTCGGCGACGAGCCGACGTAGCTCGGCGTCGAAGTTGACCACCGGATCGGCCGGCGTGCGCAGCACCGGATCCCCAAACAGACGGATGGGCTGGACGGTCACGCGGGACGGCTCCTTATTGCGGTGGGACGAGCTATGCGGTGACCAGTCTACGGAGTGCCCGGCTGGACACCGGCCAGCGCACCTCGGTCACCCACCGCCGGTGTGCCCAGCGTCACCGGCGGGCAGCCCGGCCAGCAGGTCACGCACCCGCTCGGCGTCCGGGTGGCCGAGATCGTCGAGGATGGCCAGGGCAGGCCGCCAGGTACGCGCGGCAGCGGCCGTGTCCCCCACCGCCTGCCAGCTCTGGCCGAGCCGGGACAGGGTGTCCGCCTCGTCGTAGCGGTCGCTGACCCGCCGGTACAGCCCGAGCGCCCGCTGGAAACAGCGGATCGCCGCACGGTGGTCACCCAAACGGGCGTGGATGAAGCCGAGGCTGTCCCAGGTGTTCGCCTCACCGTGCCGGTCACCTGTCGTCCGCAGCAGCGCCAACGCCTCCTGGCAGTGCGCGAGCGCCGGCTCGTACTGACCGAGCTGGGCGTGCGCCCAACCCACCGCGTTGCGGGCGCTGGCCTCCCCCGAGACGTGGCCGGCGGCCCGGTACAGCGCCAGGGCCCGCTCGCTCTGCTCCAGCGGCTCGGCGTGCCGGCCGAGTCCGTCGAGCATCGCGCCGAACGCCCGGTGGGTGCGCGCCTGCCCGGTGTGGTCGCCCAGCTCCGCGAAGATCACCAGCGCCTGGCGGTAGTTTGTCGCCGCCTCGTCCACCCGACCCAGCCGGGACAGCACCCGGGCGAGGTCGCGGTGGGCGTTCGCCTGCCCGGGTCGGTCGCCGGCCCTCCGCGCCCCGGCCAGGGCGTTCCCCTGGGCCACCGCCAGGTCCGGCCAACGTCCCCGGCGTTGCAGGAAGTCCACGAGTGTCCAGGCCAACTGCCACGCGTGGCCGTCGAACCCGGCCCGCCTCGCGTGGGCGACCGCCGCCAGCAGCACCGGATACTCGACGGTGAACCAGGCGAGCGCCTGACCGTGGTCGGTGATCTCCTCGGGCACCACGCCCGCTGCGACGGCGGCGAGGGTGACCGGGTCCCGGCCCGGTTGCAGCAGCAGCGCCGCCGCGTGCGCGGTGTGCAGGTAGTGGTCCAGCCCGCGCCGGATCGCGGCCCGCCGGGCCGGTGCCGGTTCGAGACGTTCGACCTGCTCGGCCGCGTACGCCCGGAGCAGGTCGTGGGCGCCGAACCGGCCGGGGGCGTGCTCGGTGACGAGGTGCGCGTGGGCCAGCTCGGCCAGCAGTCGGGGCGCCTGGGCCCGGGGCAGCCCGGCCAGACTGGCCGCCGCAGCGAACCCGATGTCCGGCCCGGGATGGCAGCCGAAGAGCCGGAACAGGCGTGCCGCCTCCGGCGTCAGGCTCCGGTACGACCAGGAGAAGACGGCCTGCACGTCGGTGCCTTCGTCCCCTCCGTCGAACGAGTCGAGTGGTCGCGGCGCCGCCCGCAGTTCGGCCGCGAGGGTGGCCAGCGGGAACGTCGGCTTCTCCGCACCTCTCGCGGCGAGCACGGCCAGCGCCAACGGCAGCCGCGCGCACCGCTCGATGATCTCGTCCACCGCCTGCGGCTCGGCCGCCAACCGGTCCGGGCCGAGCCGCCGGGCCAACAGTTGCCAGGCCTCGGCGGTGGTGAGCAGGTCGACGCCGATCGGCCGGGCGCCCTCGGCGGCGATCAGGCCGGCGAGCCGGTTGCGGCTGGTGACCAGGACCAGGCAGCTCTGACTGCCGACCAGCAGGTGCCGTACCTGGTCGGCGTCGCGGGCGTTGTCCAGCAGCACCAGCATCCGGCGGCCGGCGAGCAGGCTGCGGTAGAGGCCGACCTGCGCGGGCAGGTGGGTGGGGATTCGTTCGGGCGGCACCTCGAGGGCCTCCAGGAAGCCCCGAACCGCCTCGACGGCCGTCACCACACTTCCGCTGGAGTCGAACCCACGCAGGTCGACGTAGAGCTGGCCGTCCGGGAAACGGTCCGCGACCCGGTGCGCCCACTTGACCGCGAGGGTCGTCTTGCCGACCCCGGCCGTGCCGGACAACGTCATGACGGTGACCGACGCCACGCCGTCGTCCCCGGGTGCCACCGCGCGAGCGCACTCGGCATCGAGTTGGGCGAGTTGGGCCGCGCGTCCGACGAACCCGGGAAGCGCCGGGGGTAGTTGGCGAGGCACCGGGAATCGGGGGGACGTGGCACCGGGGCGCGGGGCGCCGGCCCGGGCCCGAACGACAGCCCGCCCGGTGGTCGCGTGGTCCCGGTTCGGGCGTCGACGTCGCTCCTCGACCCGGTCCCGCGCGGTGGCCAGCACCCCCTGTTCGGCGGGGGTCGCGCCGAGCAGCCGGATGAGGGCGTCGAACCGCTCTGGCGGCGGCAGGATGTTGCCGGCGAAGTACTCCCCGATGATCCCGCGCGACCAGCCGGTCTTCGCGGCCAACTGCCGGTACGTCAGCAGGGTCTCGCCCTGTTGCCGGGCCTCACGGCGGCGCAGCTGGCGCAGCAACCCGGCCAGTTCCGGCAGGGTCTGCGCCTCGCTGGCGGCGCGGGCGAGTTCGAACACCGCGGGTGACCCATGTGACGTCTGATGAGTGCCGGACGGTATCCACTGCTCGGACATGCGGCCCCCACCCCCGGTGATCCGGCCCCCCGGATACGCAGGGGCAGGGTAATTCCGGGCCGAAGCCACTCGATAGACGACTGCCAATGTATGACAGTTCCACTGCGGAGCCCGCACCTCTGCGTCAACGTCCGCGCGTCGGCCCGGCCTCGCGCCGGGTTCAGACGCTGGCGCCCGGGTCCCCCGCGAGCACCGCGTCGCCGCGCAGCAGCGCGGGCTCGGGCAGCGGCAGTTGGATCTTGTGAGCCGCCTCCCAGTCGTAGATCAGGCCGGGGCGCACCTGGGCGGCGAAGTAGTCGATCGCGGTCATCCCACCCACGACCGGCTCGTCGACCTCGGCGACCAGTTGGGCCGGGACCAGGGAGAACCCGTTCTGCAGCGCGGCGCTGAGGCGGCGGTGACCGTCGACGACGAAGAAGTACTCGCCGGTGAACCCGATCTTTAACGGTTCGAGGGCCTCGTCGCCGGCCTCGGCCACCCCACCGACGAAGTCGGTGTCCCACAGACCCCGCAGGGTGGCGATGTCCTCGGTCGGGTAGACCCGGGCCGGGTCCAGCAGCAGCAGCGGCGGCGCGTCGCGCAGCACCTCGGCGCCGAGCGTGCCCTCGTACGCGGCCACGATGTGCTCGATCACCTCGGCGGCGGACGCCCGGGTGGTGTCACAGATCAGGTCATAGTTGCGCAGACGGGCCTTGTCCACCCCGTACCGGATGATGAACCGGCTCCGCTCGCTCGAGCTGCGCTCACGGAGCTTGGCCTTGGCCTCGTCCAGGGAGGCGTAGCTCTCCGCCGGCCCGGAAGGCCGGGCGAGCACCCGACGGGCCGCCTCACCCGGCTCGGTGATCATGTGCACCTTGAGCGCGTCGGTGAAGAAGTGCCAGGCCAGCCGGGAGTCCATCACGAGGCGCTCACCGGAGGCGGCGATGTCCCGCTGGAGCTGGTCGACGTAACCGTCCACGGCCTGGTCGAGCTCGGCGTGCAGGTTGAGCTGCAGGGCGGTCATCTGCCGCTGCTGCGCCATCTCCCGGTAGAGGTCCCCCACGCTGACCCGGCGCATGCCGAGCCGCTTGGCGATCTCGACCGACACGGTGCTCTTGCCGCTGCCGAGGTCGCCGTTGAAGACGATCGATTGCCCAACGGTCACGACTGGTCCACCCCTGATCACCGGCTCATTGACATCATCGACCTCGCGCCCGACCGACGCGTTCCCGCCATCGTCGCGCCATCCCGCGGCGGCTCCCGCTCGGCGCGGCTGACGCTCCGTGGCGACCAGGAGCCCGTCGTACGCCTCGGCATGACGGGCGATGCTACCACTCGGACGCCACCGCTTTGCCGGACGCGGTGTGCGAGGACCACCGCACCGGGAGAGGTCCATCACCGCCGGCACCGGCCGAAACTCCTCAGAACAGGCTCAGCGGATCGACCTGGAGACGAACCGGATCGGCGGCCTTGCGGGCGGCCCGAGCGCCGGCGGCCGAATGCAACGCGTCGGCGAGCGCGGCAGCCCTGGCCCGGGGCACCCGAACCAACATCCGCTCCCGACCTTCCTCGGCCGGCACCGGCCCGAGCACCTCGGCGTCGTCCGGCAGCCGGGCCGCGGCCAGCAGGTCCGCCACCGCCTCGGCCGCGCCGGTGACGCTCGCCATCCGTACGGCCGGGGGGAAGCCCAGCTCACGGCGCTCGGCCAACTCCCGGCCGGCGAACCAGGCGGCGTCCCAACGCAGCAGCGCCTGCACCGGGGCGAGCGCGCCGTCGGCGACCACCACCACCCGACCGGCCGGCGCCGGGCGGGCCAGGGCCGCCGCGGCCAGCCAGCGGCGCAGCGCCTCCTCGCCGGCCCGCAGGTCGGCTCGGGTCAGCAGGGCCCACGAGTCGAGCAACAGCACCGCGCCGTAGCCGCCCTCGGCGACCGGCTCGGCGCCCGGGGTGGCCACCACCAGGGCCGCGCCGCCGGGCACGTCGGTCAGCACCTCCTCGCGCCCGGAGGTGCGCACCGGGACGCCGGGGAACGCCCGGCCCAGCTCCTCGGCGGTCCGCCGGGCGCCGGTCACCGCGGCCCGCAGCCGCCGCCCACCGCACTCCGGGCAGGCGTACGCGGCGTCCACCCGGGCGCACCACCGGCAGGACGGGGTGCCGCCGGCCGAGGGCAGCGCGAGCGGGCCGGCGCAGTGCGCGCAGCGGGCCGGGGTGCGGCACTCGGCGCAGGAGATCGACGGCAGGTAGCCGCGTCGGGGCACCTGCACCAGCACCGGCAGGTCCTGCCGGAGCGCGTCACGGGCGGCCGTCCAGGCCAGGCTGGGCAGCCGGGCGGTGGCGGCCCCGGGGTCACGGGCCAGTTGCGGGTCGTCTCCGGTCGGTGCGATGGACGGGATCCGCGCCCGCACGGTGGCCCGGTCGGCGACCACCTCCGGCGCCCAGCCGGTCTCCACCAGCAGCTGCGCCTCGGCCGTCCGGGCGTACCCGCCGACCAGCGCGCCGGCCTCGGCGAGGTGGGCGCGGGTGAGCAGCACGTCGCGGGCGTGCGGGTAGGGCGCCCGGGGTTCGGAGTGCAGGTCGTCGCCGTCGTCCCAGACGGCGACCAGGCCGAGGCGGTCCACCGGGGCGAACATCGCCGCCCGGGTGCCGATCACCACCGGCACCTGTCCACGGCGAGCGGCGAGGAACGCGCGGTAACGCCGGGCCGGGCCGAGCGCGGCGGAGAGGCTGACGTGTCGCCCCGGGCCGAGCACGCCGGTGAGCGCGGCGTCGAGGCGGTCGAGGTCACGCGCGTCGGGCACCACGACCACCGCGCCGCGCCCACCGGCGACGGTGGCCGCCACCGCGTCGGCGTAGCGGGCCGCCCAGTCCTCGCCGGGCAGCGCCGACCAGACCGCGCGGGGCGCCCGGCCGTCGGCGAGCGCCCGCAACAGGGCCGGGCCGGTGGGGTAGTCGCGCCACCCGCGCGGGTCGACCGCCCCGGTGGGGACGGCCGGGGTGGGCTGGTCGTCCTGGGGCTCCTTCTCCACCCGCGCGTGCCGCGGCGGCACGGCGAGCCGGAGCACGTCGGCGAGGCTGCCCGCGTACCGGTCGGCGACCGCCCGGGCCAGCCGGGCGATCTCGGGGGCCAGCACCGGCTCCGGCGAAACCACCTTCTCCAGGTACGCGAGGCGGCCGGTGTGGCCGGAGTCGTCGGCGCGCGACAGCAACCACCCGTCGACGAGTTGACCCGCGAAGCGCACCTTCACCCGGGTACCGGGCACCGCCACCTCGTCCAGTTCCGCCGGCACCAGGTAGTCGAACGGCCGGTCCAGGTGCGCCAGTCCGACATCCACGCAGACGCGCGCGACCGGCGACCCGTCCGCGGGTCGCCGGTCGCTGCGCTTGGTGGCGGTCAGGCTCCCGCGGCCGACTTGAGGTCGGCGGCCCGGTCGGTGCTCTCCCAGGTCAGGTCCGGCAGTTCCCGGCCGAAGTGGCCGTACGCGGCGGTCTGCTGGTAGATCGGGCGGAGCAGGTTGAGGTCCCGGATGATCGCGGCCGGACGCAGGTCGAACACCTCGGTGACGGCCTTCTCGATCGAGGAGACGGGCACGGTCTCGGTGCCGAACGTCTCGATGAACAGGCTCACCGGGTGCGCCTTGCCGATGGCGTAGGCGACCTGCGCCTCGCACCGCTCGGCCAGGCCGGCGGCGACCACGTTCTTGGCCACCCAGCGCATCGCGTACGCGGCCGAGCGATCCACCTTGGACGGGTCCTTGCCGGAGAAGGCGCCACCACCGTGGCGGGCGTACCCACCGTAGGTGTCGACGATGATCTTGCGGCCGGTCAGCCCGGCGTCACCCATCGGGCCGCCGATCTCGAACCGGCCGGTCGGGTTGACCAGCAGCCGGTAGCCGTCGGTGTCCAGACCGAGGCCCTCCAGCTCCGGGGCGATCACGTGGTCGCGCACGTCCGGGGTGAGCAGCGAGTCCAGTGAGATGTCGGCGGCGTGCTGGCTGGACACGACAACGGTGTTCAGCCGGACCGGGCGCAGCCCCTCGTACTCGATGGTGACCTGGGTCTTGCCGTCCGGCCGGAGGTACGGGATCGTGCCGTCCTTGCGCACCGCCGAGAGGCGGCGGGCCAGCCGGTGGGCGAGCGCGATCGGCAGCGGCATCAGCTCGGGCGTCTCCGAGCAGGCGAAGCCGAACATCATGCCCTGGTCACCGGCGCCCTGTGCGTCGAGCGCGCTCTCCGACGCCCCGGTCCGCAGCTCGAAGGCGTTGTCGACACCCTGCGCGATGTCCTCGGACTGCGCGCCGATGGACACGCTGACCCCGCAGGAGGCGCCGTCGAAGCCCTTCTTCGACGAGTCGTAGCCGATGTCGAGGATGGTCCGGCGGACGATCGTCGGGATGTCGGCGTACGCCTTGGTGGTCACCTCACCGGCGATGTGCACCTGACCGGTGGTGATCATGGTCTCCACCGCCACGCGGCTGTGGGGATCCTCGGTCAGCAGCGCGTCGAGGATGCCATCGCTGATCTGGTCAGCGATCTTGTCCGGGTGGCCTTCCGTGACCGATTCGGACGTGAAGAGACGGCGTGTCACGGCACTCCTAAGCGTGTGAGGTCGTTCCGCGGCAGTCTAATCACCACTGCGGCCGGTGTCGGGATCGGTCGCGCCCTGTTCCACCCGTCAGGAGCGGCCGGGCAGCCGCGCCACGACGAGATCCCAGACGGCGTCGGCCACGGCCTCCTTGGCCTGCTCGGGCAGCCGGCTGACCGAACCGTCCGCGCCGATGACCGTCACCGTGTTGGTGTCGGCGCCGAAGACCAGGTCCGGACCGACCTCGTTGACCACGATCAGGTCGGCCCGCTTCCGGGCGAGTTTCGCCCGACCGTTGGCCTCGGCATCGCCGGTCTCGGCGGCGAACACCACCAGCACCTGTTCTGGTCGCTTGCGCTGGCCGAGCTCCGCCGCGATGTCCGGGTTCGTGACGAGCTCGATGGTGGGCGCGACACCGTCGTCCGACTTCTTGATTTTGTCAGGCGCGTACGTCGCAGGCCGGAAATCGGCCGGAGCCGCCGCCATCACCACCGCGTCGGCCTCGACGGCGGCCTTGACCGTCGCCTCCCGCAGCTCGGCGGTGGTGCCCACCCGGATCAGGTCGACGCCGGCCGGGTCGGCGAGGCCGACGTTGGCCGCGATCAATGTGACCCGGGCGCCCCGGGCCACCGCCGCGCGGGCGAACGCGTACCCCTGCTTGCCCGACGAGCGGTTACCGAGGAAGCGGACCGGGTCCAGGGGCTCGCGGGTGCCACCGGCGGTGACGACCACCCGGCGACCGGTCAGGTCGGCGGGGGCGGAGTCGCCGCGGGCCAGGAGCCGACCGGCGACGGCGAAGATCTCCGCCGGATCGGGCAGCCGACCCTTGCCGGTGTCGGCGCCGGTGAGCCGGCCGACGGCGGGCTCGATGACCCGGACACCCCGGGAGCGCAGCGTGGCGACGTTGGCCACGGTGGCCGGGTGCTCCCACATCTCGGTGTGCATGGCCGGGGCCAGCAGGACCGGGCAGCGGGCGGTCAGCAGGGTGTTGGTCAGCAGGTCGTCGGCGAGGCCGTGCGCGGCCTTGGCGAGCAGGTCGGTGGTGGTCGGCGCGACCACCACCAGGTCGGCCTGCTTACCGAGCCGGACGTGCGGCACCTCGTGGACGTCGGTCCAGACGTCGTCGGCGACCGGTTGACCGGAGAGCGCGGCCCAGGTCGGCGCTCCAACGAACCGGAGCGCCGACGCGGTTGGCACGACCCGAACCCGGTGACCCGATTCGGTGAAGAGTCGCAGCAGCTCGCACGCCTTGTAGGCGGCGATGCCGCCGCCGACCCCGAGGACGATCGAGGCGGACATCGGCCAGCGGGGGCTTACGGCTGGTCGGTCGGCTCGGCGGTGAGCAGGCCCGAGTTGATCTCGCGCATGGCGATCGAGAGGGGCTTCTCCTGCGGGGTGGTCTCGACGAGCGGACCGACGTACTCCAGCAGACCCTCACCGAGCTGGCTGTAGTAGGCGTTGACCTGGCGCGCGCGCTTGGCGGCGAAGATGACCAGCGCGTACTTCGACGTCGTCTTCTCGAGGAGCTCGTCGATCGGCGGGTTGGTGATGCCTTCGGGGTTGGCGATGGATCCCACGAATTAACCTCTGCGTCTTTCGAGCCGCGCGGACGCGGTGCTGAGTCTCAACGGCGGCCGGCTGTCAGCCACGCACGCGTGACCAGGCCGGATCCGGATAAGAAGAACCGAGTAAGCCTACCAGCTCGTCGACCACCCGTTCGGTGTGGTCGTGCGTCAGCGTGTGCTCGACGATGGCGACCACCGTGGCGTCCGGCGCGTACCCGGGTGGGCTCAGCAGCACCAGCCGGGCATCGGGCAGGCGCGCCCGGACCAGTGGGGCGCCGCGCAGGTCGAGCGGGAGCAGCACCGGCTGCCCGGCGTCGAGCCGAGCGCGCAGTGGTGGGTACGGGGTGCCCCGGCGGTACGAACCGATCCGGGACCACTCCAGCAGCTCGCCGTCGACGATCCGTCGATCGAACTCGGCGGGGGCGAGGAAGACGCGGTCCACCCCGTCGGTCTCCGACTCCCGGCGCGGCCTGCTGGTTGCCGCGACCGGGATCCACACGGACGGAGAACGCGCCCGGACGAGCTCGACGACACTCTCCCTGCCGGAACCCGAAGGTCCAGCCAGGACAGTGAGCCGAGCCGCCGGGCGCGCCTCGTCATCCGTGCTCACTGCTTGTTTCTACACGCTGCCAGGTTCAGTTGGCGGCGAACTCTCCAAGCAGTGCCTTGCGCTGCTGCTCGCCGAGGCCGCGCAGGCGACGGCTGTCGGCGATCTTGAGCTTCTCCATGATCTGGGTAGCCCGGATCTTGCCGATGCCCGGCATCGCCTGCAGGACGGCCGACACCTTGAGCTTGCCGACGACGTCGTCGCTCTCGGCCCGCTCGAGGACAGCACCGAGGGTGGTCTTGCCCTGCTTGAGCTGCTCCTTCAGCTGAGCACGGGCCTTGCGGATCTCCGCGGCCTTCTCGAGCGCGGCAGCGCGTTGTTCGGGGGTCAGTGACGGGAGCGGCACCAGTTCTCCTCAGGTCCCTATCGCGGCGGGCGGGGCGCACCGCCGCATCTGTGAAACGTGGTGTCGCTGTGAACCAAGGGGTCCATGGTTCCCAGCGCGGGGAAAACTAGCGGCCAACGGAGCTTTCGGCAACGTGGGGGCCGCATGATCACCGTAGAGTGACCGACCCGTCAGTCAGTCACCGGGCAGGCAGGACGGCCCGGCAGTCGACCAACACGCGGTCCGCGGCGACCCGCAGCGCGGCGACGTCGGGGCCGGCCGAGAGCACTTCCCGGGAGTACGACGGGAGCACCGAGGCGAGGCTCGAACCGAAGACGGTACGCAGATCGGCTGCACCGGCACCCTGCGCGCCGAGCCCCGGAGCGAGCAGTGGGCCCCCCACACCGGAGAGGTCGTGACCGGTGTCACCGATGGTCGCGCCGACCACCAGACCGAAGCTCCCGAGCGGAGACGCACCCCTGTTGAGCTGGGAAATCTCGTCGATCACGGTCTGCGCCACGGTGCGACCGTCGGCCGTGACGGCCCGCTGCACGGCCGCGCCCTCGGGGTTCGAGGTGAGGGCCAGCACGAACACCCCGCCGCCGTGCTCGGCGGCCAGCTCGAACATCGGCGCCAGCGAACCGACCCCGAGGTAGGGGCTCGCGGTGACCGCGTCGACATACATGGGGCTGGATGGGTCGAGGTACGCGGCGGCGTACGCGCTCACCGTCGAGCCGATGTCGCCGCGCTTGACGTCGAGCAGAACGAGCGAGCCGGCATCGCGTAACTGTCGGATAGTTGACTCAAGAATCGCCACACCTCGGGATCCGAACCGCTCGAAAAAGGCCGACTGAGGCTTGACTACCGCAACCCGGTCACCGAGGGCTTCTACGACGGTCCGGCTGAACCGGTCGAGCCCCTGAACGTCGTCCGGGAGGCCCCACCGAGCCAGCAGACCGGGATGCGGGTCGATGCCCACACAGAGCGGGCCCCGCTCAATGACCGCCCGGTGCAGCCGGGTACCGAAGCTCTCCATCGGAGTGTTCCCCTCTTCTCGTCCGAGCGGCTGCCCCGCCCGGGTAACCCGTCGACCCGGTGACCGGGCCGACTCAGCCAGCCGCCACCGCCGCCGCCACCCCGCTCGCGATCCGGGCCAGGTCGACGTCGTCGGTGACGTACGGCGGCATCGTGTAGATCAGGTCGCGGAACGGACGCAGCCACACCCCCTGGGCGACCGCGGCCGCGGTCGCGGCCCCGAGGTCGACCTCGTGATCGAGCTGGACCACGCCGATCGCGCCGAGCACCCGTACGTCGACCACGCCCGGGGTGCCACGCAGCGGCTCCAGGCCGGTTCGCAGGCCGGCGCCGACCCTGGCGACCTGGCCGGCCCAGTCCCCGGCCCGCAACAGCCCGATGGAGGCGTTCGCCACCGCGCAGGCCAGAGGGTTGCCCATGAACGTGGGGCCGTGCGCCAGCACGCCGGTCGCCGCGATTCCCCGGGCGACCTGCGGGGTGCACAGGGTCGCCGCGAGGGTCAGGTACCCGCCGGTCAGCGCCTTGCCCACGCACAGCACGTCCGGCGTCACCCCGGCGTGCTCGGCGGCGAACATCTCACCGGTACGGCCGAACCCGGTGGCGATCTCGTCGAAGATCAGCAGAATCCCGTGCGCACGGGTCACCTCGCGCAGCACCCGCAGGTAACCCGGGTGGTGGAAGCGCATCCCGCCGGCGCCTTGGACGACCGGCTCGACGATCACGGCGGCCAGCTCGTCGGCGTGCCGCTCGACCGTCTCCACAAGCGCCGCCACGTACGCGTCGTCGGGCGGATCGGTGAAGCCGCCCGGCGGCACCGGGGCGAACACCTGCCGGGGCAGCACGTCGCCCCACAGGTGGTGCATCCCGCCCTCCGGGTCGCAGACGCTCATCGGGTGGAACGTGTCGCCGTGGTAGCCACCCCGCCAGGTCGCCAGCCGGCGCCGCTGGGGCCGCCCGACGGCCCGCTGGTACTGCAGGCACATCTTCACCGCCACCTCGACGCTGACCGAGCCCGAGTCGGCCAGGAACACGTGCTCCAGGCCATCCGGGGTCAGCTCGACGAGGGTCCGGGCGAGCCGCACCGCCGGCTCGTGGGTGAGCCCGCCGAACATCACGTGACTCATCCGGCCGAGCTGGTCGGTCACCGCCGCGTCCAGCACCGGGTGCCGGTACCCGTGGATCGCCGCCCACCAGGACGACATCCCGTCCACCAGCTCCCGGCCGTCGGCCAGGGTCAGCCGTACCCCCTCGGCGCCGCGCACCACGTACGGCGGGTTGGCCGGCGGCAGCGCGGCGTACGGATGCCAGACGTGCGCCCGGTCAGCGGCCAGGATCTCCTCGGGTGTCACGCGTACTCCTCTGTGCCTCAAGCGGTCCGGACGGCGGACGTCCAGCGGCCGGGTCGAACCTCTCCGCCGCCGCCTTTGCTCTGCACCCGCGGATGCGACACCCGGCGGCCGGGTGTCGCGCTCCGGGTGGTGCACCCTGGGGTGCAGAGCAAAGGGGCAACAACGGGCGTGGGCTCCTCGACGCGGAGCGGGCTCGGCACCCGGTTGGGCCGGGCCAACACCGGGCCGAGGGCGGTCACCGGCCGGCTACCGCGTCCGGTGCCGCCGTTGTGGCCACCGCGCGAGCGGCGGCGCGGACCAGGGCCGGTCCTCGGTAGATGAAGCCGGTGTAGAGCTGCACCAGGGCGGCGCCGGCGTCGAACATCCGGGCGGCGTCGTCCGGGTCCAACACGCCGCCGACGCCGATGATCGGCAGCCGGCCCTCGGTCTCCCGGTGCACGAAGGCGACCACGTCGCGGGCCCGCCTGGTGAGCGGCCGACCGGAGAGACCACCGGCCTGCGCGCCACGCTCGACGTCGACGTCGGCGAGCCCGTCGCGGGACAGGGTGGTGTTGGTGGCGATCACGCCGGCGGCGCCTCGGGCCAGGCAGACCTCCAGCAGTTCGGCGATCGCCGCCTCGGTCAGGTCCGGTGCGATCTTGACCAGCACCGGCTTCTCCCCCACCAGGGCGCCGAGCAGCGCGTCCAGGTGACCGCGGTCCTGCAAGGACCGCAGACCCGGAGTGTTCGGTGAGGAGACGTTCACGGCGAAGTAGTCGCCGTGCCCGCGCAGCGCCTGGTACGAGGCGAGGTAGTCCTCGACCGCCTCGTCGAGCGGCGTCACCTTGGACTTGCCGAGCGAGATGCCCAGCGGCACCCCGAGCGGACGTGGCAGCGCGGCCAGCCGGGCGGCCAGCGCGGCGGCTCCGGCGTTGTTGAAGCCCATCCGGTTGACCACCGCCTCGCTGGCCGGCAGCCGGAACAGCCGCGGCCGGGGGTTGCCCGGCTGGGCGTGCGCGGTGACCGTGCCGACCTCCACGAAACCGAAGCCGAGCGCCGGCCAGGCCGGCAGCGCCGCGCCGTCCTTGTCCATCCCCGCGGCCAACCCGACCGGATTGGGGAACCGCACACCGAACACCGTGCGTGGCGCGTCGACCGCGTACCGGGCCCGCAACGCGGCCAGGGCCACCGGTTGCCGCGACAGGGCCGCCAACCGCCGCAGCGTCCACTCGTGCGCCGCCTCGGCGTCCCCGCCCCCGAGCCGGAACAACAACGGCCGTACCGCCTGCTCGAACACTGTCACTGGGCCGCCCGCAGGATGGCGTGCAGGTCCTGCAGGGGGCGTACCTGCATGTCGCCGCGGATCCGCGCCTCGATGCCCATGACCGCCGCCGCCGCGCCGGGGACCGTGGTGATGCAGGGGATGTCCGCGGTGACCGCCGCGCTGCGGATCTCGTAGCCGTCGGAGCGGGCGCTGGCGCCCGAACCCTGCGGCGTGTTGATCACCAGCGCCACGTGGCCGCCGCCGATCAGCGACACCGCGTCGTCGCCCGCACCGGCCTGGTAGTGCTTACGGATCTGCTCGCAGGCGATGCCGTGCCGGCGCAGCACCTCGGCCGTGCCGGCGGTGGCGACGATCTCGAAGCCCAGATCGGCCAGCCGCTTGATCGGGAAGATCATGCCCCGCTTGTCCCGGTTGGCCACCGAGACGAAGATCTTCCCGGCGGTCGGCAGCGACCCGTACGCGGCCGACTGGCTCTTGGCGAAGGCGTGCCCGAAGTTGGTGTCGATGCCCATCACCTCGCCCGTCGACTTCATCTCCGGCCCGAGCAGCGAGTCGATCCCCTTGCCCGCGCGGGTCCGGAAACGCTTGAACGGCAGCACCGCCTCCTTGACCGCGACCGGCGCGTCCGCGGGCATCGTGCCCCCGTCACCCGTCGCCGGCAGCAGGCCCTCGGCGCGCAACTCGGCGATGCTCGCCCCGAGCGCGATCCGGGCCGCCGCCTTGGCCAGCGGCACCGCCGTGGCCTTGGAGACGAACGGGACGGTCCGCGACGCGCGCGGATTGGCCTCCAGCACGTAGAGCACGTCGTCCTTGAGGGCGTACTGCACGTTGAGCAGGCCGCGGACGCCGACGCCACGCGCGATGGCCTCGGTGTAGCGGCGCACCTCGACCAGGTGCGAGCCCGCCAGGGTGATCGGCGGGAGCGCGCAGGACGAGTCGCCGGAGTGGATGCCCGCCTCCTCGATGTGCTCCATCACGCCGCCGATGTAGACCTCACCGTCGGCGTCGCACAGCGCGTCCACGTCGATCTCGATGGCGTCGTCGAGGAACCGGTCCACCAGCACCGGGTGGTCCGGGGAGATGTCGGTGGCCCGGCCGATGTAGTCGCGCAGCGTCGGGTCGTCGTAGACGATCTCCATGCCCCGCCCGCCCAGCACGTACGACGGCCGGACCAGCACCGGGTAGCCGATCTCGTCGGCGATCGTCTTGGCCTCGTCGTACGAGGTGGCCATGCCGTGCGCCGGCGCGCGCAGCCCGGCGCGGGCCAGCACCGCGCCGAACGCGCCCCGCTCCTCGGCCAGGTGGATCGACTCCGGGGAGGTGCCGACGATCGGCACACCGGCGTTCTTGAGCCGCTGCGCCAGCCCCAGCGGGGTCTGCCCGCCGAGCTGCACGACCACCCCGACCACGCCCGGCCCACCGGCCGCCCGGCCGGACGAGTCCTCGGCGTGCCAGACCTCCAGGACGTCCTCGAAGGTCAGCGGCTCGAAGTAGAGCCGGTCGGCCGTGTCGTAGTCGGTGGAGACCGTCTCCGGGTTGCAGTTGACCATGACGGTCTCGTAACCGGCCCCCCGCAGCGCTTGTACGGCGTGCACGCAGGAGTAGTCGAACTCGATGCCCTGCCCGATCCGGTTCGGGCCGGAGCCCAGGATCAGCACCTTGGGCCGGTCCGACGGCACGACCTCGGTCTCCAGGTCGTACGTCGAGTAGTGGTACGGAGTGGTCGCCTCGAACTCGGCCGCGCAGGTGTCCACCGTCTTGTAGACCGGGCGCACGTCGAGGCGGTGCCGCAGCGTCCGTACGCCGTCCTCGGCGGCCAGCTCCGGGCGCAGCGCGGCGAGCTGCCGGTCGGACAGACCGGCCCGCTTGGCGCGGCGCAACAGGTCGGCGTCGAGCACCGGCGCGTCGACGATCTCGGCGCGCAGCTCGACCAGCGCGGCGATCTGGTCCAGGAACCACGGGTCGATCCCGCCGGACGCCTCGGCGACCTCGGCGATCGACGCGCCGAGGCGCAGCGCCCGCTCGACGGTGTACAGCCGGCCGTCGTGCGGGATCCGCAGCGCGGCGAGGGTTTCCGCCAGGGTGACGCCCGCCGGGTCCGGCACACTCCAGAAACCGGCTGACTTGGTTTCCATCGAGCGCATCGCCTTGTTCAGCGCCTCGGTGAAGTTGCGCCCGAGGCTCATCGCCTCGCCCACCGACTTCATCGTGGTGGTCAGCTCCGGGTCCGCGCCGGGGAACTTCTCGAACGCGAACCGCGGGATCTTCACCACCACGTAGTCGAGCGACGGCTCGAACGCCGCCGGGGTCTTCAGGGTGATGTCGTTGGGGATCTCGTCGAGGGTGTAGCCGATGGCCAGCTTCGCGGCGATCTTCGCGATCGGGAAGCCTGTCGCCTTGGAGGCCAGCGCCGAGGACCGCGACACCCGGGGGTTCATCTCGATCACGACGATCCGGCCGTCGACCGGGTTGACCGCGAATTGGATGTTGCAGCCGCCGGTGTCCACCCCGACCTCGCGCAGCACGGCGATGCCCAGGTCACGCAGGCGCTGGTACTCCCGGTCGGTGAGCGTCATGGCCGGGGCCACTGTGACGCTGTCGCCGGTGTGCACGCCCATCGGGTCGATGTTCTCGATCGAGCAGACCACCACCACGTTGTCGTGCCGGTCGCGCATCAGCTCGAGCTCGTACTCCTTCCAGCCGAGCACGCTCTCCTCGATGAGCACCTCGTGCACCGGGCTGGCGGACAGGCCGTCGCCGGCGATGCGGGCCAGGTCCTCCGGGGTGTGCGCCATGCCGGAGCCCAGGCCACCCATGGTGAACGACGGCCGGATCACCACCGGCAGGCCCAGCTCCGCGACTGTCGCCTCGACCTCGTCCATCGAGTGGCAGACCCGCGAGCGGGGCACCAGCCCGGTCGGGTCGTCGACGCCGAGGCGTACGCCGGCCTTGGCCACGATCTCCTTGAACAGCTGCCGGTCCTCGCCCCGGTTGATGGCGTCGATGTTCGCGCCGATCAGCTCCACGCCGTACTTCTCCAGGACGCCGGCCTCGTGCAGGGCGACGGCCGTGTTCAGCGCGGTCTGCCCGCCGAGGGTCGCGAGGATCGCGTCCGGGCGCTCCTTGGCGATGACCAGCTCCACGAACTCCGGGGTGATCGGCTCGACGTAGGTCGCGTCGGCGAACTCCGGGTCCGTCATGATCGTCGCCGGGTTGGAGTTGACCAGGCTGACCCGGATCCCCTCACTGCGCAGGACCCGGCACGCCTGGGTGCCGGAGTAGTCGAACTCGCAGGCCTGCCCGATGACGATCGGCCCGGAGCCGATCACGAGGATGTGCTTGAGATCGGTCCGCTTAGGCATTGCTGCGCCCCCTGCTGTGGTTCCGGCCCTCGATGAGATCGGCGAATCGGTCGAAGAGGTAGTCCGCGTCGTGCGGGCCGGCCGCCGCCTCCGGGTGGTACTGGACGGTGAACGCGGGCAGGTCGACGGCCCGCAGCCCCTCGACCACGTTGTCATTGAGGCAGACGTGCGACACCCGTACGCCACCGAAGTCCGTGTCGATCACCTGGTCGGGGACGACCACGCCGTTGCCCGAGCCGGGGACCTGCACCGCGAAGCCATGGTTGTGGCTGGTCACCTCGACCTTGCCGGTGACCCGGTCGAGCACCGGCTGGTTGATCCCCCGGTGGCCGTAGCCCAGCTTGTAGGTACCGAAGCCGAGCGCCCGACCGAGGATCTGACTGCCGAAGCAGATGCCGAACAGCGGCACCTCCCGCCGCAGCGCCTCCCGGGCCAGCTCCACCGGGGCGTCGGCGGTGGCCGGGTCACCCGGGCCGGGCGACAGGAAGATCGCGTCGGCGCCGGTGGCGAGCATCTGCTCGATGCTCGACGACGCCGGCAGCACGTGGGTGGTCACCCCACGGGTCGCCAGCCGGCGCGGGACGTTGCGCTTGATGCCCAGGTCCAGGGCGGCCACTGTGAACCGGTGCTCACCCACGGCCTCGACGACGTACGGCTCGGCGGTGCTCACCTCGGCGGACAGGTCCGCGCCGACCATCTGCGGCGCCTGGCGGACCCGGGCCAGCAGGCTCTGCGGGTCGTTGTCGATGCTGGAGATGCCCACCCGCATGGCGCCCCGCTCGCGCAGGTGCCGGGTCAGCGCCCGGGTGTCCACCCCGCTGATGCCCACCACACCCTCGGTGGCGAGGCGGTCCTCCAGACCACCGGTGGCCCGCCAGTTCGAGCCGATGCGGGCCGGGTCGCGCACGACGTAGCCCGCCACCCAGATCCGGCCGGACTCGTCGTCCTCGCCGTTGACGCCTGTGTTACCGATGTGCGGCGCGGTCTGCACCACCACCTGACGGTGGTAGGACGGGTCGGTCAGCGTCTCCTGGTAACCGGTCATGCCGGTGTTGAAGACCGCTTCGCCGAAGGTCTCCCCGACACTGCCGTACGCCTCACCGGGAAACGTGCGCCCGTCCTCCAGCACCAGGATTGCGGGTCTGCGCTTACTCACTTGACAGCCTTTCCGTCCAGGACCGTCGGCTCGCCGCGCAGGAAGGTCGCCACGATGCGACCCGGCAGCGTCATGCGGGCGTACGGGGTGTTGCGACTGCGACTGGCCAACTCCGCCGGCTCGATGGTGCGGCGGGCGGCCGGGTCGATCAGGGTCAGGTTGGCCGGCACACCCGGCGCGGGGTCGACGCCGTGCCCGGTGAGGCCGGCGATCCGTGCGGGGGTGCGCGACATCCGCTCGGCGATCAGGTCCCACTCGGGGCCGAGCACGTCCAGCGCGATGGAGAGGGCCGTCTCCAGACCGAGCATCCCCGGCCGGGCGTACGCCCACTCGCACTCCTTGTCCTCCACCGAGTGCGGGGCGTGGTCGGTGGCGATCACGTCGATCACCCCGTCGGCGAGCGCGGCGCGCAGCGCGGCGACGTCCGAGGCGGTGCGCAGCGGCGGGTTCACCTTGAAGACCGGGTCGTAAACTCCGGCTGGGCTCCAGTTGTTCGCGAGTGCGGGGCTCGCAAGCTCACTCCTCCCGCTCACGACTTCGTCGGTGAGCAGCAGGTGGTGCGGGGTCACCTCGGCGGTCACGCGTACCCCGCGTGCCTTTGCCTGGCGCAGCACCTCGACGCTGCCGGCGGTGGAGACGTGGCAGACGTGCAGTCGGCTGCCCACGTGCTCGGTGAGCAGCACGTCCCGGGCGATGATCGCCTCCTCGGCGACCGCCGGCCAACCGATCAGGCCGAGCCGGGTGGAGACCTCGCCCTCGTGCATCTGGGCGCCCTCGGTGAGCCGGGGCTCCTCGGCGTGCTGGGCGATGATCCCGTCGAACGCCTTGACGTACTCCAGGGCCCGGCGCATCAACTTCGGGTCGGCGACGCAGTGCCCGTCGTCGGAGAAGATCCGAACCCGGGCCGCCGAGTCGGCCATCGCGCCCAGTTCGGCAAGCTGCTCGCCGGCCAGCCCAACGGTGACCGCGCCGATCGGCTGCACGTCGACAAGGCTGGCCTCGCGGCCGAGCCGCCAGACCTGCTCGACCACGCCGGCGGTGTCCGCCACCGGGGAGGTGTTGGCCATCGCGCAGACCGCCGTGTAGCCGCCCAGCGCCGCCGCCCGGGAACCGGACTCGACGGTCTCGGCGTCCTCCCGGCCGGGCTCGCGCAGGTGGGTGTGCAGGTCGACGAGGCCGGGCAGGGCGACCAGGCC
Source organism: Micromonospora sp. D93 (assembly GCF_018070365.1). Lineage (NCBI taxonomy): Bacteria > Bacillati > Actinomycetota > Actinomycetes > Micromonosporales > Micromonosporaceae > Micromonospora > Micromonospora sp. D93. The sequence goes on along the minus strand of NZ_JAGPXW010000026.1, from coordinate 43,064 downwards.
GGTGCCGTCGACGACGATGGCGTCCGGCGCGGTCAGGCCGGACCCGACCTCGGCGACCACGCCGTCGCGGATCAGCAGGTCGGTCGGCGCGGCGCCGACGACACTCACGCTGGTAATCAGGTACGCGGTCACCGGTTGTTCCCTCCGAGCAGCAGGTAAAGGACAGCCATCCGCACGGAGACCCCGTTGGTGACCTGTTCGACGATTGTGGAGCGGGGTGAGTCGGCGACCTCGGGGGTGATCTCCATCCCCCGGTTCATCGGGCCGGGGTGCATGACGATCGCGTGCTCGGGCAGCCGGCGCATCCGCGGCCCGTCCAGCCCGTAGCGGCGGGCGTACTCGCGCGCGGAGGGGAAGTAGGAGTCGTTCATCCGCTCCCGCTGCACGCGCAGCATCATCACCACGTCCACGTTGGGCAGCACTGAGTCGAGGTCGTAGGAGACGTCGGTGGCGGGGGCGAGGGCGCCCGCGATGTCGACCGGGATGAGGGTCGGCGGGCCGACCAGGGTGACCTTGGCGCCGAGGGTGGAGAGCAGCAGCACGTTGGAACGGGCCACCCGGGAGTGCAGCACGTCCCCGACCACCGCGACCGACAGGCCGGCGAGCCGGCCCAGCCGGGCCCGCATGGTGTACGCGTCCAGCAACGCCTGGGTGGGGTGCTCGTGGGTGCCGTCACCGGCGTTGACCACCGACCCGTCCACCCAGTTGGCCAGGCGGTGCGGCGCGCCGGAGGCGGGGTGTCGGACGACCACGGCGTCCGCGCCCATGGCCTGCAGGGTCAACGCGGTGTCCTTCAGGCTCTCACCCTTGGTGACGCTGGACCCCTTCGCGGAAAAGTTGATCACGTCGGCGCTGAGCCGCTTCGCCGCCGCCTCGAAGGAGATCCGGGTACGCGTGGAGTCCTCGTAGAAGAGGTTGACCACGGTCCGTCCGCGCAGCGCGGGAAGCTTCTTGATCTCCCGGCCGGCGACGGTGGCCATCTCGGCGGCGGTGTCCAGGATCTCGGTGGCGGTGTCGGCGTCCAGGTCCCCGCCGGAGAGCAGATGCTTGATCATGAGTGGGTTCCCCCGTAGAGCTTGACCTCGTCCGCCCCGTCGATCTCGGCGAGCGTCACCTTGACGCTCTCGGCGAGCGCCGTCGGGATGTTCTTGCCGACGTAGTCGGCGCGGATCGGCAACTCCCGGTGGCCCCGGTCGACCAGGACGGCGAGCTGCACCGACGCCGGACGGCCCACGTCGTTGAGCGCGTCGAGCGCGGCCCGGACGGTGCGGCCGGAGAAGAGCACGTCGTCGACCAGGATGACCCGTTTGCCGTCGATCCCGCCGGACGGCAGCTCGGTCGGGCCCACCGCGCGGGTGGCGTGCCGACGGAGGTCGTCGCGGTACAGGGTGATGTCGAGCACACCGACCGGGACGGAGACGTCCTCGAAGGTGCTGATCCGGTCGGCGAGCCGCCGGGCGAGGGGGGTGCCCCGGGTGGGAATCCCCAGGAGCACCGTGTTCGCGGCGCCCTGGGTCTTTTCCAGGATCTGGTGGGCGATGCGGTCGACCACGCGTTGCACGTCGGCGCTGGCGAGGATCACCTTCACCGAGGGTTGTCGCGGTGGTGACGAGCGGGCAGCCGGTGGGTATGCCACGGCGGACCTCCTTCCCCGCCTCACGGGACGGGTCGTTAAAGGATGTCGGGCACCTCCGGCCGGACCGCTCAGCGGACCTGGGCCGGGGCTTCCGCCACGTTACCAGTGGTCACCGGGCCGATGGACGGCGGCCGCTGACCACCGGATCAGGCGCCGGAAAAGGGGATAACTTCCCGGACGCTCCCCAACGGTAGGGTCACGACCACTTGACCACGTGTCGCATTCCCCGTACCGTCACGCTCCGTAGCGATCGACGGGAGAACCCCGAGCAGCACTGGGAGTGTCCGAATGCCCTCTGAATACGCCAAGTCTCTGGGCGCCCGCCTGCGCTCCATCCGCCAGCAGCAGGGTCTCTCCCTGCAGGGTGTGGAGGAGAAGTCGAACGGGCGGTGGAAGGCCGTGGTGGTCGGCTCGTACGAGCGTGGCGACCGGGCCGTGACGGTGTCCCGTCTGGCCGAGTTGGCCGAGTTCTACCGCGTACCCGTCTCGGAGCTGCTGCCTGACGGCAGTGGCGTCCGTCACGAGCCCACCAGCAAGATTGTCCTGGACCTGGAGCGGCTCTACGACGAGGCCTCCGAGGACCTGGCCTACGTCGCCCGCTACGCCCGCGCGATCCAGCAGCAGCGCGGCGACTACAACGGCCGGGTGCTCTCCATCCGCGCCGATGACCTGCGGGCGCTCGCGATCGTCTACGACGCCTCACCGTCGGGTCTGATCGAGCGGCTCACCGAGCACGGCGTGCTGGTGGCCGACCCCCGGGCGTTCTTCGCCTCCTGAACTGCCGCCTCACCTGATCTACCGCTTCACCGAAAGGGCCCGTGCCAACCGGCACGGGCCCTTTCGTGTTGCGGCGTTCGGTGCTGACGCTCAGCGGGTGGCGTACTCGGCGATCCGGCCGAGCACCCCGTTGAGGAAGCGCGGCGAATCGTCTGTCGACATCTGCCGGGCCAGCTCGACGGCCTCGCTGATCGCCACCGCGTCGTCGATCTCGTCGACGTAGAGCAACTCGTAGACGGCGATCCGGGCCAGATTGCGGTCGACGACAGGCATCCGCTCCAGCGTCCAACCCTCGGCGTAGCTGGCGATCAGCTCGTCGATCCGGTTGAGGTGCTCGGCGACACCCTCGACCAGGCCCACCGCGTAGCCCAGATGCTCCGGTCGGGGCTGCTCGATCCGCTGCACGTAGCCGGCGAGCACCTCCACCGGAGGCTTGTCCCGTAGGTCGGCCTCGTAAAGGACATCCAGCGCCCGCTTGCGCGCCTTGCGGCGCGCCGGCATCTGCTGCTTGGAACCCTCAGCCATCAGGCGCGGCCGAGGTAACGGCCGTCGCGGGTGTCGACCTTGATCTTCTCGCCGGTGGTGATGAACAGCGGGACCGGTACGGTGGCGCCGGTCTCCACGGTCGCCGGCTTGGTGCCGCCGGTCGAACGGTCGCCCTGCAGGCCCGGCTCGGTGTAGGTGACCTCCAGCACGACGCTGGTGGGCAGCTCGATGTAGAGCGGCACACCCTCGTGCTGGGCGACTGTCGCCTCCGCCTCGGGCAGCAGGTAGTTGGCTGCCTCACCGACGGTGCCACCGGGCACGGTGATCTGGTCGAAGGTCTCCAGATCCATGAAGACGAAGTCCTCGCCGTCGGCGTACAGGTACTGCATCGTGCGCTTGTCAACGGTCGCGGTTTCGACCTTGGTGCCCGCGTTGAAGGTCTTGTCGACCACCTTCCCGGACAGCACGTTCTTCAGCGTGGTGCGCACGAAGGCACCACCCTTACCGGGCTTGACGTGCTGGAACTCGACGACGGCCCAGAGCTCGCCGTCCAGGTTGAGTACCAGGCCGTTTTTGAGGTCGTTGGTGGAGGCCATTTCCTGCCTTGATCATCAATTGGCGGACAGACCTGGCAAGTCTACAAGCTGCGTCGAATCGGACGGCCCCCCGTTCGGAGCGCCCAGTCCGTGGGCCTTCAGCGGGTGGCCAGATGGTACAGCGCGAGACGATAGCCGTCGATGCCCAAACCGCAGATCACCCCGGTCGCCACCGCCGACACCACCGAGTGGTGCCGAAACTCCTCGCGGGTGTGGATGTTGGAGATGTGCACCTCCACCAGCGGTCCCCGCAGCATGGCGCAGGCGTCCCGCACCGCGTACGAGTAGTGCGACCAGGCGGCCGGGTTGAGCACCACCGCGGCACCCTCCTCGGCCGCCGCGTGCAGCCAACCGAGCAGCTCGTGCTCCGCGTCGGTCTGCCGGACCGTCACGTCCAGCCCCAGCTCCCGCCCGGTGCTCTCGCAGAGCGCCACCAGGTCGGCGTAGCTGGTCGCGCCGTACACGTCGGGCTCGCGGGTGCCCAACCGGCCCAGGTTCGGCCCGTTCAAGACGTAGACCTTCACGGGGTTGCCACCTCCCGGTAGGCGGCCTCCAGCAACGCGTCGTCGGGGCCTTCCAACATCGCCGGGCGGGCCAGCCCGTCGAGCACCACGAAGCGCAGCCGACTGCCCCGGGTCTTCTTGTCCACCCGCATCGCGGCCAACAGCTGCGGCCAGGCGTCGGCCGGGTAGCTCACCGGAAGCCCCAGCGCGCTCAACGTGACCCGGTGCCGCTCGGCGGTCGGCGCGTCCAGCCGCCCGGCGAGGCGGGCCAGCGTGGCGGCGTACACCAGACCGACGGCGACGGCGTGGCCGTGCCGCCAGCGGTAGCCCTCATTCTGCTCGATGGCGTGGGCCAGGGTGTGACCGTAGTTGAGCACCTCCCGCACGCCCGACTCGCGCAGGTCGCCGGAGACCACGTCGGCCTTGACCCGGATCGCCCGCTCGATCAGCTCCCGGCTCACCGGCCCACGGGGGTCGGTGGCGGCCTGCGGGTCATTCTCGATGAGATCCAGGATCGTCGGGTCGGCGATGAACCCGCACTTCACGACCTCGGCCAGACCGGCCGCCAGGTCGACAGCGGGCAGGCTGTCCAGTGTGGCCAGGTCGGCCAACACCCCGACCGGCGGGTGGAACGCGCCCACCAGGTTCTTGCCGGCGGCCGTGTTGATGCCCGTCTTGCCGCCCACCGCGGCGTCGACCATGCCCAGCAGCGAGGTCGCCACCGGCACCCAGCGCACCCCCCGCAACCAGCAGACCGCGACGAAGCCGGCCAGGTCGGTCACCGCGCCGCCGCCCACCCCGACCACCGCGTCGGTACGGGTGAAGCCCGCCGCCCCGAGCCGGTCCCAGCAGGCGGAGGCCACGTCGATGTGCTTGCCCGACTCGGCGTCGGGCACCTCGATCGGCAGTGGCAAGACGCCTGCCGCGCGCAGGCGCTCACCGAGCGCGTCCGCGAGGGCCTTGAGCGGAGGCGCGTGCAACACCGCCACCCGCGTCGCGCCGGGCAGCAGGCCAGGCAGCGCGCCCAGCAGGTCACGTCCCACCAAGACGTCGTACGGCCGCTCGCCGCCGACCGGAATCCGGGTCACCTCGTCCATCGCCGGCAGCCTAGTCCAGCGGGACCCGCGGCGAGGGCGGCTGTCCACCTGCTGGCCGAGCGGCCCAGCCCGCCAACCGGCGGGCGTGCTCGGCCACCGCGGCGCGCAGCGCGTCCGGATGCCGCACGGTGAAGGGGCAGCCCAGCCCGGCGAGCAACGCCGCCATACCGGGCAGGCTCTCCGCCCGGGCCCGCAGCAGCACCCCGTCGGAGGTGGCGGTCAACTCGGCCACGCTTGGCGGGATGCGGCGGCGGGCGGCGACCAGGTCGGTCTCCAGCACGACCTCCACCTCGTGCGCGTACGGCACGCCGGCCAGCGACCTGGTCACCCAGGCCACCGCCTCGAAGCCGTCCGGCACGGTGAACGTCGCCACGCCGGGCGTCACCGCGCCGATCCGGTCCAGTCGGAAGGTGCGGATCTCCCCGCGCCGGTGGTCGTGGCCCGTGACATACCAACGGCCGGAGTGGAAGACCAGCCCGTACGGGTCGAGTTCGCGGTGCGACTGCTCGCCCCGCCAGGAGCGGTAGTCCACCGCCACCCGCTGCCGGTGCCGGGTGGCCGAGGCGAGCGCGAGCAGTGTGCCGGACGCCGGTCCGCGCTCCGGCTCCGGACGACGCAGGGTGAAGCCCAGGTGCTCCTGGACGGCGGCGAGCCGGTCGGCGAGCGCCACCGGCAGCACCCGGCGGATCTTCGCCAGCGCGGTGGCGGTGGCGGGCTGCTCGGTGGCCAGCCCGACCCGTTCGGCGACGACGAGGCCGAGCAGCACGGCCACCGCCTCGTCGTCGGTGAGCATCAGCGGGGGCAGTTTGTAGCCGGAGTGCAGCCGGTAGCCGCCGTAGCGGCCGCGGTCGGCGGTGACGGGGATGCCCAGCTCGACCAGGGTAGTCGCGTATCGGCGCACGGTCCGCTCGTCCACCCCGAGGTGGCCGGCGAGGTCGGCGGCGGTCGACCGGTGCCGGGTCTGCAGCAGTTCGAGCAGGGCCAGCACCCGTCCTGCGGGATGTGACACGGGCCACTCCTTCAAACCGGGCGGATCCTGTCCAGATTCGATCGTACGGTCTGTCGGTAACCGAGAGAAGGAGCGACAGATGGCGACATTCGTGCTGGTACCGGGATTCTGGCTGGGTGCCTGGGCGTGGCGGGACGTGACAGTGGCGCTGCGGTCGCAGGGGCACGAGGTGTATCCGATGACGCTGACCGGGTTGGCCGAACGCGACCACCTCGCCGGGCCGGAGGTCAGCCTGGACACGCACACCACCGACATCGTCCGACTGATCGAGGTCGAGGACCTGCGCGACGTGCTGCTGGTCGGGCACTCCGGCGGGGGGATGCCGGCCGCCCAGGCGGTGGACCGCATCCCGGACCGGATCGCCCGGATCATCTACGTGGAGAGCGGGCCGCTGCCGGACGGCACGGCGCAGTTCGACACGCTGCCGGCCGACGAGCAGCAGCGGCTGCGGGCTGTTGTCGGCAGCGGGCACCTGCTGCCGCCGCCGGCCTGGGATCCGGCCGCCGACCCGACCAACCTTGCCGGTCTGGACGAGCCGACGCTCGCGCTACTGCGTACCCGGGCCACCCCACAGCCGCTGCGGGCCGCCACCGACCCGGTCCGACGCAGCGGTGGGCGACGGGTGCCGACCGCGCTGGTCGCCAGCACCTTTCCGCTCGGCATGGTGCAGCAGATGATCCAACAGGAGCATCCGTTCTTCACCGGACTGGCCGACGGCCAGTTGCATGAGCTGCCCACCGGGCACTGGCCGATGCTCAGCGAGCCGAAGGCTCTGGCCGACGTCCTCGACCTGATCGCCCGCGGCTGAGGGCCACCCCACTGCGCCCCCGCCCCCACCCTCTGCGCCGATCTTGCAGTTCCGGTTGCCGAAATGCGGTGAATGCCCCTTAAGTCAGAGCAGTAAGTGCAAGATCGGCGCAAGGGGGGCGACGGGGGCGACGGGGCAGGGGTACGTCAGCGGGGCAGCAGGGCGGCGACGTCGGCGACTACCTGCGCCGGGGCCCGGCCGTCGGTGACCACCGTCTCGGTGGCGACCTCGGAGTAGAGCGGCCGGCGCTGGTCCAGCAGGTGCTTGAGGGTGGCCCGTGGGTTGATCGCCAGCAGCGGCCGGCCGGCGCCGAGCCCGACCCGCCGCACCGCGTCGGGCAACTCGACCGAGAGGTGCACCACCCGGTGCCCGATCAGGGCCGCTCGGGTCTCCTCGGCCAGCACCGCGCCGCCGCCGAGGGCGAGCACGCCCGTGCCGCCGGCCAGCGCCGCGGCCACTGCGGCCCGTTCCAGGGTACGGAAGTGCGCCTCGCCCTCGTCGATGAAGATCTCCGGGATCGGCTTCCCGGCCATCTGCTCGATGTCGGCGTCGGTGTCGCGGAACTCCACGCCGAGGGTGGCGGCGAGCGCCCGACCGACTGTGGTCTTGCCGCAGCCGGGCGCGCCGACCAGCACGACGACAGGTGCCATCAGCGGATGACCAGCGCGTCGAGGTAACCGGCGAGGTTGCGGCGGATCTCGGCGATCGAGTCTCCGCCGAACTTCTCGGTGGCTGCCTCGGCCAGCACCAGCGCCACCATCGCCTCGGCGACCACCGCCGCGGCGGGCACCGCGCAGACGTCGGAGCGCTGGTTGATCGCGGTGGCCGGCTCGCCGGTGGTGACGTCCACGGTGGCCAGCGCCCGGTTCAGCGAGGAGATCGGCTTCATGGCGGCGCGGACCCGCAGCGGCTCGCCGGTGGTGATGCCACCCTCCAGCCCGCCGGCCCGGTCGGTGACCCGGCGGACGCCGGTGGCCGACGGGATGATCTCGTCGTGCGCCTCGGAGCCGCGGGACCGGGCCTGCTGCCAGCCGTCGCCGATCTCCACGCCCTTGATCGCCTGAATGGACATCAGCGCGGTGGCCAGCCGGGCGTCGAGCTTGCGGTCCCACTGCACGTGGCTGCCCAGCCCCGGTGGCACCCCGTACGCCAGCACCTCGACCACGCCGCCGAGGGTGTCGGCGGCCTTCTTCGCGGCATCGACCTCGGCGACCATCAGGGCGCTGGCCTCCGGGTCGAGGCAGCGCAGCGGGTCGGCGTCGATCCGGGCGGCGTCGGACGGCGTCGGGCGCAGCCCGGGCTTCGCGGCCACCGGGCCCAGCTCGACGACGTGCGAGACGATCTCGATGCCCAGCGCCTGACGGATCAGCGCCTTGGCGACAGTGCCGACGGCCACCCGGGCGGCGGTCTCCCGGGCGCTGGCGCGTTCCAGGATGGGCCGGGCGTCGGTGTGGCCGTACTTCTGCATGCCGGCCAGGTCCGCGTGGCCCGGCCTGGGGCGGGTCAGCGGGGCGTTGCGGGCCTGCCGGGCCAGTTCGTCGGGGTCGACCGGGTCGGCGGCCATCACGGTCTGCCACTTCGGCCACTCGGAGTTGCCGACCCGGATCGCCACCGGGCTGCCCAGGGTCACGCCGTGCCGCAGGCCGCCGAGCACCTCGACCTCGTCCCGCTCGAACGACATCCGGGCACCCCGGCCGTAGCCCAGTCGCCGACGGGCCAGCTCGTCGGCGATCTCGGTGGTGGTCACCTCGATGCCGGCCGGCACCCCCTCCACCATCGCGACGAGGGCGGGACCGTGCGATTCACCTGCAGTCAGCCAACGCAACACGGTGCTCAGTCTGTCACGCCCGGTCGCCGCCCCGCCGTGCCGCCCGGCGCGTCCCGCCCTGCGGACGTGAGCATCGACTCACACCCAGCAGCCACACGTCACATCTCGTCGTTCCGACGATCAGCCGCCGGGACGGCGAGGAGCTCATGGTCGGGACGGGGCCACATCTGGCCGCCCTTGACCAGGCCCTGCTCAGTCTCTACGACGGGCGGTCGGTGCGGCTGAAGGGTGCACAACAACGTGGCCGGTGCGTTGACAGCACCGGCCACGTTGTCTAGCGCACCCCGCCGTCGTCCGCCCGGGTCCGCACCATTCTGAGCCAGCTCAGGAGCAGAGAACAAACCACCAGAACGAGCGGGAGCAACACCAGCCAGGAGTTCTCGTGCCACCAAAGCAGTACGAGGTACATCAGGACCGCCAAGGAGACACCCAGTGCACCAAAGTGCAGGACGAATCCTCGGCGAGAGAGATTCAACCCCGCTCCCCACACCCTACGACTCCTCGGCATTTGGCCCTTCATGCCGACCACGACCAAGGCATACACCGCGAGGACGGTCCCGCAGAGCTGGAGGAGATAAAACACGGAACGTGCTAGTGACTCACCCACGCGGCTCTCCTTCAGCTCAAGGGACTGCTATCAGCATTTGTCAGCTACAGCGCGGCGTGAGCGAATAGCCCCAAGACGCAGTGTAGCTCCTCTTGCCTCTCTTGTATTTCCGCCACTTGTACGTGCCTCTCACCTGAGCTCCATTGCTACCCCTACACCACGTGCTGTACCAATAGCCCAATCCGCCGCCGACAATTCCACCAATTATCGTGCCTGGGACATTGCCGAAGTATGCACCAATGGCTGCTCCAGCGATCGTCAGGATAAAACCGCCGCTCGTGAACCATCCGTGGCCCAGTCGGCATCGGATGTTGAGGTTGTAGCCCGCGTAGTTCCAGCCGAGAATTCGTCCGACCACTGTAGATCTCCACGATTCTCGGCAACTGAAATAGAACGTCGAGTACAGCCCGGCAGTATCGGTACAGTTGACACTGTCACCGGAACAATAGTCGTAGGGATTGGCACTGCCCCCGTAGACCGGGTCGGTGGACAAGAACCTTCCTGTTGCCGGATTGTAGAGCCGGGCACCCATAAGGATCATTCCGGTCGGGGTGTCAGCAGCACGCTGTTCGGACCCCAACCAGCCATAGCGTTGATTTCCGACATCCGACCCATTGCGCATCTGCCCGAACTCGGTTTGTTCACTCGTGTAGGAGAGACCTGGGGCAGATTCAATGATTCCAGCAACGTGGTCACCGTGGAGATTGGTGATATTCCAAGTCAACCCGGTCGTGTTACGAAAACTTGCAACAATGCTGGACAAGCCCTCCACCGGGCGACTGAAAACACTGCTGCCCTCGTCGATCCAGGAAGGCTTGTCGCCGTCTTCACTGTAATGGTTCCGCTTCGTGACGGTCGCTCCAGACGCGTTGTCACTGTAGGACCTGAATCGATTTGAAACGACATCGAGGGTGTATGTGGCGGTTCTTGCGCCTTGCGTGATGGAACGGACCATATCGTTGGTGTGGTAGCTGATCTGCGGGTTCACCCCACCACCGGAGGGTGCATCGATTGCTGGGATCTCGGTGCTGCGCCCGAGAGAATCGTAGACGTAACCCGCACCGGTCGTACGGTCGCCGCTGTCATAATCCCAGGTCCGACTGTTGGTTGGGGTAGCAGTTTGGCAGGCTCCGCCGACACTCGGAGAGAACGTGTTCGCGTTGTTACGATTGGTGGCCGAGTCAAGAACGTAGTTGCGGACGGTGCACTGCCCACCGACGATGTCCTGAACCGTCATCAACCGGCCGGCGTCGTCATAGCTCATGGACTGGGCAGACAGCGTCGACTGGCGATCACGCTGCTGCCCGTGAACGCTTCGCTTTATGTTTTCTGCGTAAACAGTGCAGTCCGCCTGGCCGCAGTTCGCTCTGACATACGAGACTCCCACGACGTTTCCCGTCTCATCATGAGTCGGAGTTACCGTGACGCCGTTCGGCCAGACCTCACTAAGCACCGCACCATCTGCGTCGTACTGGCCTGCGAACGTCCCACCCTGAGAGTCAACAACCTGAGTGACAAGGCCACGCCGTTCTGAACCGGTATCGTAGCTGTAACTTTGAGTGGCTTTCCCATCGTTGAAAGTGGCAGCCCTGGAGAGCAGGTCGTATGTGGTGGTGGATACAATTCCGTCCGCGTCGGTGTAGGAGACCTGACGACCCAGGGTGTCGTAGGATCTGATAATTTCGCTGGTCACCGTGCCGGTCGAACTGACGGACTGTGTGCGGAGTAGTTGCGCACTGGCCTGGTCGTAGATGTTGCGGCGCTTCTCTACCGGCTCACCCAACCCGGAGGCGGTGACGACGGTTTCCAACTCCCGACCGGCAACGTCATAACTGATGGTCGAACGACGAAGTTCAGCCGTCGTCTTCTCCAGGTTGACACGAAGATGCCCATACATATCGTAGGTGTTCACCGCGACGGCAAGCTGCGGACCCGACTCGGGCTGCCCGGCTGCCTGTGTGCGACACACCTCCCCCTCCCACTCCGCGCGGCTGCCACATTCGGGGTAAGTCGTGTTAGCGGCGGCACCATAATAAGTGGTAGCGCGCGTTGCCGGCGTAGTGTCGACGCTCCCTCCACCAGGAGTGGTGTTGAGAACGGTACGTCCCGCGCTGTCAAAGCTGGTACGGGTGATCAGGTTGAGTCCACCCGGGTCCTCGGTGACCACGGTCGGTTTCTTGAGCGTCCAGTCGTACTGAGTGGTGGTGGTGCGGGTGTCGGAATCGATTGTCTGACCGGCATTGACGTAACTGACCGACACCAATGCGGTAGTGGGAAGATTGAACGGCCCGCCTGTCGTTGGCGCCCCTTCATCGTAAATGTAACGTGTATGAGTACGCCCGCGAACCACCACTCCGGACGGCAGCATCACGTCGTGCTCAGGCCCGAAGGTCTCAAGCACTCTCTGCCCGTCCTCGGAATAGACGGTTGATTCTGACAACCTCGACGCGATCTGGGTCTCAGCCAAAGCATCGTCGCTGCTGGAGGCATCCAGTGCGCGCTTCCGATTAGCTGCGGTCAGTTCACTTGTCACGTTGCCGTGCCGGTCGTACCAGATGGTGGCGGTGTGGCCTCCCGGCTGAACCGTGTTCACCGCACGGGCGTTCGCGTTCAGGTACGTGAGCGTCGCTCGCTCGTAAGAACTCGGGAGCGCGCCTGTGGTTGGATCACCGGTTGGCACCTGGGTGGCTGGGAAGATCGCGGTGGCATCGGTCGGTGGCTCGATTTGGCCCCATCGCGCGGCCTGCCCGGCCGAGAGGTCATAGGCGGCCCCGCTGCCTGAGATGGGGACCTGGTAGATCACCGTCTGTACCGCCGTGCCGGCGCTGAGAGCAGACCGGGTGACCTTGTGCAGGCGGCCCTTACCCGGGTCATTTGGCACGGTGGTGTAAGAGAACTGCCATGGCTGTTGCGCTGGCGGGGTCAGGGAGACCAGGATGCCGTCGCCGTTGTAATAGTAGACGGTCCGCAACTGCTGGCCAGAGTAGTCGAGGCGGGGGTCAGAGGAGGCGCGCAGCCGACCGCTGTTGTCGTAGGTATAGCGGGCCAGGACGACCGTCCGCATGGCTGGCGTGGCGAGGTCGGGGTCCCAGGCGGTGTAGGAAATCTGCGTGATCCGGCCGATGTAGTCGCCCCAGGTGCCGTCGGACAAGCCGGTGGCAGTGGTGGCTGCCGCATAGGTGAACGTCAGCGCGCGGCAGCCCCGGACTAGCGTCGAGCAGGTAACGCCGACTGGGGCCGGAGCCAGCAGCCGAGTAGGCCGCATGATCTCATTTGCTCCGACGGTCGCTTTCTCCCAGGAGTACGTCGTCGAGTTGCCGGAACCCGGCGCGACGGCCGACGAAGGGGTATAAACGTTAGCCGGGTCGGTCGAGGTCCGCTTGAAGGTCACCACGTTGCCTGCGCCATCGGCAAGAGTGAACGTGCTGGTCGCCGAGGCGAAGGTCAGCTTGTAGGACTCGCTGCCGGGCTGAGGCTCGTAGTTCACCCCGGCGCTGTCGAGCTTGGTGAAGCCGATGGTCGAGTCGTCCGGCAGCTTGACCTGGACCAGACTGCCATAGGCGGTCAGCCTCGTGTAAGGCGCATCGGCGTCGGACACGACCAGGCCGGAGACCCATCCCGGGCCGAACAGCGGGTCAAGGCCGCCCGGCTGGCGGCTGTTGACCGTCCGGGAGATGGAGAGCCCGGCGACGGAAACATCCGTGGACGAGAGCCGGTAATTACCCGTGATCAGGTTGACCGAGCCGGGCCCGACGTCGACGGTGTCCGCTGAGGCAAGGTTCCGGTCGAAACGAAACTTTACGTTGTCGGCCGGCGCACCGGAACTGTTCAGATTGAAGTACGGCCGGACTTGAAGGGGACCGTCGCGCGGGACGCTCTGCGCATCTACCGAGGCGAGCGTAGCGGCGACGTCCCAGTTGAGTTTGGGCGCGGAGCCGTTGTTGAGGGTTACCGGCCATGTAATTGCGCTACCGCCGACGGCATTCGAGACATGAGCTGCCGGGATGACGACCCAGGCATCGGAGCCGGCTCGGCGCCACTGATAGGTGACGTCAACGAAGGAGGGCGTGGCCGTCGAGTCGAGTACCACCTTGGCGCCACTGACATCTCCGACCTTGGGCGAGTCCTGGGAGCCAGTGCCGGCCTTGAACGGGTAGCTGCGCAGGGCGGTCACGTTACCGGCCGAGTCGCGGGTACGGACCCAGACCGTGTGCCAGCCAGGGTTCGGCGGCTTGATGCTCACGGTTGCCGGCGCCCCGACGGACGGCGCGTTCACAACCTTGTTCGGTGGCTGCACATCCAGGCTGTATTCGTAGGCGGCGGCGTCGCTGATGCCGTTCGGGTCGAAGGTGAAGTTACCCGCGACGTTGGCATCGCCGCCCCACTGGTTTTCCGGATAGGTGGTCGAGCTGACGATCGGTGGACTGCCGATCGAGGTGTCTACTGTGAACTCGCAGAATGAGGACCAACTGCCATCGACGGTGCCGTCATTGCCCCGGACTCGCCACTTGTAGGCAGAACCGTTGGCCAGCACGCCGGACGGGACAGCGGCACTCAGCGTCGAACCGGAGGCCGCGGTGCCGGTGATCGTGCTCCCGAGCTTGGTGGTGCCGCTCAGTGTCCACCATTCGAACTCGGCTTTGACCGACGAGCCTTCGGCGTCGGAGATCACGGATCTGAGCTGGGGAGTCGCGGTGTTGATGGTGGGCCGCGCCGAACCCGTGGCACAGGCGCTCGCTGGCAATGTCGAGCGCGTTCCGACCGCTGGGTACGAGTTGTAGGTGACCACCGCGTACGGCACCTGACTGCTGTCGACCGCGTTACGGGAACGGAGCTGCTTGAAGCTGTCGGCGCTGGCCTCGTTCGTGCCGCGCACACCCATGTATGCGGTGGACTGGTTGGCGGTGGCAGCTCGCTGGAAGAAGGTCGTGCCGCTGATGCTCACCCACCCGTCGGCGCAGGTCGAGCCGCCCTTGCTCTGGGTCGAGGTCGCTTCCTTCTGCGTCCAGCTGGGCTGGGTGCCCCACCGGGTGGCCGACGAGGCAGCACCGGTGGTCCAGATTTCCCAAGAGGTCGCGGTGCAGGTGTTTGACCAGAAGTTCCAGAAGTTCACGGTGGCAGCGGTGATCTGCTTTCCCGCAAGCGCCGAGACGCCCCAGTGCACGAAGGACCGCGCCTTGACGCTCGGGGAGCCGGCCAGCAAACCAAGCTGCAGGTCGTTCGCCCCGCCCCGGTCGACTGTGTCGCCCTCCTTCACATAGGTATCGAAGGTGGTGTAAAGCGGGTTGATCTGGGGATCGATGGTGACCGGGTACTGGGTCGCGGGATCCTTGAGCCACTTCAGGTCCGGCTTCAGCCGCATGGTTAGGCCATTGGCCTCACGGGCCGACCGGCTGGCAGGCCGTTCCGCCTTCGCCGCCACAACCGCCCGCCGGGTCGGCTCGCCGCTACCCGATGCTCGCTTCGCATCCCACATCTCCGGCGCCGCAACTGCCGCAATGGGCCGGCCCTTGGCATCCTTCAACATCAGCCCACCCGAGCTGTCCTGGGTGAAGGAGGACAGCCCTTTACCTGACAGTGGGAGGTCCAGCGCCGGCAGTCGATCCACGGCCTCGCGGCTCTTTACCGTGAGGAACTGCGCGAAACCGGTCCGGGTGGCCTCGACCACTAGATCGATGCCGGTCGCCACCTCTGGATAGGTGGCCCGGTTGCCCTCGAGTACCGGCGCGGGCAGGGCACCAGCCCAACCCATGCTCAGCCGCCCGTCTCCGACCCCTACTGCGGCTAGCTCGCCACCCGCCTGCCGGGCACCGGAGATACGCAGCTCCAGGGGGTGAGCGAGGGCTCGGACGGAGCCGTCCGCCGCGGGCTGGAGAGTGAGGTCGATCGGCACCCACCTCCCGTTCTGCCGCATCCGGACCGGACCGGCATGAACCTTCGCTTCGATCTGCCCGTTGGGGTGGGCGACGTATTCAGCTGATTCCGTGGTCATGCCGGTGATCCGGACCTGCTCGCCGGTCATCCGGGCGGTGACGAGAGCAGCGATCTCATCCGGACGCTCGAGTACCTCAGCCGGCTTGGAACGAGGTGCCGCTTCGACTCGCTCGACAGGCACCTCGGAGAGGGTCATGGCGAGGCTTGCCACCACGACAACACTCGCTGCCCGACCCCACCGAGATCTGACGAATCTTCCCCATTTGACCATTGAACCACTTCCATGCGGGCGCGCACGTGCCACCACGGTCCCCGATTCCTAGGATGAAAGGTGCGCCGGACACTACGGTTGTCGATGAAGCTGGTCAACGAAAACTATGGGCGACGATCCAACGGTTCGAGAGACGTCTTTCACCAGCTAGAACGTGATCGTTAAAGTCCAGAAACCACTCCCAGTGACGAAGGATCGGCCGCTCGCGGAAGTCGCCTGATCGGTAGTGCGCCAGTTTCTTGCCAGGAACAGTGCAAGCTCAAACGGAGGCGCTTTTTTGTACAGAACCACCTTGAGTGGGGCGAAGGCACTTAGGCCAGCTCGGACGAGGACTGCTTCATCGCGGCGCGGACCCGCAGCGGCTCGCCGGTGGTGATGCCACCCTCCGGCCCGCCGGCCCGAGCTTGCGGTCCCACTGCACGTGGCCGGCCCGCCCGGCGACCCTCGTAGCCAGCACCCCCAGCCGTCAGTCGGTCTACGGCCGATGGCCAACGAGCCGTGCAGTCCTGCGCGGACCGCCCAGTGGACGCGAAGCCGATTCCACGCAAAGTGGATCTGCTCTTGTCTCCATCGAGTCATGCCCATAAGTTGTTTGACAGCAAGTAGTTACGACCGCACGGGGAGTTTGGTCGTCTACCTTGTCTGCTGTCCATGAAGGTGCCCGCGCCGTCGGGCCCTCGTCTCTTTGTCCGCTCCCCAATTCCCGCCCGGCCCCAGGTCTGGCGGCGAACCCACCTGCGCGTTTCACGAAGGCGCAGCTCGGCTCGATGTTCGACGGGACCTGCCCGCCGAATCACCATAGGAGAGTATGTGAGATCTACCGCGGTACGTATGGGGGTGGCGTTGGCGGTTACCGCCTCGTCAGTGCTGATAGCAATGTCGACGCAAGCGGTGCCAGCCGCCGCGACGTCGGCTCGGACAGCAGCCGCGCCGGTGGTGTCGCCGCGCTCCGGCTCGAACGTGTGGTTGTTCAAGGCGGGGGCCGCTCCGGCTTTCGCCGCCGCGGCGGCGGCACCGTCGGTGCCGAAGGGCACCGGCCCGGTCCGCAACGGCACCTTCCTGGACTTCTCGCTGACCGACCGCCTCCAGGCCAAGGTCAACGTGGGCTCCGGAAACCTGGTGCTGACCAGCACCGAACTGACCCTGCCGGGCATCGCCGAGAACGTCACGCTTGGCGCCTCGTTCAACAGCCTCCTGCTCGGCAGCGGCATCGCCAACGGCGCCCACGGCCCGGGATGGCGGACCCGGTCCGGCATCGACGTCCGGCTGTTCCCCGCCGACGACGGCTCGGTGACCTACGCGGCGGCCGACGGTGTGGTCGGAAAGTTCACCGCCTCCGGCTCCGCCTACACCTCGCCGGGCGAGTTCAAGGCGAAGCTGGCCCAGAACGGCACGGGGTGGATCCTCACCGAGAACGACAGCGGCAAGGAGCTGTTCTTCACCTCCGACGGCCTGCTGGACAAGACCGAGGACCGCAACGGCAACGTCGTGGACTTCGCCTACAGCAGCGGCAAGATGACGACAGTGACGTCCAACCGGGGCGTCGGGTCGGTGCGGTCGGCCGCGGTCACCTACACCGGTGACCGACTGACCCGTTACCGGCACACCGGCAGCGACGGCAACTGGCGGGACGTGTCCTACGAGTACGACTCCGCCAACCGGCTGAAGACCATCCAGAGCGCCACCTGGCGCAAGGTGCAGTTCGAGTACAACTCGGCCGGTGACCTGACGAAGATCGTGATGGAGGACAACACCTTCGCCACCATCACCTACGACGGTCAGCACCGGGTCACGTCGTTCACCCAGGTGACGGACAACGCCACCATGCAGGGCGCGACGACCCGCCTGGCGTACACCAGCTCGACGGTGACCGACGTCGCCGACCCCCGCCAGGACCTCTCCCAGCCGGTCACCTCGGTGCCGCACACCACCTACACGGTGAACTCCGAGAAGCGGATCACCAAGGTCACCGACCCGGCGGGCAACAGCCGCAGCAAGACGTACACGCCGTTCAGCGACGTCGCGACAAGCGTCTCGGCCGAGGGCGGCACCAGCACCAACACGTACGGCGCCAACAGCGGTCAGTCCCAGACGAAGTCGGAGGCCCCCACCGGCGCCAGCGGCTCGGCCGCCTACGCCAACACGCCGACGTCGACAAACCCGACAGCGAACTTCCAGCCGTCGTCGTCGATCAACGCGCAGGGCAACAGCTCGACGTACACCTACAACGGCGCCGGCAACCAGATGTCCAGCAAGGACGCCCTGGCCGCCGAGGCGAAGGTCGACTACAACAGCGACGGCACGATCAAGTCGTCCACCGACCCGGGCAATGGCACCAACGCCACCACCTACTCGTACGACTCGAACAAGCAGCTCACCACTATGACCCCACCGACCAGCAACAGCCTGTCGGCGAAGACCTTCACCTACGACAGCTACGGCCGGCTGCGCACCGAGGTCAACGGCGGCTGCACCACCACCTACGAGTACAGCCTCGACGACCGGTTGACGACGACCAGTTACTCCGGCTGCGCGGCCACCACCGCGGTCACCTACGAGTACGGCGGCTCCGGCAACCTGCTCATCCGCACCGACGCCACCGGCACCACCACGTACGAGTACGACCAGCTCAACCGGCTGCGCAAGCGCAACCCGCCGACCGGGACCCAGCAGATCTACCGGCACGACACGGCGGGCAACCTGGACGAGCTGGTCGACGGCCGGGGCACCACGAAGTACTACTACAACACGCGCAACTGGCTCGTCCGCATGGACACCGCCGGGGGCACCCGCTACAACTTCGAGTACGACAAGGATGGCAACCGCACCAACACGTGGTTCGCCACCAACGCCGCCAACAGCAGTTGGGCGCTGAAGACCACCACCACGTACGACAAGTCCGACCGACCGCTGCGCATCACCTCCACCCGCAACTCGGCGAGCCCTGCGACGGTCTTCGACGTGACCTACTGCCACGCGAAGTACGTGTCCGGCCAGGCGTGCTCGACCGCCAAGGCCGACGACACCGGGCTGCGTCAGTGGCAGAAGAACGAGGTGAACGGGCAGATCAGCCAGTACACCTACGACAAGGGTGACCGGCTCACCAAGGCCGCCAACCACAACGGCAAGACCTACGACTACACGTACAACACCAACGGTAACCGCGAGACGGTAAAGGTCGACGGCACCACGACCCAGACCTTGGCCTACAACAGTGCCAACCAGGTCACCACCACCAACAACACCTACGACACCCGGGGCAACCAGACGAAGACCAGCGCCCCGGCGGTCAGCGGCATCGGCTACAACGCCGCCAAGCAGATGACCACCGCCACCACCAGCGGCACCACCACCTACGGCTACGCCGGCACCGATCAGGTGGAGTTGGCTCAGGCGGGCGGCATCAGCCTCACGTACGGCCGCGACGACCAGCACGGCATGCCCTGGCTGCAGTCGTGGAAGAACGGCGCCAACGCCAACGTCTATGTGGAACGTGACGGGCTCGGCACCCCGCTCGGCGTGCGCATCGGCACCACCGATCACGCGTACGTCCTGGACGGGCTCGGCTCGGTCGTCGCGCTGGTGAAGGCGGACGGTTCCACCTCGGCCAGCTACACCTACGACCCGTACGGCAACGCCCTCACCGCCTCCGAGACGGGCCTGGGCCAGACCAACATCATCCGGTACGCCAGCGGCACGTACGACCCGGCGACGAAGTTCACGAAGTTCGGGCAGCGCTGGTACAACTCCGACCAGGGCCGATTCACCCAACAGGACAACCTCAGCTTCATCGGCAACCCGCAGCACGGCAACCGCTACGCGTATGCAGCGGGCAACCCGGTCAACTACCTTGACCCCACCGGACTCTTCTCATGGGGAGGACTTGTCTATGCAGGGGCTGCGGGAGCGGTCTTGGGCGGACTGGGCGGGTGTCTGGGCACGATCCTGGCGGGCTGTGCGGGGGGGCTAGCTGTGGGGGCCGTAACAGGAGCCATCACCGGCTCAGCCGCCTACCTCGTAGACCAGGGCAAACCCGAGGATTAGCAGTGAGAATCGATAATTGCGGATTTGCAACGAATGAAAGTTGGGGCCAATGACGAAGGCGCAGTACACCGCTTTCGCCGTGATCATGTTAGTGACCGGCGTCGCAATCGGTAGGTTTGTAGTCGAGGCGGACTGGTCTATCTCGGGCGCGGTGGGTGTACTCATGGCCGCTGTGGCTACGGCCCTGCTCTACCTGCAGAAGAAGTAAGATTTGAATCTCTAAGCAGGTGAGCAGGTGAGCAGGTGAGCAGGTGAGCAGGAAGATCCTGTACCTCGCCGTGACCGTTGCGTTCGTCGCCATGGCCGTACTGCTCGTGGCAGGCACGCTGTAGCAGCGCTACCCGGCAGAGACGATGGATCTGCCGGGCGGGGAGGGTTGGCTGGACAAGGCCAACCCTCCCCGACGTCAACCCGCTCAGTGGTGTCGGATGGCGATAATCGACTTGGTCAGACCCGCCAGACGCTCATTACGGATCGTCGCGTCGGGAAACAGGTACTTGAGTTCGGCGCGGCCGATGAGTTCGGTCGTGAGCACCTGCCTCATCGCCGCCTCGTACGACTTGCCGGGGTTGTAGGCGAGCGGCCACTTACGCGCCATCACCACTCGCGCCGACACCGGCAGGAACTGCATCCCCGGGGCCACCCAGTGCGGCTCGACCGGGAAGTACCGGTACGGCGTCTGCACCCAGTACGCGCGCCCCAACTCACGGACCGCGTCGGCCATCCGCTGGCGGCGCTCGTGGCCACCGACGTGTTCCAGGACGCTGTTGCTGAAGACGAGGTCGTACTTGCGGCTCAGGATGCTCTTGGGCAGCTCACAGGCGTCGGCGTGGTCGGCCTCGGCCCACTCTGGTAGCTCCGTGGGCAGCGGCTCCAGGTTGACCACGTGGACGTGTGCCGGCCGGACGGGGACGCGCGCCCAACTGTCCACCCGGCCGCCCAGGTCGAGGACGGTCATGTCGGCCAGGTCCGGGAAGGTGTCCGAGAGCCAGGCCGCGCGCCGCGCACGGCGTTTCGCGCCGAGCGAGGTCGGCGAGTCGACGAGTCGGAACCTGAGCGAGTGAAGTCCCATGAATGGTTGTCCTTTGATCTGCTGTGGGCTCGTTGAGGAGGGCGGGGCGTCGTCCGGCTCGTTCAGATGCCCCGGCCTCGTTTGTGCAGCGTGCGCAGCACCGCGTCGGCCCGGACCATCCGTCCGGCCACGGCGAGTGCGAGGTAGGCGCGTGGCTCGCGGGGGTTGCGCCGCAGCGTTCGCCGGGCCCAGCGCAGCGCGCCCCGCCGGTCACCGGACGCGGCCCGCGCGAATGCGATCTGCCCGGTCACCCGGGCCTCGCCGGCCGGCTGGCTGGCGAACTCCGGGTAGCGCTCCAGCAACCACTGCAACGCCTCGGAGATGGTGTCCCAGCGTTGCGCGAAGTAGGAGCGCTTGTGCCACCGCACCAGCACCGACGGGGTACGCAGGTTGAGCAGCGGCGCGCTGCGCGCGGCCCGCAGCAGGAACTCGTAGTCCTCGGCGTAGCTGCCCGGGATCTCCTCGTCGACAAGCCCGAACCCGTCGCGCAGCGCGCCGGCGCGAATCAGGAACGTGGACGGGTGCAACTCGGTCATCCGGTCGCGCAGCAGGTCGGCGAGGGTGATCCGGTCCTTGTCCAGCACCCGGTCGACGGTGGTGCCGTCGTAGCTGACCCGGATGCCGCAGCAGACGAACTCCGCGTCCGGGTCGGCGGCGAGTGCGGTCACCTGCGCGGCCAGTTTGCCGGGCAGCCACTCGTCGTCGTCGTCGCAGAAGGCGATCAGGTCACCACCGGCGGCCAGGGTGCCGCTGTTGCGGGCCCCGGCCAGGCCCGGTGTGCGGGTGTTGTGGATGACCCGGACCACGCGGTCCGGGTCGGCCGACTCGGCCAGGGACTCGTCCGGCACCGACTGGTCGTGGACCACCACCACCTCGACCGCGCCGGGATACTCCTGGGTCAGGATCGCGCGCACCGCGGCCCGCAGCAGTTCCGGGCGGTCCCGGGTGGGCACCACGACGCTGACGCTCGGCTGCCGGGTCAACGGGTCTCCTCCGCACCGCGGCGGAGCCGCGCCCACACCCTCCGCCGCGGCGGGCGCCGCGCCGATCGGGCCACCAACTCCTCGACGATCGCACCCACCCGGGCCACCGCGGCGACCTGCGCCCGGTGCGCCTGCGGGTCGGCCGCCACCGCGTACCGGGAGGGTTCGTTCAGCCCGGCGTCCAGCGCCTCGTACAGCTGCTCCCGGGTTTCGCAGAGCACCACCATGCCGGCCGCGCCGAGCCGGCGGGCGAAGAGCTGCTGGTGGTCGTCCACGTGTTCGCCGCGTTCCGGGTCGCGGGGCACCACGATCGGCAGGTGGCCGTGCCGGCGGGCCTCCAGGATGGTGGCCGGGCCGCCGTGGCAGACCACCAGGTCGGCGCGAGACATTGCCTCCTGCAGGGCGGCGTGGCCGAGGAACGACACCGCGCCGGGCACCGCCGGCGCCCGGGTGTGTCCGTGTTGCAGGGTCAGGTCCACCGGGCCGACGGTCTCCGCGTGCCACTGCGTCAGCCAGTCGACGAGCCGACCGAAGGGGTGCTTGTCGGTGCCGACGGCGACCAGCACCCGCAGCTGGTCGGTCGAGGCGGTGTCGCGTTGCCGCGGCAGGCGACCGTGCTCGGCGTCGGTGCTCGACTGGGGTTCGGGCGGCAGCGGACGCCGGGTGGTGCCGGTCGTCGCCTCCCCGCTCACAACAGCGTCCCGACGACTGTGGCTTCCGGGTACTGCCGCCGCTGCTCATCCCACTGCACGAGCATCGCGGACAGGAAGGGGCGACACAGTCGGGCGGTAAGCGTCGGGGTGTCGATCCGGTCGTACACCTCGATGTAGATGGTTGGTATACGCCGCAGCCGGGCCAGCACCACGAACGGCACGGCCACTCCGGCACCCGTGGTGACGACCGCCTCGACCCGCCGCTCGCGCAGCACCCGCCAGGCGAGCACCGCGTTGCGCAACAGGTTCGGCACGTTACGGGTGGTCGGATGGTGCGCCGGAACCAGGTCCTCGCCGGCGAGCAGCGACACTGCCTCCGGTGTGTCAAAGGTGACCCAACAGCGCCGCCGGCTCTCGTACCACGGCCGTAGTGCCAACAATTGAGCCAGGTGCCCGCCGCTGGATCCGACCAGTAACAGCACCGGCGGTTCTTCGGCCTCGATCTTCGTGTCCACGCGACTCCCCACAAGTCCGCTTGGAATTACGGTCCACGCCACGCATGAGCAGATCACACGTTTGCCGGCCGCTGTATAGCGCGACCGGTCGTTCGCCTGCCCACCACGTACGGTGGTTGGTCCCACAGGTCGCCCGAGCCATATCGACGTTCATCACGACCTGCGTCTTCTTCGTCACTCTGCGGCGCCGCCCCCGGCGCCGTCCTCCCGGCGATTTCCCCGGATCAGCCGCTATGTCGTTTCTCGATGACGTCCAGCAGCGCGGGGTGCAGCGCGGCGTTCCAGCCCGCGCCCGCGTCCGCCAGCCGCCAGGTCCGCAGCCACATCTCCAGCAGGTAGCCGTCGGCCACCAACCGGCTCTGCGCCGGGCCCAGACCGAGCCGGTCACCGTGCCGATCGAGGTACGCGTCGACGGCACCGGCGGCCACCGCGGCCGGATCGCCGCGCAGCACCAGGGCCCGCTGGAACGCGTCGTGCGCCAGGTCGAACCCGACCGGCACGTCCGGGCCACTGTGCTCCCAGTCCCAGGCGACTAACCGTCCGGCGTGCTCGCCCAGGTTCCACGGCACCCAGTCACCGTGCCAGTGGCCGAACTCCACAGCGGTGCCCCCGTGCCGCCGGGCCAACACCCGGACCGCGTCGACGGCCCGAGCACCGGCAGCCCCGCTGGCGGCGGCGCGCTTGGCCTGCCCGGTCAGTCGCGCCAGGAACGCCGACCCGGCCAGCGGTCGGGGCGGCGTCCCCGGCCCACCACGTCGGGCCACCGCGAGCAGCGCCGCGATCCGGGGCGGGTCGTCGACCGGCACCCCACGTACCGCCGGGGGTAGCGGCTCGATCACCGCGACCACCTGGTCGGCCCAGGTCAGCTCGGCCAGCAGGCCCGGCGGTACCGGGTGGTCGGCCGCGCCGGCAACGGTCCGCAACGCCCGCAGCGCGTCCGCCTCGGCGGTGACCAGCGCGCGGGTCGCGTCGTTCCAGCCGATCTTGGCGTACCCGCGCGGGCGGCCGTCGGCGCTGAACAGTTGCAGGGTGGGCTTGTGGTTGGGATCCGGTGGGCGGACGCCGAAGGCGGCCAACAGCGGGGTGCCACCGAGCGCCTCGGCGAGCCGTTCGGTCAGCAGCACCTCGGCCGCGGACACCCCGGCGGGCACCGAGACGGTCAGGGTCGGGAACGGGGCCAGGCCCACCGCGCCGAACCGGGCCAGCCCGCCGACCACGGCCCGCAACGCCCGCACCTTCGGAGGTCGCAGCGCGTTGTACGCCAGCAGGGACGCGGCCGCGGCGCGGGGCGCGCCCAGCGGCACCAGGAACCGGGCCCGGGCCGGCGAGGGTACGACGGCGTAGTGGGCCACCGCGCGATGGCCGACCGGCGGGTCGCCCCCCACTGTCAACGCGACCCGCCGGTCGGGGAAGACCGCCCGGCTCACCCAACCCAGGCCGTCCGTCCGTGACCGGGGATCCGCCGTCGCGTCGACCTGCGCGGTCACGCCGCCCGGTCCGCCCAGTCGAGTTCCAGCCCGAGCCGCTGGCGCAGCGCGTCGTTGTACGGCCGGTAATACTCGGTCAACTCGGCACGCAGCGCCGGCTCCAGCGGTGCCGAGCGCCGGTCGTTGTAGACCTTGAAGTCGGGCAGGTCGTACGCGGGCAGCCCCAGGAAGTCCAAGGTCCGCCGGTAGGTGGCACGCGCGTCGCGGTACAGGTCCTCGCTGGGCAGGAAGAGGATCTGGCCGGGATCGAAGCGCTCCAGCCACGGTTCCAGGTGCTCAAGGTAGCGACCCCGGGCCCGGTACGTGTACCAGTCGTACGGCTCGCTGAAGGACTCCGGCTCGGCGATCAGCCGCTCCCGCTCCCCCGCCGTACGCTCCGGCTCGGCGGCCAGCGCGGCGGCGAAGTCCAGCGGCTCGATGCCGTGGGTGCGGCGTTCCTTCCAGTGCGAGTACGCCCGCTCCACCGGGTCGCGCAGCAGCACGATCAGCTTCACCGTCGGCATCAGCCCGGCGACCCGCTGCGCGGCGAGCGGGTGGAACATGTAGAGCGGGGCGGCCTCGCCGACCCGGACCGGCCCGCCGTGCCGCTTGGTCAGGGCCGCACGCTGGCGCTCGGTCGAGAAGTGCGAGCGGTACCACGCCTCCCCGCGACCCCAGTGCTCCTCGAAGTAGTGCGCCGACTTGGTGTTCCAGGCCGGGAAGAGCCGGGGCACCAGCGGGTGCTGGACGAGGTAGTTCCACAGCGAGGTGGTGCCACCCCGCTTGGTGCCGATGATGAGGAAGTCCGGCAGCGCCCGACGGTCGCTGGTCCGCACCCCGTAGTCGACCAGGGAGTCCTTCAACCGATTGGTCACCTGGGCCGGCACGAGCTGTTTCACCCGATCTCGGATGGACGACACAGCGTTCTCACCTGTCCTTCGTCGACGTCGCGGCGGCGTCGGCGGCGAGCGGCGCCGCCGTCCGACCGGGACGGAACTGCTTCATGGTCACCCGGATGCGCCGTCGCACCGCGGGCACCGTCAACAAGCCGACGCAGCCGGTGACCAGCACGATCAGTGCCACCACCAGGCCGGCGATCCCCCGACCGCCGGTGAGCACGCCGGCCAGCGCCGCGATCCCCACCCCGACGACGACCGCTGCCGCCGCCCGGGCCAGCGCCAAGTCGACGAGCGGCTGGCCGATCACCACCCGGGCGCAGACGAAGGAGATCAGATTCTCGGTGGCGATGCCGACCGCCCAGGCCAGAGCGGCACCCGTCACTCCGTACTGCGGGATCAGCCACAGTCCGAGCGAGACGGTGACCACCAGCCCGGCCACCGTCGCGACCAGGTGCAGGCCACTGCGCCCGCTCATCAGCAGCAGCGTCTGGACGTTACCCACGCCGGTGTTGACGAGCATGGCCAGGGCCAGCACGGTGATCGCGGTGACTCCGGCGGTGAAGCCCGGCCCGAAGAGTTGCAGGAACGCCAGCCCGAACACCGCGAGCAGGAGGTAGACCGGCCACGACAACACCAGGGCCCAGGTGGTCATCTGCCGGTGAACCGCTGCGGCCGCGGCCCGCTCACCGGCACCGAGCAGGCGGGACAGCTGGGGCGACACCGCCACCCGCAAGCCCTGCATGGCCAGTTGCCCGGCCAGGATGTAGCGGCCGACCGCGCCGAACACGCCGGCGTCGGCCTGCCCGGCGAGCACCGAGGTGAGCAGCACGCCGACCCAGACGGCGCTGGCGTCGATCGCGGCGGAAGCGGCGCGGGGCAGCGCGAAACGCCAGAACGTCGACCAGTCGGCCCGTTCGGGGCGCAGCGCCGACCCCCGGCCGACGCCCAGCGGGCCCGTCACCAGCACGAGGCAGACCAGGATGGCGATCGCCGCCGGGACCACCCAACCGATCATGCCGGCCAGGACGCCACCGCTGCCGACGGCCGCCACGCCGACCAGCAGCGGCCGGGCGACCGGCACCAGGACGGACTGCACCCCGACGTACGCCCGGATCGGGCGGACGCAGCGCAGGACGGCCAGCAGGAGCGTCATCGCCACCACCAGCGGCACCGTGGCGAAGCTGACCGCGAGCAGGGCCGTGTCGGTGCCGCCGCGTCCGTCCAGGAGATGGGGTGCGAGCGCGTCGGCGGCGAAGACCCCGCTGACGGCGACGACGACGGCGGCCGCCAGCGGAGGCAGTAGCGCCACCGGGAGCACCCGTGCCGCGTCGCCTCCGCGGCCGACACGCCGGCGAGGCAACGTCCAGATGAGCCCGGTCTCCGCGCCCAGGGTGCAGATGGCGGCGGTCACCGTGACCACTCCGATCGCCGCGAAGAAGGCGCCCGAGCCGACGGTGCCGTAGCTGCGGGTGATCACCACCGCCAGCAGGAAACCGAACAGCCCGTTGGTCGCGGCCCCGGCAAGCCCCGCCAGGCCGGTGCGGGCGCTGCGCCGCGCCTCGGCCGTACCGTCGGCGCCGGAGCCGACGGCGGCGCGGGTTCCGGTGGTCATGCCGCCAACGCCTTCGGGCTCCGGACAGGGTGCTTCGGACTGGCCCCCGCCTCCCGCTCGGCGAGCGCCATCGCGACGGCGACCCCGAAGTACGCGATCGTGATGGTGGGGTCGGCCATGCCGTAGAACGGGATCTGCACCAGGCAGATCACCGGGACCACAGCCAGCCACTGCCCGGGCGCCGAACGGGCCCTGGCGCTCTTCAGCGTAACGATCACGAACCAGGCGAGGAAGAAGAGCAACGCCGGTACGCCGTGACTGAACAACACCGTCCAAAGCTGCCCCTGGGTGCCCACCGGCACCTCTGCCGTGACCGTGTCCACGGTGACCGGAGCGCCGTACCCGAGCCACGGCGAGTCCGCGATGCGCCGGAGGACCTCGGCGTAGAGGGAGAACCGGTCCGTGTTCGTGTCGGTCGACTCGACCCGATTGTTGATCAACTCGGCGACCGGGATCAACAGGCTGCCGAGCCCGCCGATGACCAGGACCCCGACGACGGACGCGCCCACCCGGACGTTCCCGCGCACCGCGGCCCGCACCCCGAGCACGGCCAGGCCCACGCCCAGGCTCGCGAACATCGTCCGGTTCAGGGTGAGGAAGGCCGGCACCAGCGACAGCGGCAGCGACACCAGCAGCGCCCAGCGCAGGATCCCGCGCCGACGCAACATGGTGAACGCCACCACGCACGGCAACGTCATCGCGTACGCGCTGCCGTAGTTGTTGGTGTACGGGAACGGCGCCGCCGGCCGGTAGATCGGGTTGAGCGCCACCTTGCTGTACTCGGTGGCGGTGCTGTGCACCAGGTCCTGCATGTACGGGTGGCTGGCCATCCCCCCGGGCAGCAGCATCTCCACCGGGGTGGTCAGCGCGAAGCGCGGCGCCAGCACACCGAGCCACCCCAGCGCGACCAGGCCGAACCAGAACACGCAGATCGGCACCAGCGCCGCAGCCGCGTCGGCCCGCTCGCGCGCGTACACGTACACGTAGACGCCGAGGACGAGTGCGGTGACGTAGTAGCCCAGCCGCAGACCGAACGGTAGGAGCGAGGCCGGCGAGGGCAGTTGGGTGGCGCTGAGCAGCACGAGGGCGAGAAACAGCAGCCAGGTGCCGGTGGCCGGTGGCAGCGGCACCCGCCCCCGGACGATCAGCAACGCCAGCAGCACCGCGCCGAACAGCGGCCAGATCAGGTAGAACGCGCCGGCCAGCCACCACAGCGGAACCAGACCGAACATGATCAGCAGCGGCCAGATGGGCAGCCGGGGCGGCAGCGGCGCGGCGTTGGCCGACAGGCCGCTCGCGTCCGGCTCGTTGCTGGCCAGGGCGACGGCGACGACCACCCTCAGCCCCGTCCGCTGCGAGTGAGCACGAACCCCAGCGGGGACACACCGGCCGCCCGCAGCCGCTCGGCGAGCCGGCGCAGGTCACCCTGACGGGTCCTGTCCTGCTCCACCACCACCACCGCGGTGCCCTGGCGGGCCGCCGCGACGCCGCGCTCGTCGGCCTCGGAGGGTGGCGCGTTGAAGAGCACCACTCCGCTGGAACCGCGCTGCCGCCACGTGCCGAAGCGCACCTTGCCAGCTCCCACCGGCACGTCCTCCCCGCTCTTCCCGATCGGGCTCGGGCCGCTCGCGGCCGTGCTCGGGCTCGCTCGGGGCAGGGTCAGGGTGGCGTCCGGGTCCGATGACGGGTACGCGCCGACCGGGTAAGGGGACGGACGACGGGCGGGGACCTGGTCGGTGACGTCAGCACCGCCGGCCGAGCCGGCGACCCGCGGCTTCGGGACGACTGGACGTGCCGGGTTGGCCACCGCGGACAGCTGGTCCCGGTCCGCCAGCACCGCGGCACGCAGCTTCTCCAGACGACCGCTGTCGTCGGCCACATACACCTCCCGGCCGGGTGCGGCGAGCGCGACCGCGAGACCGGCGGTGATGGCCGTCTGGTCCTCGTTCGTGGTCAGCAGCGCCACCCGGGCCGGCTCGCGAACCTGCTCCGCGATCGCCATCGCCACATACCGGATGTCGGCGGCGACCGCCTTTCCTCGGCCCCGGAACAGCCGGCCGCGCACGGTGCCGAGCAGCGGCAGGCCGGTGACGTCCCGCCCGTCCTGGACCGATCGAATCCGGCGGTCCGCGGACTCCCAGGCGTACGCCAGCACCACGCCCGCCAGTGCGCCACCGAACAGACCGGCCAGAACGTAGAGCAGTATGTGCCCGCCGGAGGAGACCAGGACCTTTTCCGCGCTCTGCGTGATCCAACCCGGATTGACGTCGACGGCCGCGATCTCCGTGCGCGACGACTTCAACTGGGTCAGCTGATTGTTGATGCCGCCCAGTTCGGCGATGGCAGCGTCCAACGAACCGTTCCGTGCGCTCGCGATTCGCCGCTGCAACAGATCCTGCTGCCTCTCCACCTCCGCGACACTCTCGTCGTACCGCTTCAGCATCTCGGCCCGCTGCTTCTCGTACATCATCCGGCGCACGTCGAGGTAGGTCTGGGCGGCGAGATTGACGTTGTTCACCGCCTCGTTGGCGGAGCGACCGGTGTAGGAGAAGCGCAGGATCTGCCCGCCGGTCGGCACCTCCACCTCGAGGGCGTCCCGCACATCGCTCGGGTCCCCGCCCTCGTCGGCCAGCCGCTGCACCACCTCCGTCCCGGTGGCGATGCCGCTCTCCACGTTCATGTTCACCGCTCGGTCGGCGGCGGCGCCGCTCGGCGTGAACGCATCGGTGACGACCGGGCGGACCGCCACCACGGCGCTCGCGGTGAACGCGCTCGGCATGATCAGGACGTACCCGAGGGCGGCGAGCAGACCGAAGGCAGCGACCGCCCCCACCAGCCGGATCCGGTGCAGAGGGACGCGGAGCAGGTCGGTCAGTGTGACCGTCCGGGCCGGCGTGCCTCCACCGCCGAGTGCGTCGGCGGACCAGGAACCGGGAGGTGCATCAGCCATGAAACTTCACCGTCTGTTGTGAGTTGCCTGGACGTGTGGACGCCTGCCACGACAGGCGCCCTACGTCTCCGTTGACGCTTCGGGCCGGCGACGTGGTCCGCCGCCGGCCCGATCGTGAGCTATCGATTCTCCGCGACGACAGGGCCCGTCGTCACTGCACGGAGAAGAACATCCGCGGCGTGGACCAGGTCAGGTCGCCGCTCGCCGGTGCGATCGCCGTGCTGGTCGTACCGTCGACGACCAGGTCAGCGGTGGGATCGAACGACACGCTCCGTAGCGTACCGTCGGTCGCGCCGTACACGATCCGGCCGTTGACCCAGGCCATGCCTCGCACCGACGACCAGGTGACTCCGCTCGTCGGCAGAGCGAACTCGGTGGCGCCGAGATAGTTGCCGTCGATCTCGAAGTAGCGGTAGTAGAGCGCGTTGGCGCCGCTGCGGGTGTAGTAGAGCCGGCCGTCGAGGTAGAACGCCCCGGTCAGGCCCGCGGCGTTGAACCAGTCGTTGAAGCCCGACGACTCCCAGGGGACGCCGATGGCGCCACCGTTGAACATGGAGACGTCGAGCCGACTGCCGGTGGGAGTGCCAGCCACCGTGTGGGACCAGTAGATGCGGTCGCTCACCCGCCAGGTCGCCCCGGCGTTGGTGTAATTGGGCTGACTGACGGTGGTGGGGGCACCGACCGCCGAACCGTTGAACGAAGCCTTGGCCAACTGGCCCTCACCGGTGCCGAGGTAGAGGTTGCCGGTGGCCGCGGTCGGCGGGTTCTTCGGGGCGAAGGTGCGACCGCCGGCAAGCGGGAACATGCCGAGCCGGCCGTGGTACTCGCTGCCCATTCCGTCGGAGTTGTGCCCGAAGTAGAGCCCGTCGCTGCCCCGCCAGAGCACGGGGACCTGTGAGCCCCAGTTGCTGGTGCCGGCAGGCATGGACGCGCTGCCGCGACGGCCGGGGTTCCAGGCGACCGGCAGGCCGGTCGCCGGGGTGACCGCGGCGATGCCGAGCCGATCGATCGCGCCGTTGCCGGCCGCGTCGCTGGCATTCGGGTTGTTTAGCCACCGGAAGTGGCCCCCCAGGTAGATGACGTTGTCCGCGACCTCCACTGAGGTGATGGTGTCGTTACCGGTGTAGTCGACCCAGGTGCCGAGTTGACCGGTCCCCCGGTTCGCGGTCTCGAACCGGATCAGCGCATCGCAGTAGGCGGCCGGCCAGCCGGCGCCGCCGTTGGTGCCGACGACGAACCAGCTGCCGTCCGCGCCGAACTTCAGGTCCTGCACGTAGTGCACGAAGGTCGTGGGCGCCGCGCACGGCGCAACGAACTTCTCGGTGCTCCAGTCCAGCACCGTCGGCGTGCCGGACAGGTCGATCATCGCCATCTGGTTACGGGACAGCCCGTTCACCAGGGTGAAGTTGCCGCCGGCGATCATCGTCTGCCCGTCCGGGGTGACATCGATCGTCCAGCCGTACGAGCCGATGCCATGCCGCCCGACGGTGGCGTTGATGTTGAAGGTCGGATCGATCGCGCCGGTGGTGGCGTTGAGTCGACCAAGCCCCGAGTGCGAGGTGCCGTTCAACCAGTTGAAGGCGCCGGCGACGTAGAGCCAGTTGTCGCGCAGCACCATGTCCCGAATCATGCCGCCGTCGGACCGGCCGACCCAGCTGCCGATCGTCGCCCCGGTCGTGGGATCCAGGGCCACCAGGTTCAACCGGGCCACGCCATTGACGTTCTTGAACCCGCCGCCGACGATGAGCGTGCCATTCGGGCCGGGGATCAGGGAGTTGACCGGGCCGTCGAGAACCGGCAGGAACGTGGTGGAAATGGTTCCGGTGGTCCGGTCGTACGAGAACAGGTAACTCTGCGTCACCCAGGCGGCGCTGGCGTTCTGCCGGATCTGGGTGAAGCTGCCTCCGACGTACACCTGCGAGCCGACCTGCGCGAAGGCACGGGTCTCACCGTCGCGGCCGTGCGGGGTGTTGTCGGCGGGATTGGTCGACACCAGGGTCGCCGTCTCCGGGGCCGGCACCACGGCGGCCGAGGTGGCGGTGGGAGCAATCAACACCGCGGCGACGGTCATCAAACCGACCGCGGCCACGCGGACACGGAATCCGGCAGACGACCGAGAGAGCGGAACTTTGGGCACGCTGCGCCTCCAAGTTGGACGAGAACCCGCGTAGCGTGCCTCGCCGATCATATTTTGCGATATCCGCCGAGTGGGCTGTCGCCAGCCCCACGCGACGACGATGGACGGCTTTTGTATCAGGTGTCAGACCACCTCGGCGTACCGCTGTGGAACAGCGATGCGAAACCCGATCAGGTGGTGCTGGTCACCGCGACGGGAGTTTCGTCCGCGGACCGAACGGGCGGACGCACCCGATTCTCGGCCACCAGCACGGTCAGCACCATCACACCGAGCAGCAGGATGGCGAAGATCCAACCACCGATCACGTCGGTGAACCAGTGCCGCTCGGCATAGATCCGGGTGTAGCCCTCCACGGAGACCAACACGGTCAGCGCCGTCGCGATGGCGATCCGGCCGCGTCTCGGGATGTTCCAGGTCAGCCCCGCCAACATCGCGATGGTGCCGAAGGTGAGCATGACCCGGGCGCACCCGCCGGAGGGGTAGGTGCCCAGGTCGGTGGGAGGGTGGCCGCGGTTGACGGTCAGCGCCAGGATCTGCTGGGTGTACTGCTCGACGACGAACTGCAACGGCATCGCGACCAGCGGGATCCACCATCGGCGGCGTCGCCAGGCGATGGCGAAGCCGATCGCCGCGACCACCGTCACCCACTTGAGCGGGTAGCGGTCCCCGATCGCGGTGATGAACGAGTTGATGTCGGCCCACGTCTCGACACGACGGGCATGCACGTACTCGAAGACCGAATTGTCGAGGGTGGGTTCCAGTTTGGACAGCAATTCGCCGAGAGGCCAGCAGATCGTCACCACTGCCGCGCACCCGGCGAGCAGGACGACCAGGGCGGCCCCCAGTTGGCCGAAAGCCTCGGTGAGCCCGGCCACCGCGACCCGCAGCCGGTCGGCCATTCGGCTGGCCCGCACGGCCGGCACCCAACGGGTCGCCACCACCGGAACCAGCAACACCGGTACCAGCACCGACAACGCCCCAAGAGCGTAGATCAGGACCACGGTCGGACACCGCCGCCCGGTCGAGCGGCGGCTGAGCCCGCCACGTCCGCGGCGCACAGCCCCCTGATGTTCGCCGACGTCATCGGTCCCCTCTCACCCGGGCACCGAGCATCGACCCCGTTCAGGATCCGCTGGCACCACCGCATGGCGTTCGAGGTGACACGTTAGGGGACTGGGACGCTCCGCGAAAGCCGCCGTTCTGTCCGCTCCCCGTCAACCCTCCGTCCTGATCTCGGCAATCTTCGGGGCCGCGCCATCGACCGAACTTTCCTATTGCGGCCGAGTCACAATCACGACAGTGGCGAATTCCGACGGCAGCATCTGGGCTGAGGGCTCGTCGTCGGTCCGGAGGTCGTCAGCGACTCCCACCGGTCGGCTGCCGCAGGTACGGGTCCTGGCCAGCCTGCGCGAAGCCGGCTACTGCCGAGGCGTCGTGATTCATCGTCATGTCGCAGGTCGACGTGCGGCTGGTCATACCGGCCGAGTTGAAGTAGATCGCCGCCTTGATCTTCGGGTGCGCCTTCAGCGCCGCCGGGAAATCCTGGAACCAGCGTTGCTTGGCGCCCAGGTCGGCGGAGTTGAAGTTGGTGCCGAACTCGGCGAGCATCCGGGGCTTACTGGCGCCGATGCCGTTGTTGTCCAGCCAGCTGTAGAAATCGCCGATGGTTGTTTTCGGGCTCTTCCATACGGTGCTGCCGTTGCAGACGTGGAAGTTGTACGGGTCGTAGGCCACCCAGTCGACGTACTGGTCACCGGGGTACAGGCCGGCGTACCGGGAGTGGTGCCCGGACCAACCCATCATCGTCCAGACCCAGACCGCGTTTGTCGCGCCGGCCCTGGTGAACCGATCGTGGACGTACCGCCAGGCCCGGACGAAGTCGGCGTCGCTGCCCTTGGCCGGCTCGTCCTCCGGCTCGTGGTCGAAGCCGATGAAGACCGGCACACCGGCGGCGCGGATCCGGCCCGCTACCGCGTCGATGGTGTCGTCCTGTTTGCCACCGTAGACATCCGACCACTTGAGGGTGGTGCCGGCGGAGAAGTCACGGGACTCCCAGGCGAAGAACATCAACCGGCCTTCGCGCATCTGCTGCGACTCGTACACGTCGGGGAAGGCGCCGTTGCTGCCGGCGTTGGAGAAGTCGTGGTAGCGGTGCACGATGTCGAACTTGCGCCCGACCTGCGTCTCCACGTCGGTGACGGCTTTGCCGTGGTCCCAGCCGCCGGCCGCGCCGGTGGGCGTGTACATGCCCCACCAGGCGCCGCAGGACGGGACGAGCTTGTCCGAGACGGACCCGCACTTGCCGGACGGAAGGGTGCCGCTGGCGCTCGGGGTCGCCGTCCGGGTCGGGGCGATGGTCGGCGACGGCTTCGGCGCGGTGGTCGGCGACGCGCTCGGTGAGGGCGGCGGCGCCGGCCGGGTGGGGGTCACCGGCGAGGGCCGGGCCCCGAGGTCGTAGCTGATCAGCAGGCTGGGCCGCAGTTCCGGGTTGCGGTTCTCGACCGACGCCCAGTAGATCCGGCTCTCCAGGCCGCTCTGCGCCAACGAGACCGTCCAGGTGCCGTTGCCGGTGACCAACTTGGAGACGTCCCACTCGTTGAAGCCCTTGGACACACCGGTCACGCTGTCCAGTGCGGCACCGGCCGACGTCAGGGGAGGCCGCGACTCGCGGGCGCTCAGCGGCGAGGAGTGCGCCGTCACGGTGGCGGCGAACTGCTGCCAGGCGTGCACCCGCAGCGTCGCCCGCACGTTGACCGCGGCGGCCGGCACCGTGGTCACCGCGAACTCGATGACCGCGTCGCGGCCACCGCGCGGGTTACCGTCGCAGCGAGTCGCGCAGGTAGCCAGCGTCGGCTTGACCGCGTTGTCACCGTCCTGCGACACCGTGGTGGCGGTAGTGTCCGCCGCCGCCCGGATCGACAGGTCATCGCCGGCCAGCAGCGGCATCATGGTCGCCACGATGCCCGCCACCACCGAACCGCCGACCACGCCGATGGCAATCGCCTTGCGCCGGGGTCCAGAACGGAACCGGGTGATGCGGTGCAGTCCGTGCCTGGTCAAGGAAACTCCCTGTGTCTGCGTCCGTAACGGTGAGCAGCGTATCGATGACCAGGACATGCGGCAGGTAGGACAGCTTTCCGTAAGCGCGTCTTAACCGTCAGCTAAGAAACCGCCTCAGGGACATCGGCGGGCTCTGGCCGCTGATGCGACCGAAGCCCGCTCTCCACCTTGCCTGGGGGGCGCGCGCCGAGTCAACGGGGCGGGTTGGGAGCCTGCCTGCGGGACGTGTCGCGGCTACCTGCGACCGCGACGGATCGCCAACGGGATGGCGCCGGCGGTGAGCTGCCTGTTCGGTCCGTCAGCCGGCGCGAGCGGCAGTCAGCGCGGCAGCCATCGCCGCCCTCGGCGCGGCAACGCCAGTGAACTGCTCGAACTGCCCGACCGCCTGGGCCAGCAGCAGGTCCAGACCGGAGACGATGCGGCAGCCGGCCTCGTCGGCGGCCGTCGCCAACGGTGTCGGCCACGGGTCATAGAGGGCGTCGAAGAACACCGCGCCCGGCCGCCAGGCAACCGCGCCGGCCAGCGGGTCGGCGACCCCCTTCGGCACCGTGGAGACGACCACGTCGGCGGTGGAGAACCGCCGGGACGCGTCGGCCCATGGTGCGGGCGCCAGCGCGACACCCAGGGCGTCGGCCACCGGGCGCAGCTCGTCGACCGCCTCCGGTCGGCGGGCCACCACGGTCACCGACGAGCAGGCCAACTGCGCGGCGGCGGCGAGCGCGGCGCGGGCCGTCCCGCCGGCGCCGAGCACCGTCACGGCGGCAC
This sequence comes from Micromonospora sp. D93, assembly GCF_018070365.1. NCBI lineage: Bacteria > Bacillati > Actinomycetota > Actinomycetes > Micromonosporales > Micromonosporaceae > Micromonospora > Micromonospora sp. D93. The sequence goes on along the minus strand of NZ_JAGPXW010000026.1, from coordinate 7,356 downwards.
CGGCGCTCACGCCGGCGTCGGTGAGCACCCCCACCATGCCGGCGACGTCGGTGTTGTCCGCGTACCAGGATCCGTCCGGACGGCGTACCAACGTGTTGGCCGCGCCGACGGCGGCGGCGACCGGTGACGCGGTGTCGGCCACGGCGAGCGCCGCCTCCTTGCCGGGCATGGTCACCGACAACCCGGCCCACTCCGGGCCCAGGCCGGCGACCAGATCCGGCAGCTCCGCCGCCGCGCACTCGATCCGGGTGTACGACCACCCGGTCAGGCCGGCGGCGACGTAACCCGCGGTGTGGATCACCGGGGAGAGGGAGTGCGCGATCGGCTTGCCCAGCACCGCGGCCCTACGCGTCGACACGATCACCGCCGGTCACTGTCGACATCATCTCTCCGCTCTCCCCCACACGTCGGGATCGACTCCAACCAGCAATGGGAGGGGAGCCCTTAGGCGGCACCCGGCCGGTCAGATGATTCCTGCTTCTCTCGCCCTCGCCTCGTTCTTCTGGTGACCCTCGTACGTTTCAGCAAAAGCGGAGTGACCCTTATCGTCGATCGCCACGAAGTAGATCCACTTGCCGGGCGGCGGGTCCATCGCCCCTTCCAGGGCCTGCTTGCCGGGGTTGTTGATCGGGGTGGGGATCATGCCGCGCAGCTTGCGGTTGTACGGGTTCTTCTCGTCGTCCAACTCGGCCGCCGTCATCTGCTTGGACGACTTGGTCGGCTTGCCGATCGACTCCAGGTAGTAGTTGACAGTGACGTCCATCTCCAGGCAGTTACAGTTGAACTCGCCGTACACCCGGTTGTAGGCCACCCGGGCGACCTTGCCCAGGTCGTCCTTGTTGCCTGCCTCGGCCTGGGCCAGTGAGGCCACGATAAGCGCCTCGTACGGGCTGACCTTGCGCTCCTCCTGCACCCGGTCGGCGAACTTCATCTCCCCGCTCACCGAGAGGAAACGGTTCACCATCAGCTTGAGGACGCTCTCGGCGGTGGACTTCGGCGGAATCTCGTACGTGTCCGGGTAGAGGAAACCCTCAATGGACTTGACGACCTTCTTGCCGTCGTCGCGCTTGAACCACCAGTCCGGAACGCCGAGCGCCTCCGGGTCCTTCGCGGCGGCCTGGAAGTCCTTGACCGGGACCTTGGTCTTCTCGGAGAGCAGCTTGTAGATGTTGAAGCTCGTCCGGCCCTCGGGGATGGTCAGCCCGTTGACGATCTTGTTCTTCAGGTCGAGCATCGCGGTCACGGCGTTCGCGCCGCTCATCTGCTTGCGCAGCTTGTACGTGCCCGGCTGGATGTTCTTGCTACGCGAGTTGGCCTCGGCCGCCTCGATGAAGGCCTTCTGGCTCTTCACCACGTCGGCCGCCACCAGGGCGTCGGCCATGTCGGCGATCAGCGCGCCGCCCTTGATCTCGACGGTGATCTCACCGGCCCCGCCGCCGTCGTAGTCGGGGGTGACGAAGTAGTTCTGGATGCGGTCGAAGCCGTAGAAGGCGCCGCCGCCGATGCCGCCCAGCAGGAACAGGGCCATCAGCAGGGCCAGGAACGTCTTGCCCCGGCTGCTGCCGCCGGACCCGCTCTTGCGCTTGCGGAAGCCGCGCCGGTGCCGACCCTTCTCCCCCCGCTCCGGCTCGTCGAACCCAAGATCTAGATCGTCGATCATTACGTCCGCCTCCGCTGCGCGTCCAGCCAGCTCTGCAGGATCTCCACCGCGGCCGCCTGATCGACAACCGCACGTTGACGTTTACCTCGGACGCCACGCTCGGCAAGCCTACGAGAAGCGACCACGGTCGACATCCTCTCGTCAGTGAGCGTTACCGGGACAGGCGCTATCACATCGACCAGTCGGTCAGCGTACGCCTTCACGTGGACGGCCGCAGGGCCGTGCTTGCCGGCGAGATTGACCGGAAGGCCGACGACAACCCCGACGGCCTCGTGCTCGGCCACCAACGCGGCCAGCTCGGCGAGGTCGCTCGGCACCGCGTCCGGCGCCGCCGTGAGGTCGCGGGCCAGGGTGACCAGCGGCGTCGCCAAGATCCCGTCCGGATCCGAGCGGGAGATGCCCACCCGCACCTGACCGACATCCACGCCGATCCGCACGCCGCGCGTCAACTCAGCCACCGAGGGTCACCGCCGGTCGGGTACGAGTCAGGGCGGACCACATGGCCCGCCCTGACTCGCAGTGATGATGCATCACGCCTCAGTGATCGCCTTCTCGACGGTGAGCAGCAGGTTCGGCGCCTCGGCCGCGGGCAGACCGCCGCCCTGGGCCAGGTCGGGGCTGCCACCGCCGCGCCCGGAGAACGCCGCCTTCACCAGATCCGACGCGGCCAGGCCGCGACCCCGCGCCGCCGCGTTGACCGCCACCACCAGGGACGCCTTGCCGTTCGACCGCGCGGCCACCGCCACGACCGCCGGCCGCGCCGGGTCGATCTTGCCGCGGATCTCCTGGGCGAGCGTTCTCACATCGTTGCCGGCCGCGCCCTCCGGCGCCTCGGTGCCCACGTACGCGACCCCGCGCACGTCCTTGGCCTGCGCCGCGAGCGCAGCCGCGCCACCCAGCACCAGCTGGGCGCGCAGCTTCTCCAGCTCCTTCTCGGCGTCCCGAAGTTGGGTGACTGTCTGCTCCACCCGGTCGGCGACCTGATCGTTGGGCACCCGGTACAACTCGGCCAGCCGGGAGACCAGCAGGTGCTCCTTGGCCAGGAAGCCGAAGGCGTCCATGCCGACCAGCGCCTCGACCCGGCGGACACCGGAGCCGATCGACGACTCGGAGAGGATCTTCACGAGGCCGAGCTGGGCCGAGCGGGCCACGTGCGTGCCGCCGCACAGCTCCCGGGCGTAGTCACCCACCTCGACGACGCGCACCTCCTCGCCGTACTTCTCGCCGAAGAGCGCCATTGCGCCGATCCGCCGCGCCTCGTCCAACGAGGTGATGAAGGCGTGCACCTCCAGGTCGGCCAGGAGCACCTCGTTGACCTGCTGCTCCACGTCACGCAGGACGCTCGGCGACACCCCGGTCGGGGTGTTGAAGTCGAACCGGAGCCGGCCGGGGGCGTTCAGCGACCCGGCCTGTGTGGCCGACTCGCCGAGGAAGTTGCGCATGGTCTGGTGCACCAGGTGCGTGGCGGTGTGCGACCGGGAGATCGCCCGACGCCGGGTCGTGTCGATCTCGGCGAAGCCAGCCTCACCGGCGCGTACCTCGCCCCGGATCACCCGGGCGCGGTGCACGATCAGGCCCGGCACCGGCTGCTGCACGTCGAGCACCTCGACCTGCCCGCCACCAACCGTGATCATGCCCTGGTCGGGCTGCTGACCACCGCCCTCGGCGTAGAACGGGGTGGTGTCCAGCACCAGCTCGATGGTGTCGCCCTCGGTCGCCGCCTGACGCGGGCCGTCGGCGCCGAGCAGCGCCCGCACCGTCGACTCGCGGGACACCTCGCTGTACCCGGTGAACGTCACCGGCCCGCCCGCGTCCAGCACCGACCGGTACGCCGACAGGTCGACGTGCCCCGTCTTGCGGGCCTGCGCGTCCGCCTTCGCCCGGGTCCGCTGGTCGGCCATCAGCCGCCGGAAACCCTCGTCGTCGACAGTGAGGCCCTGCTCCGCGGCGATCTCCAGGGTCAGATCGATCGGGAAGCCGTACGTGTCGTGCAGCTGGAACGCCTTCGCCCCGGACAGCGCGGAGCCACCCGCCGTGCGGGTCTCCGCGATCGCGGTGTCCAGGATCGTCGTCCCGGCACGCAGCGTCGACAGGAAGGCTTCCTCCTCCGCGTACGCGTAGTCCGCGATCCGGTCGAAGTCGGTCGCCAGCTCCGGGTACGACGGCGCCATGCAGTCCCGGGCCACCGGCAGCAGCTCGGGCAGCGCCCGGTCCTGCCAGCCCAGCAGCCGGATCGACCGGATCGCCCGCCGCATGATCCGGCGCAGCACGTACCCGCGACCCTCGTTCGACGGGGTCACCCCGTCGCCGATCAGCATCAGCGCGGTCCGCACGTGATCCGCGATCACCCGCAGCCGGACGTCGTCCGGGTGCGACTCGCTGGCCACGTGACCGGAGTGCGCGCCGTACCGCTTACCTGTCAACTCGGCCGCCCGGGCCAGGATCGGCCGGACCTCGTCGATCTCGTACAGGTTGTCCACACCCTGCAGGATCGAGGCCATCCGCTCCAGGCCCATGCCGGTGTCGATGTTCTTCGCCGGCAGGTCACCCAGGATCGGGTAGTCCTCCTTGGTCGTGCCCGGACCCCGCTCGAACTGCATGAAGACGAGGTTCCAGTACTCCATGTACCGGTCCTCGTCGACCGCCGGGCCGCCCTCACGGCCGTACTCCGGGCCCCGGTCGTAGAACAGCTCCGACGACGGACCGCACGGCCCGGGAATGCCCATCGACCAAAAGTTGTCCGCCTTGCCCCGGCGGACGATCCGCTCGGCGGGCACCCCCACCGACCGCCAGATCTCGTACGCCTCGTCGTCGTCGAGGTAGATCGTCGGCCAGATCCGCTCCGGATCCAGCCCGTAACCACCCTCGGCGATCGGCTTCGTGGACAACTCCCAGGCCAGCGGAATCGCGCCGGCCTTGAAGTAGTCACCGAAGGAGAAGTTGCCGTTCATCTGGAAGAACGTGCCGTGCCGGCTGGTCTTGCCGACCTCGTCGATGTCCGGGGTGCGCAGGCACTTCTGCACGCTGACCGCCCGCTGGTACGCGGGCGTCTGCTGACCCAGGAAATACGGAACGAACTGCACCATGCCGGCGTTGACGAACAGCAGGTTCGGGTCGCTGATGGCGGGCAGCGGAGCGGACGGCACCACGGTGTGGCCATTCGCCTCGAAGTGCGCGAGGTACCGCCGCTTGATCTCCGCCGTCTTCATCGCTGGTGTTCCTCCGGAAAGATTTCTCGATCGCCGATGCGCGGGTCTTCCCGCAGGTCGGCGAACTTGTCGTCGAACGCCTCGCCCTGGGCGAACGCGTGGTGGATCTCCTGCTCGCGTTCGGCCATCCCGACCCGGACGTCCTCCACGAAACTACGCAGCGACTCGACGAGCCCGCCAGCGGATTCCGTCAGCGAGCTGGCGATGCCCGCCGGCGTGTACGACTGCGCGGTCCGGGTCGCCTTGCGGACCACGACCACACCGACGGCCACCCCGATACCGAGCCAGAACAAGCGCCTCATGTCCCGCTACCCCCTGGTACGCCGGTCGGTCAGCTGTTGCCGCGTCGCGCGGCCCGTCGCTGCTGCTTGATGGTGTCGCGTACCTCACGCTCGGTCTCGGCGTGCCGGCGGCCGGCGGCGGCCTTACGCACGCCGTAGCCGAACGCGGCCACCTTGACCAACGGGTTGGCGGCCGCGGCGGAGACGACGGTGGCCAGGTTCGCGACGTTGGCGGTGACGTTCTGCGCGTGGCTGGTCATGGTGTCGACCTTCGCCAGCTGGAGGTTCACACCGTCGAGCGAGATCTGCACCTGCTCCAGCGCGGTGTTGACGTTCTTCACAGTGGTGTTCACGTCGCCGAGCAGCGGAGCGGTCCGATCGTTGAGGTCGTTGATCATGCGGGTGGTGGCGTCAACCGTGTGCCGCAGCCGCAGGATGGGCAGCGTCAGGATGAGCACCAACACCGCGAACGCGGATGCCGCGACCAGCGCCGCGATCGCTAAAATGTCGCCCACGCCTGTCCTCCTCAAGCAGAGTTCCGCAGGACCCGACGTCCCGGGAACGCACAACCATGGCACCCGTACCGGTCGCCGAGCCGTCGGCGGTCACCGGTGGCGGGCGTGCCCGCCAGCCCCAGACCCTACCGTCCGTGATGGAGGCCGGCTCAGGACGGTGAGGGTGTCGGCTCACCCAGCGGGTCCGCACTGACCGTCGGGAACGGATCCTCACCGGTCAGTGACGGGTCGGTGGTCGGCTGCGGCCTGGTCCGCTCGTCGTCGATCGCATTGCGCACCTTCACCGACACCAACGAGCCGGCGCACTCGGTCGCAGCGGCCGACGGGTCGGCGGACGGGTCGGCCGACGGGTCGGCGGACGGCACGACTGCCGGCTCCCCGTCGACCGGCGGCGGCACACAGGTCGGCTCGCGTACCCACAGGTCGAGGGTCAACTCGTCGCGACGCCAGCAGGTGTAGCTGCCCTTCGTCTGCTGCTCCGGGCAGCGGCTCACCTTCCACGGCCGCCACCCGTCCTGGCGCAGCGCGTCCTCGTAGACCTGCGCCGTCTCCTTGGGCGCCTTCTCCGAGGTCACGGTGCGTTCACGCAGCCGGCAGTCGAGCAGGCACCAGCGGCTGCCACTGACGTCGTCGACAGTCTTCGCGGCCGCCCAGCCGGGCACGCCGAGCTGGTCCAGGTTGTCGAAGACCGGGTCACGGCTCAGCGTCCGGATGCCGAAGAAGAGCGGCACCGCACCGAGCAGCACGACGCTGACCAGCACCAACACCGCCGCGCGCAGGCGGCGTCGTTCACGGGTCTGCCGGCGTTCCTCGGAACGGGCACCCGGCGCGGCGTCGTCGTCCGGCACGTCCTGACCGGCCGAACGCAGGGCCGGTCCGTCGGAGGGCTCCGGCGCCGGCCGGTCGACCGGGCCGGACGCGGACGGCACCACGGCTGCGGCGCGGGCCACGCCGACGGGCTCGCCGGCGCGGCCGGGCGGCGGCACGGGCGCGACACCGCTCGGCTCGGCACGACCGGGCTCCCGATTCGGAGGCAGGGCACGTCCGGCGGCACGGTCGGCCGGCGCGGGTCGACCGACCGGCGCACCACCACGGGCCAGGCCGGCCGGCCCCGGTTCACCGACCGCCCGGTCGTCGGTGGGCGGCTGCGCGCCGGGCGGGCGGACGGCGGCACGAGCCGGACCGTCCGGACGTGAACGTGGCGGACCATCCACACCCGGCGGCACCGCCGCACGAGCCGGGCCGTCCGGACGTGTCGCGTCGACACCCGGGCCGGGACGCGGTGGGCCGTCGACGCCACGGCGCACGGCGCCGGGTGCGGGCGCGTCGCCGGGGATGGGTCGGGCCCGGCCGGGTGGGGCGGAGCGGACCGCCCCCCGAGCCGCGGGACCGGCGGCGGGCCGCCCACCGGCGTAGGGGTCGTCGCCATGGTCGCCGGCCGGCCCGGGTCGACCCGAGCCGGCCGTACCCTCCTGGCCGGGCTCGGCTGGTGGACGACGTCGTCGGCCGGCCGGATCCGGGGTGGGCGGTGCGTCCGGGCCGTGCCGACCGGTGGGGTCCGGAGTCGGTACCGCTGCGGCGCCCCGCCCACGGGCGGGCCGTTCACCGGGCGCCGGCGGATAGGGCAATGCCTGCTCTCCGGTGGATCCCGACGCGTCGGGCCGGACGGCGCGACGACCGGTCGGTGCGTC